>NZ_JBLIQL010000003.1:0-466438 GCF_047525655.1 Pontibacter sp. 13R65
ATAAAGTGCATAAGGCTAAGGAGTTAGGTGAAACATCGGACAATATTTCTACCTAATCCTTAGCCTTTTTTGTTGCGCAAATGCCTGTCTTAAACCAAATTAATTCCCGAGTTCACGTTAATTAAGCGAATTTTCCCCTTAGGCCTTTAACATCGTTTGCATAAACTTACCAATTGCCGGTACCAGCAACTTCTATTTTCAGAATCCATTCCAAAGCAATTTTCCATTGCCAGAGAATACTTTGCTAGTTGCGCAGCTTCGTTTACCAAAACAGAAAAGCGATAGAAAAGGCTTATGGCCTCCCCTACCGCTCTTTCCCTGTTTTTATATTGTTTGTCCTATCTAGCCATTTGTGAGATCTTTTCTAGCGGAATAGTACCAGCTAGTTTTATGATGTTATCTTCTTTGGTGTCGTTTACTTTAAGGGTAACAAGTGTGTTCTGCAGCGGAATCTGGAGTTCATAATTTGTTTTTCCGGCCGTTTCATCATTCATTTTGTTCAGTAGCGCTTTGTATCCGCTTATTTTTACCACCTTCTGGTCAGGATTGCCCGCTCCGGCAATAAAGGGCACAGAAAGCAGTGCCTGCAGCGAGTTAATGAGCGGTGAATTGTTTACAATGTCGAGGTTGGCGCTTTTAGGATCGGAGCCATAGGTGCGATGTATGTACAAGCCTCCTATTAAACCACCACCTCCACTTGTTACCTCGTCATTTTTCGTATTGGCATCCAAAGCTTCCAGTTTAGCAGGAAGCAACTTCAGAATCTCACGGCCAATCTCCACATCCAACTCGCGGAGCATCTGCTCCATCGCCGCCCTGGATTCTACGAGGTTACCTGCTGCGTAATTGTTGCGTGCCTCACCCAGGTTGCTATTAAATTGCTGCCCTAAGCAGGTGAGAGAAAGTAAGCAAAAGGCAAAAATGCCGGTCAGTATCTTTTTCATTCGTTATTTCTTTTTGAGTGTAGCGTGCTGCTGTTACTTTTCTCCTAACATTTTCTTAATGCCGTCTATGTCTACGGTGTTGGCTGCTGCCATTACTTCCTGCTCATTTTTAAAATTTACGCCTTCATACATGAGCATAGAAGACTGACCAAGCGGAACAGTAAGTTTATAACCAGCTCCATCGCTGTATTCAATTACGGCACGGTGACCTTTCACTTTGGTTTGTTTCCAATCCTGTTGTCCACCTGTTGTTTGTCCGTAGCCTCCGCTGGTCATGTAATTATTCAGCATGTTTACATAGGCCGCATTATTGGCCACTGTAACTCTAAATTCTTTGTCGTCTTGGTTGGTGTACTGGCGCAGGATGGTAAGCCCGGCCCAGCCCCAGCCCATACTGGTTACCTGCTCTACCTGTTCATCTTTTTTCAGGCCAGAAATAGCCTCCGGCAACGATGCCAGTATTTTTTGTCCGATCTGGAGTTCTACCCCCAGCATAGCCTGCTGCACCGCATAGCGAGCCTCGCCAAAACTTCTGGCTTTAAAGGATGTTTCAGCCTCCGTAAGGTGTTGCTTTACATCGGGTATAGTAGCGGCCAGCCCTTCGCCACCTTTATTAGTAGCACGGCTGCCTCCTTTGCTACCGTACACTACACCGCTCCCGCTCTCCGTGGTAGAGGAGGCACTGCTGTTTCCGGTAGTGTTGTTGCCGGCACTTTTCTTACCTCCAAACAACTTATCCAGTGCTTCATCGGCTTTAGCATCGCCGCGTTGCTTCACTTTGTTCAGGAGGCCAGCCTGAGCCATGGCACCCTGATGCCCTAAGGAGAGCACAAGTGCCACTAAAACTACTTTACTAATTTTCATAGGTTTATTATTTTGTTATTATTATCCAATTTAATATTTTTTAAACAAAATTACAAGATCTATAAAACCTTTCAGATTTTTGCTTACTATCTTGCCTTATCAAACATGTCAAAAACGGCCAAAACCTCATAATCATCTATCAGTAAGCACATTAAACAACTAAAATTTCTGCCGAGTCTGATAACTAATTTAACAGATCCAATTATTTATGATTTAGTTGCATCTATTTAGCCTTAATGAAGATTATTGTGGTGTGTCTGCAAATCATTCCTGCTGCTACTTTAAAACAAGAGCAGAAAGCTTCGAATTTTTCTAATGAAAAAGGCCATCCAGAGGCTTCTAGTGTCCATAAAGTCTATGCCCTTCTTCGAGTATAGCCTGCATTTTTTACAATATATTTTTACCTTTGATGAGTACGATCGCGGCCATACCTTCACCACAGTGGTTATAGCCGTTTTTGTTAGATCTTAACCAGCAATTGGCCATGAGTACAGTTTCTACCTCCGAAAAAAAACGAACGCAGCTCTTTTTAGTACTGAGTGGCATTTTCATAGCCAATGCCTTGCTAGCGGAATTGATTGGGGTTAAAATATTTTCTGGGGAGGCACTATTCGGCCTTCCAGGTGCACAGCTCAGCATCCTGGGGTCAAAGCTGGATTTTAACCTTACAGCCGGCGTTATTATCTGGCCAGTAGTGTTTATCACTACTGACATTATAAATGAGTATTTCGGAAAAGAAGGTGTAAAAAAAGTAAGCATCTTAACAGTTGTACTGATTTTATATGCCTTTTTGGTGATTACAGTGGTTACAGGGCTGCCACCCGCACAATTCTGGCTCGAAGTAAACAGCATAGACAGCGAAGGAAAACCCTTCAACATAGACTTCGCCTTTAACAGTATCTACCGGCAAGGCATGGGAATTATTTTAGGGTCTGTGGTGGCGTTTATGGTGTCGCAGTTCCTCGATGCTACTGTTTTTCATTGGCTCCGCCGCTACACAGGCAGCAAAAAAATCTGGCTCCGGGCAACAGGCTCTACACTGGTGTCGCAACTGGTTGATAGTGTAGTGGTACTCTTTATTGCCTTCTACTTTTTTGGCAATTGGTCTTTAACACAGGTGCTTTCGGTGGCAGGACTTAACTACATTTATAAGTTTTTTGTGGCCATTGCCCTAACACCGCTGCTTTATGTAGCACATTACATTATAGATGGCTACCTTGGCCATAGAACTGCCTCTGCTTTGATACAAGAAGCCGCCGATGAAAAAGAAGCAGTACATTAACAGGTAAGGAGGTATAGTAGATAGGCCATTTCCCTCCACCATGTTTAGAAGGAGCCAGGTTACCTACCAGAGGGGCCTGCATCAGCTGCCGACTTTAAATTTCCGGATTTTCAAATCACCTAATCATTAAATTTCGCTTATTTTGCAGCTTAAACTAATGATGATTTCTCTATGGCACGTTACCTCACCGGCATCCAGAGCACAGGCAGACCCCATTTAGGCAACTTATTGGGTGCTATTATTCCAGCTATCGAACTCTCCAGAACATCTCAGGAGGAATCTCTGTTTTTTATTGCTGATCTGCACTCCCTTACTGCCATTCGCGATGCGGAAGTTTTACGTCATAATACCTATTCAGTAGCTGCCTCCTGGCTTGCCTTTGGTTTTGACACAGATAAACATATTTTCTACCGCCAATCGGATGTGCCGATGGTAACTGAGCTGGCCTGGTACCTCAACTGCTTTGCGCCTTTCCCGATGTTGGCCAATGCACACTCTTTTAAAGATAAATCGAGCCGTCGTGGTCTTTCTGATGTAAACGCTGGGCTTTTTACATACCCGGTGCTCATGGCAGCCGACATCTTGCTCTACGATGCCAACACTGTTCCTGTAGGCAAAGATCAGATACAGCATCTGGAAATCACGCGCGATATTGCCAGCTCATTTAACCACACCTATGGTGACACTTTTGTGCTGCCCGAGGCTAGGATAGATGAATCTGTTATGACGGTGCCAGGATTGAACGGCGAAAAAATGAGCAAGTCGTATGGCAACATCATCGATATTTTTGAGGCAGACAAGCCACTCCGTAAAACGGTAATGAGTATTATTACCGACAGCACACCGCTCGAAGATCCTAAAGACCCGGAAAGCGACACAGTGTATAAGTTATACAAGCTTATCGCCAAGCCAGAAGAAGCGGAGGCCATGCGACAAAACTATTTAAACGGTGGTTACGGCTATGGTCATGCCAAACAGGCACTGTACGAGGTTATTGTTCAGAAATACGCCAAGGAACGCGAGCTGTTCAACTACTACATCAACAACCTGCCCGAAATAGATAAAAAGCTGCTGGAAGGAGCCGAAAAGGCAAGAGCCATTGCCGCACCAGTACTTGAGCGGGTTCGCCAGAAGCTAGGCTTTTAAACCGCAGCTTCCAATCTTTATTCACCTTTCTGTTCAGACCGCCCCGGCAATTCTTAAAATTGCCGGGGCATTTTGTTTTATAGTGACGATGCGCCTTAGTTAGTCGTGGCGGTGGCAAGTATTGTAAAGGTTGAAACAGTAATTTTTATAACATGGAATGCTCTGAGAGCTACCGCACAAGTAAATTATTCTAATCAAATAGCCCTTCCGGAGGCTCTAGTATGCCTGGTGCCATGATGGGAACATCCTTTTTAACCTGGGTAGCCAACCCTTTTACTTAGAGTATTTTACCCCTCATTTTTGCAGGTTAACATTTTTCTAAATACAAAAGTAAAACAATGTAAAAAAAAGTTTTACATTGTAATGCTATAGCAAAGCTATCGTTTTTAAGCATTCTCCTAAATCCGGAATCTTATGATAAGCCTGAAAGAAATCAAACACGATTTGCCAGCGGGAATTGTTGTTTTCCTGGTGGCTGTGCCTCTGTGCCTGGGTATTGCCATGGCCTCTGGTGCACCTCTGTTTTCCGGTATTATAGCCGGCATAGTGGGTGGCATTGTTGTTACACTCATCAGTGGGTCGCAATTAGGCGTAAGCGGACCTGCAGCAGGTTTGGCAGTAATTGTGCTGCAAGCCATACAAGGGCTAGGCAGCTACGAAGTGTTTTTGTCAGCTGTGGTGCTGGCTGGTGCCATTCAGTTAGCACTTGGGTTTCTGAAAGCAGGTAGTATTGGCTATTACTTTCCAACTGCTGTTATTAAAGGTATGCTTTCTGGTATTGGGGTTATCATTATCCTGAAGCAGATTCCGCACGCATTCGGCTACGACAGCAACTACGAAGGAGATGTTCATTACATTCAGCCAGATGGAGGCACTACCTTCTCCGACCTATTTAAAGCCTTTGAATATATAACGCCAGGAGCCATTTTAATAAGTGCTCTTTCGCTGGTTATTCTTATATTCTGGGATCAGGTTCTTACCAGAAAGCATAAAATATTCCAGCTAATTCAGGGGCCACTGGTTGTCGTGGTCCTGGGTATTGTGCTCAACATTGTCTTCCGCGATTACTTTCCGCAATTAGCACTCGCTACCTCGCACCTGGTGGAACTCCCTGTGGCCAACAGTTTAAGTGGGTTTGTACAGCAGTTCACCTTACCAGACTTTAGCCGGGTACTTACCTACGATGTGCTCTTCCTGGCCGGCACTATTGCCATAGTAGCCAGCCTAGAGACATTGCTCTGCCTGGAGGCTACTGATAAGCTGGACCCTTACAAAAGAATTAGCCCCGCCAACAGGGAGCTGGTAGCGCAGGGTGTCGGTAACATGGTTTCCGGGATGATCGGTGGCTTGCCCTTAACCCAGGTAATTGTCAGGAGCTCGGCCAATATTCAGTCTGGAGGCCGCACCAAACTGTCGGCCTTAATACATGGCATTCTGATCTTGTGCTGCGTGGTGCTGGTTCCTCAAATTCTTAACATGATACCGCTATCGAGCCTTGCAGCTATTCTGATTGTGGTTGGCTACAAACTGGCAAAACCTTCGCTTTTCAGAAGCATGTACAGGAGCGGCTGGAATCAGTTTTTGCCCTTCCTGGTAACCATTGTAGCCATTGTATTTACTGATCTTTTAACAGGTATTGGCATTGGCATGGCTGTAGCTATTATTAACATTCTGCGAAACAACTATAAAGTCTCTCACTACCTGTACAAGGATAAAGAGGCTGGTCCGCGAGAGAAATATTATATACTATTGGCCGAAGAAATTTCTTTTCTGAACAAAGGCAATATTATGCAGACGCTCCGAAAACTCCCTGAAAACGTGGACCTCGAAATAGACTTTTCGAGCTCTGCCTATGTGGACCCGGATGTAAAAGAACTCATAGAAGATTTTAAAGATACTGCTAAAACCAAAAATATTAACCTGACTATTAAAGAAGTAGACGACACCAAAGCTTTTAAACAAGAGAAGATACTGCTCTGATTAAAGAATGATTCACCTGGCAGTTTTTTAACCAGATAAAGAGAATGTGGCCCTAGAGCTTTAGAAGCTTTCCTAAAGGCCTCCTGCTGTGCACCATGCCGTGGCAACGTTCTACTAGTTGCATAATTAACCTTATAAAAATAAAAGTTATACTCATGAGAACACTGACCAAAGAGTTACAGGACCAACTTACCCCTGCAAAAGCATTAGAACTACTAACCGAAGGCAACAGAAGATTTGTTAACAACCTCAAAGTTAACCGAAATCTCCTGCAGCAAGTAAATGAAACCTCACAGGGGCAGCACCCATTTGCTATTGTGCTGAGTTGCATCGACTCCAGAACATCCGCAGAACTGATATTTGACCAGGGCCTTGGGGATATTTTCAGTGTCCGGATCGCCGGCAATATTGTGAATGAAGATATTCTGGGAAGTATGGAATTTGCCTGTAAAGTGGCAGGCGCTAAGCTGATAGTGGTATTGGGCCACTCCAATTGCGGCGCCATTAAAGGGGCCTGTGATAGCGTGGAACTCGGATTTTTAACAGGACTTGTAAATAAAATCAAGCCATCGGTAGAAGAAATTCAGTATGATGGAAGCAAGAAATCTACTAATGCTGAGTTTGTGCAGCTGGTTGCTGAACGAAATGTACATAACATGATAGACGAAATTCAAACCAGAAGCAGCATTATTAGTGAGATGATCGAAAACGGAGAGATTGGCATTGCAGGCGGTATGTACGATGTAGAAACAGGTGAAGTGGAATTTTATGAACACTCCCTGCAGGCAAGTGAATCAATGAATGAAAAATCTAGCAACAAATATTAGTATTAAGGTCGACAATAAAGTTTACCTCAAAGATCCCGAATCTTCGGACAAGGGAAGGCAAATTATAGAACAAAGCATTTTACTTCTTGATGAGCTAGGGCTGGAGGCCTTAACATTTAAAAAACTGGCTGCCAGAATCGGAACAACAGAAGCAACTATTTACCGGTATTTTGAGAGCAAGCACATGCTGCTCTCCTACCTGGTCTCCTGGTACTGGAGCTGGCTGGAATACCGGCTTGTGTTTGCCTCACATAATATTCCGTCTGCTACCGAAAGGCTTAAAATTGCCATCGGCATTTTGTCGGGCAAAGTAGAGCGCGACATGGATTTCCAGCACATAGATGAAGTGGCGCTGCAACGGATTGTGGTAGCCGAGTCGGCCAAAGTTTACCTTACAAAAGAGGTGGATGACAATAACCGCGAAGGCTTTTTTTTCAGCTACAAGCGTTTCTGCAAGCGCGTGTCGGATATTATTCTGGAAATAAACCCGAGCTTCAGGTTTCCGGCTTCGCTGGTTTCTACAGTGGCTGAAACGGCGCATTACCAAAAGTTTTTTTCGCTGCACCTGCCCTCCCTCACCAACATCTCCGACAGCAAAGACGAGCAGTTGGTTGAGTTTCTGACAGAACTGGTGTTTAAAACCATAAGTTAGGTCGGCAATTTGCCTATCTATCTTATGGTTTTAAACACAGAAGAGGCTGCCTACTTAAGGCAGCCTCTTCTGTGTTTAAAACCATAAGTTAGGTCGGCAATTTGCCTATCTATCTTATGGTTTTAAACACAGAAGAGGCTGCCTACTTAAGGCAGCCTCTTCTGTGTTTAAGTAATTATGTCACTGGTTAACTAAGGCAAAAAGGTTATTGTTTTCAGCATTGGCCTTTTACCATCCTCGGCTGTTGCTGTAGGTTTAAAGATCAGGTAAACCTCCTGTAACTGATTCCCTGCTGCATTCTGCAGCGATAGGGTAGCTGTAGTTTTCTGCTTGTTTGCACCAAAGTTTAATTGCCCCTCCCCTACTTTTTTACCATTTATCTGCCCTAGCCGTACCTCAACCTGGTAGGCTGTAGCTACACCAGTCCCAAAACCTGCCACTTCTATTTTGCTGATGTTGGTAAGGTCGATTCCTGGAGATTTTACCCAACCTTCTCCTGCCGGAAAAATAAGATACTTACTTCCCAGAGAATCTTTACTGGCAAAAGCGTTCACCTGCTTTAACTCGCTTACATCCAAGGCGCTGTTCCGCAGGTAAACTACATAAGCTCCTGTTAGGGGCTGCGGAGCACCCGGAGCCCCATTGTCTGTGTAAGTGGCTGTTAGTTTTAACACAGAGGGCTGTCCTTGCTCTGCAGAGGCAGGGGGCACTACATTGCCTTTAGCTGGCAAGGACGGTTTCTTGCTGTCTTCGTTTGCTAATGACCGTACCCATTGCACAATCTGCCGGGCTTCTCCCGGATCCATGGTAGGGTGAGCCGGCATAGGGTTGGGCCCCCAAACTCCACTGCCGCCTTTTAATATCTTATCTGTCAGATAGGCCTGGGCATCGCGCTCTTTCTGGTATTTCACGGCTACTTCTCTGAAAGATGGCCCGATAGACTTTTCATCTAACTTGTGACAGCTTTTACAGTCAGAAGCATTCATCAGGTTGCGGCCTACTACGGTTTCAGAAAGTACCTGGTGCCCCAGGTTAGCCCCGGCCAAGTCCTTGCCTCTGATAAAATCCTGAGAAACAAAAAGATTTTCCATTTTCACCTGCACGTCCTCATCTTTAACCTGCACCTCGTATTGCACTGGTTTGCCAGCAAAATAAAAGCTCTGGTTGCCGGTTAGCTTAATGGCAACTTCGGGTTGTGTATTGCCGGCATACACTTTTACTTCTTCGCTCTGCCGCGATGCCTGCTGCTTATCCAGCACCTCTACCCGCACCACATGGCTGCCCCCTTTCTCAATAGTATGCTCCAGGTAGGGTTCTTTAGTTTCTTTCTTAACATCTCCAATTGTCCAGAGGTAGCGCAAAGGTTCTTTTTCAGGATCAGAGGCAGCTACTTTAGCCGTGATAGTGAGCGGTATTTTGCCACTTGTTTTATCTACAGTAAAAGTATGAACGCGTGGCGGCAGGTTACCGGAAATATAATCTAAGCGTGCCAGGCCAGCATCAGGGTTGGCCGTAAACCACCCTTTGCCGTATTCCAGCACATATATTCTGCCATCGGGGCCTACTTCCATATCCATCATGGCACTAAAAGGTGTATCCGACATAAACGTTTCCATTTTCTGCAGATCGCCATTTTCCTTCAGCGTCAGCACCTTTATCCAGTTCCGAACCCATTCATAAATAAAGACTTTGCCATTGTAATAAGCTGGGTAAGCTGTTTCTTTCGGATACAAATCGGTGTAGTAAGTTGGGCCAGCCATTGCCGTGCGTCCTCCTGTTCCAAGCTGCGGAAACTCTTTGGAGGCAGCATAAGGGTACCAGATAAAGGCCGGTTGCGCAGCTGGCAACTCCCTCAAACCAGTGTTGTTTCTCGATTCATTCAGCGGATTAGCCGGATCAAAGGTTTGACCAGTTTTGCCTGTACCATAATCGTAGCGGTGGTAGGAGTAATTGTTGCCTACAAAAAGCGGCCACCCGAAAAACCCTGCCTCTCGTGCTTGGTTAAACTCATCGTAGCCTCGTGGCCCTCGCACCTCCAGGCTGTCTTTGTTGGCATCGGGCCCTACCTCGCCCCAGTAGAGGTAACCGTTTTTTGGGTCCACTGAAATACGGTAGGGATTCCGGTTGCCCATTACATAAATTTCTGGGCGGGTTTTGGCTGTATTTTCAGGAAACAAGTTACCGGCAGGGATAGTGTAGGTGCCGTCTTCATTTAGTTTGATTCGGAGGATTTTTCCGCGTAGGTCGTTGGTGTTGCCAGCTGAGCGGCGGGCATCGTACTGCTCGTGGCCCGGGCGGTCGTCGAGGGGAGCAAAACCGTGGTTTACGTAACGCTGCCCGGCCTCGTTAAATGGCGTGGAGTTATCGCCGGTGGAGAGGTAGAGCATGTTGTCGGGTCCAAAGGCTATGGAGCCTCCGGTGTGGCAGCAGATATTGCGTTGGGACTTCACCTCCAGCACCACCTTTTCGGAGGCTAGATCTAGCTGTTTGTTTTTGAACACGAACCGCGACAAGCGATTTACAGACGAGTCAGCGGGGCTGTAATAGAGGTATATAAAGTTGTTTTTGGCAAAATCAGGGTCTGCTGCTAGGCCCATCAAGCCCTCTTCAGCATTTACACCCGGCACAGTGGCTTTGTGGTATACCTGCAAAGCTCCCACCTGGCTTACCTGCTGGGTTTCCTGGTCGAAGAGCATCACTTCGCCTCTGCGTTGCACCACCAGCACACTTAAGTCGGGCAAAACGGCCATTTCAGTGGGCTCTGTAAAGCCGCCTTGGGTCAGCACTGTCTTTACAAAGCGCTCCTCGGCAGGCACGCGCTCCGTTTTAGCGTTCTTGTACTTTAGCTCCTGGTTGTCGCCTATGGCATACTGAATGCCACCGAGCAGGTGCTGCAGAAAATCAGGCTCCTGGTAGCTTTCGTCCGTATGGCCTAAGCCCGTGTAAAAGGCGCGACCTCCATCATAGTCGTGGTACCAGGCAATGGGGTGGTTATTGCCATTTTTGCCACCTTCATACGATTTTTCGTCCAGGGCCAGCAGCACCTTTACCTGCTTGTTCAGGTTTTTGTAGTTGTACCACTCGTCGGTTCTCTGCCAGGGGTCTGGCAGGTGTTTGGTGGCAGCATGCGATTTCTCCTTTACCAAAATGGAAGCCTGCTGTACCTTCGGGTGACTCTCGAAGCAACCACCTACCAGGTTGCCGTACCAGGGCCAGTCATACTCTGTATCTGCGGCTGCATGTATGCCTACAAAACCCCCACCTGCTTGTATGTAGCGCTCAAAATCGGCCTCCTGGTATTGGTTAAGTACATCGCCGGTAGTACTCAGAAAAACCACAGCAGCGTATTTCCCTAAAGAATCTTCGTGGAAGTAAGCAGCATTGGTGGTGGTGTCTACCTCAAAGCCGTTCTGCTGCCCCAGCTTCAGGAGCGCCTCGTTTCCTGCCGCAATAGAAGCATGATGGAAGCCGCTTGTTTTACCGAAGACCAGAATTCGGGGCGGGCCAGACCGTTTGCTGTTGCAGGAGCCAAACACAATGAGGCAGCAGAGGAGCAGCAGCCTTGGCAAAGAGGACGAAAATAAAGGTGATTTCATTTAATAGAGTTCAATAACAGGGGTTTTACGAACTTACATTCGTTTTTATAATTTTTAAATATAGCATTCCTTACAATCGCTGATGCATAGAATCTCCTCCGGACGTGATGGCTGTCTGAAAATTATTCTAATGAAAAAAGCCTTCCGAAGGTAAAAATAAGGATGATAACGTGGGGCTTTGTAACCATTGTTGCTTAAGTCCACGATGATGTTTAAACTGAGAGCCAAGATACTAGGAATTCCTAAAACTAGTTTGTATGCTTCAGGAAAGTTTCTTACTGCTTCGGCTTTATAAGCTCCACCATTCACAACAGGCCCTACCGCTTTGCAAAGCCACCAACCGGATGCTACCCTAACTTCTAAAATCTGCTAAACACTTCCGGAGGGCCTTATTCATTAGCAGAATTTGGTTGTTCGTTGTTGATTGTTAAATATTTAGATTAAAATGAGAGCAGGAAAATGCCCTCGCAACCTACACAGCTCCTGGGAGTGTCGTCTGGCGAAGCAGAATTATAGTAATGCAAATGGATTTACTAAGCACAACATCTAGCGTCTAAAATCTCTGAAAAGCCTCTGGAAGGCCAAATTCATTTGAATAATTGATGTGAGGCATCCTCGAAAGCTATACCTAGTGTAATGGAGGATGATCTAATATAAAAAGAAACAATATAAAACCCAGATTGGCTGTTTAACCTTCTCGCAAGGGTAGTAAAAGCAGAAAGCCGCACTTCCATGCAATCGGGAAGTGCGGCTTTAAATAATTATCTTCTAATCTAGTTTTATTCTGATTTCCAGAGTTCACGGGCCTGTTCGCCGATCAGCACCATAAAGCGGGCAGGGTTGGCAACCAGCACCAAACGCATGTCTACTCCCGGAAACTCATCTGACTCAACCCAAACACCTTCTTTTTCTCCGTCTTTATTTACCGATGCCACATCCAGCGAGCTGGAAACATAAGCTGTTGGTAGCAAAAGATCTGTATCTGATTTTAATTTAGCATGCACATCTTCCAGCACATCTTCCAGAAAATCACCGTACTCTTCGTTAAAGTCATCTTCCAGGTCGTGCAGTTCCTCCTCAATGTCGTCGTAGCGCGCATCGTTATAATCTAGTGCGTTCAGCTCCTCCTTCTTCTGTATAATGGCTACAAGGGAGTTATTTAGTGCAGTTGCGTTCATAGTTATTCGTGATTTTTTACAAAGTTGTTAACATGTCTCAGAAATTGCAAATATTCAGTTTGATAATTTAATTTCTGCTACACCTATCCGGAATACTGCGTAAAACTAGTAATTTACTTTCATCGCACAAATTCTTTAAAGCCTATGTCTACAGATATCCTTCCCCTAAATGGCACCGACCACATCGAATTTTATGTAGGGAATGCCAAACAGGCCGCCCATTTTTATCAGACTGCCTTTGGTTTTAAATTAGTGGCTTATGCCGGTCCTGAAACAGGTGTGCGCGACAGGGCGTCTTATGTGCTTGCTCAGGAAAAAGTCCGGCTGGTGCTTACCACTTCCCTCCTTCCTGACTCCGACATTGCCAAACACGTGCTGCAGCATGGCGATGGCGTAAAAGTGCTGGCACTCTGGGTAGATGATGCCGAAAAATCGTTCAGGGAAACTGTAGCCAGGGGAGCCAGACCAGCCCGCGAGCTTCAAACTTTAACAGATGAGCATGGTGAGGTAAAGCTGGCCTCAATTCACACCTACGGCGACACTATCCATACCTTTGTGGAGCGGCGCAACTACAGCGGACCTTTTATGCCTGGCTTTGTCGCCCGCACCTCTACCCTGCAGGTGGAGCCCGTGGGACTAAAGTATGTAGACCACTGTGTTGGAAACGTGGAGCTGGGCAAAATGAACGAATGGGTGGCGTTTTATGAGAAAGTAATGGGCTTTAACCTCCTCGTCACCTTCGACGACAGCGACATCAGCACCGAATACACTGCCCTGATGTCGAAGGTGGTATCGAATGGGAACGGTTACATTAAATTTCCGATAAACGAACCGGCACAGGGGCGTAAAAAGTCGCAGATAGACGAGTACCTGGAGTTTTATCGCGGAGCTGGTGTGCAGCACATTGCCATCGCCACCGACAATATCCTGCACACCGTATCGGAGTTGCGGCACCGTGGCATCGAGTTTTTGTATGTGCCCGAAACCTACTACGAAGACCTGTTTGAGCGCGTCGGAACTATAGACGAAGACATGCAGGCCCTGAAGGCGCAGAACATTCTGGTAGACCGTGACGACGAAGGCTACCTGCTCCAGATCTTTACCAAACCCGTAGAAGATCGCCCTACTGTGTTTTATGAAATTATTCAGCGCAAAGGAGCCAAATCGTTTGGGAAAGGTAATTTTAAAGCTTTATTTGAAGCTATTGAACGCGAACAGGAACTTAGAGGCAACCTTTAATCAAAAATTAAAGTAATCGGCCTGTAAATTAAACCCAGATTTTTTTTAATTTGAGGAGCTGAATCTTTCACCTCGGTTTTTGTGGACACATAGAACGGAGGTGATTTTTTTCGCCTGCCGCTAGCCGGTTACTCCATATAACATAGCATATTTAGCACTTTTAAGATAAAACATGGAAACAGCAATCCGCCAGAAAGTAGAAGCCTGGCTTACTGGAAATTACGACGAAGCCACTAAAAACGAAATACAAACCCTGCTGAACAGCAATCAGGAAGATGCCCTGGCCGATGCTTTTTACAAAGACCTGGAGTTTGGAACAGGTGGCTTACGTGGCATTATGGGTGTTGGCAGTAACCGCATGAACCGCTACACACTCGGCATGGCTACACAAGGTCTGAGCAATTACCTGAAGCAAAACTTTCCCGATCAGCAGGTAAAGGTGGCCATTGCACACGATAGCCGTAATAACTCCGATTCCTTTGCCCGCATTGTAGCCGACATTTTCTCAGCCAATGACATCAAGGTTTACCTTTTCGAGGCACTACGACCTACTCCTGAGTTATCGTTTGCTATTCGGCACCTTGGTTGCCAAAGCGGTGTAGTAATTACAGCCTCTCACAACCCAAAAGAGTACAACGGCTACAAAGCCTACTGGAACGACGGTGGTCAGGTAACAGCTCCACACGACAAAAACATTATTGCTGAAGTAAACAAAATCACTTCTATCGACGATGTCAAGTTTGAGGCCAACCCCGCAAATATTGAACTAATTGGAGCAGAGGTAGACGAAGCCTATTTGCAGGCAGTGCTTGGCCTCTCCATTTCGCAGGACATTATCAAGCGTCAGCACGACCTCAAAATTGTTTTCACTCCGATTCATGGTACTGGCATTACACTGGTTCCGGCGGTGCTTGAGCGTTTTGGTTTCACCAATGTGCACGTGGTAGAGGAGCAGGCAACACCTGATGGCAACTTCCCGACGGTGGTTTATCCGAACCCGGAAGAAAAAGACGCTATGAACCTGGCCATGCAGAAAGCAGCCGAACTCGATGCCGACATTGTACTGGCTACCGACCCTGATGCTGACCGAGTAGGCATAGCCGTTAAAAACCATAAAGGGGAGTTTGTGCTGATGAACGGTAACCAAACTGGCAGCTTACTGATAAACTACCTGTTGTTGGCCTGGCAAAAAGCCGGTAAGCTTACTGGCAAAGAGTTCGTGGTAAAAACCATTGTAACCACCGACCTCATTAAAGAGCTGGCCGATAGCTACGGTGTAAAAATGTATGAGACTTTAACAGGCTTTAAATACATTGCCGAGCTCATTAAGCAACTGGAAGGCAAGGAGCAGTACATTGGCGGCGGCGAAGAAAGCTACGGATACCTGGCTGGCGATTTCGTTCGTGATAAAGATGCTGTTTCGTCCTGCGCCCTAATTGCTGAAATGGCAGCCGTAGCCAAAGATAAAGGCCAGACGCTGTTCGAGATGCTGCTGGAAGTTTACACCCAGCACGGCTTCTACAAAGAAGAACTGATTTCCATCACGAAAAAAGGAATGCGCGGCGCCGAAGAAATTCAGCAGATGATGGCCGACATGCGCAGCAACCCGCCACAAACTATTGCAGGCTCACCGGTAGTGCTCCTTACCGATTATAAAACCGGCGTACAGAAAAACCTGCAAACCGGCGAGGAAGTTACTATAGACATGGAGCGCTCTAATGTGCTGCAGTACCTGACCGAAGATGGCAGCAAAATCTCTGCCCGTCCGTCTGGCACAGAGCCTAAAATCAAGTTCTACTTCAGCGTAAAAGAGCCACTTGCCTCCGCTGCAGAGTTTGATGCCACAGAGCAGAAACTAAACCAGAAGATTGAGCAAATTCAGATTGACCTGAAGTTGAAATAGAAGTCCGTATTATAAATTATCAGCAGCCTGTATCGCTAGTAAAGTGGTACAGGCTGTTTTTTTGCAACTTCAGTTTAGGCTAATGCCGTTTAGGGGTAAGAATAAAATCACTCTCAATGTATTACTTTACCAAAGGCTCCCTTTATGTCTGCATAGCACCTTTCAACTTACCCACATTTGCTTGACAATTCTATTTGTAAAACGTGAGCGTTTGGTTAATTTAAATTTGGCACCACTAAGGTTATAATGGGCCAGGTTTACTGTTCTTTTAGGATGGTAGCAGAGGTATAGCTTCGCTCAGAGCATCCAAAAATAAAGTGTACACAAGTCTAACCGATCTGAGGCTTCCAGATAAGGCTGCATGAATAACGTTATGAAAAGGGAAGAGAGGGTTTGGCTTGTAAATGGACAACATCAACATCGACCTAAGTCAGTCTGTTTCTGATCCATTTTATTTGCCCGTTGTGGTTCGATTCGTGTTCGCAAACATGGAACCACTTACAGTAATTATTCGTCGGTCCCCAAGGCCAATCTTTGTCGACTGCCAATAGCCAGGAGTCGTCGCGCTTCCTGAATTCTGCGATAGTTTTTTCGCGTGTTTCTCTCAGCACATCTAAGTAATAGTCGAGGCTATGGCCCCTGATGGATTTTCTGACTTCATCTCCAAGATTAAGTGGAGCATCCCATTGCTTCCTTTCTTTTGCATCCCAGGTTTTTCCCTCCAGTGTGTTAACCTGATAAAACCTTTCTGTGGCTGCCAAGTGCAGCAGCATCGCCCCAATGGTGTTTGACTTTGGGTCGTGCAGGTAATCCAATTCCTCTACTTTCATCTGCTGCACAGATTGGAGCAAAGCCATTCGCATCCAATTCATCATAGAAACGAGCGTCCCGATATGGGGAGAAAAACCCTTTCTAGGACCTATAATGTTAATTTCTTCCTGTGTTCTGTCCATACCCCAGCCTTCTTGAGAAATTAACCCAAAGCCAGCTATACCTGCAGTAATGGTAGCTGTGGTCCTGATAAAGCACCTGCGATCTAAGTGGTTGGTTAGCTTTTTCATAGGAGTCGGTTTATCAGGTTTACGAAACAGAACTGTCAGAGACAGTAAAAAGAGGAACAAGCAACGAAAATTTTTCTACTATAGCAGTTGATAGGTACTAGCTGGGGGAAGGGTGTGCTGGTTAGCTCTTTTGGAAGGATATGGAGTAAGTAACGGTTTGGTTAAAAAGCGTTTTAGTGCTTTTTAATAAAAATTTCAGCTTACCTCAATACATTCCAATGCTTCTAATGATACGGGAGTAGGAGCTAACTGTTTTTGGGCTATTGCTTATCTTTGCGCTTTTAAAATCCGAATTAACACATGAACGATAGATTTTCAGAAATAGCCCAGGTAATTCAGAACAGGAGAACCATTAAACCTGCTCAGATGAACGGGAGACAAATACCAAATGAGCAGGTACAGCAACTCCTGCAGTTAGCAGACTGGGCACCCACGCACGGCCACACAGAACCCTGGCGGTTTAGAGTATATGCAGGCGAAAAAGTAAAAGACTTCTGCCAGGCACACGCTGATCTTTATAAAGCCAATACCCCAGAAGAGAGCTTTATGCTCTTTAACTACGAGAAGCTGCTGCACATGGGCGACGGAGCTTCGCACCTCATCGTAGCCTACATGCAACGTGGTGACTTGCCCAAGATACCTGCCCTCGAAGAAATTGCTGCCACCTCCTGCGCCATCCAAAACATATTGCTTGGTGCAACTGCCTTAGGAATAGGCAGCTACTGGGGCTCCGGCGGCATGGCCTACAAACCAGCCATGAAAGAATATCTGCAATTAGGCGAAGAAGACCTGGTACTTGGCATCCTCTACCTCGGCTACTCCGATAAACCTGTTGGAAATGGTAAAAGAACTGTTCCTCTTGCACAAAAAGTGCAGTGGATGTAGTGGCTAAAGGTTTGAATTTTGAAGGAGTGATGGAACAGATAAAACACAAGGCTTGAATAAAGGAGCAGAAAGAATTAGCTGTACCCTTGAAATAATTTAGCTAAAACGCTCTGGAAGGCCAAAATCATTAGAATAATTATCAGTAAATTAGTTTTTTAGCTCAGCGCCACGAGAAATTCTCCAAAGGCAGTTTTGCAATTATTTGAGTAAAAACAGCCTCCCAACGGCCTTTCATCAAAATCTTGTCAAGGGTTGACTTACATATATTACCATTATTACCATTAACAAGAAAGCCGATGCAAGTACTTGCATCGGCTTTCTTGTTAATGTCTTAAATCTAGCATCTAGTATCTAACATCTAAAAAGGAGGTTCTTCAAAATTGGAGGCAGGGAAACCACCGGCACCATTGTCGCCACCATCGTTCATGCGGCTGCCTAACCTGATAGAACCAGGAGATTCAGCATCGAAGGTGCTGTTGGGGAGCGCGTTAAATCCGCCATCGCTACCACTGCTGTAGTCGTTGTCGAGGTTGGTAAATTTGGTGTACTTGCCAATAAACTTCAGCTGCACGTTCTCCAGGGAACCGTTACGGTGTTTAGCAATAATAACCTCGCCAATACCAGCCGTGGGATTGCCCATCTCGTCTTCGGTGAGGCCGTAATACTCCGGGCGGTACAGGAAGAGTACCATATCAGCATCCTGCTCTATGGAACCCGATTCACGTAAGTCCGAAAGCATGGGGCGTTTATCACCACCACGCGTTTCTACCGCACGGCTTAGCTGCGAGAGCGCAATTACCGGCACGCTCAGTTCCTTTGCCAGCATTTTAAGCGCCCTCGAAATAGAGGCGATTTCCTGCTCACGATTACCTCCACCCTTGCCATCGGCGTTGCCACTCATTAGCTGCAGGTAGTCAATAATAATCATCTGAATGTCGTACTGCGCTTTCAGACGTCGGCATTTGGTTCGAAGTTCACGGATAGAAAGCCCCGGGGTATCGTCAATAAATATAGGGGCTTCGGTAAGCTTGGATATTTTATGGTTCAGCTGAGCCCATTCGTACTCTTCCAAGCTTCCTTTCTTAATTTTTTCAGAATCCAATTCGGCTTCCGAAGAAATTAAGCGGTTTACCAACTGCAACGACGACATCTCTAGCGAGAAGATTGCCACGCCCTTCTTGAAATCTACAGCAGCATTTCGCAGGCAGGAAAGTACAAAGGCCGTTTTACCCATAGCGGGGCGGGCAGCCAGAATAATAAGATCCGATTTCTGCCACCCAGAAGTTACACGGTCCAGGTTGGTCAGGCCACTTGGCACCCCTGTCAGACCATCGGTTTGCTTCCGCTTCTCCTCCAGTTCCTTCAGAGCCTGGTGCATGAGCGAGCGCATGTCGTCAAAGTTCTTCCGGATGTTCGACTCCGAAACCTCGTAGAGTTTTGCTTCAGTGCTATCGAGCAGGTCAAATACGTCGGTGGTGTCTTCAAAAGCACGTGTCAGTACTTCAGAAGAAATAGAAATCAGGTCCCGCTTAATTGAGTTTTCAGAGATAATACGGGCGTGATACTCAATGTTGGCTGCGGAGTTTACCCGCGATGTAAGCTGCGTAACGTAATAAGCGCCACCTGCCAGTTCGAGTTCTCCGATCTCCCGCAATTCTTGCGTTACTGTAAGGATGTCGATAGGCTCTGATTTATCAAACAGCGCCAGAATGGCCTTAAAAATACGCTGATGTGACTCTTTATAAAAGCTTTGCGGGCGCAGGATATCAATTACCGTTGTCAGGGCATCTTTCTCTAACATAAGAGCACCTAACACTGCTTCCTCCAGGTCGATGGCCTGTGGCGGCATCTTTCCAAGCTCCGACACAGCTGGTGCTTTTTTAGTCCAGTTGTTCCGGTTAGTAGCCGGCCTCACGTTCATTTTCATCTCCTCCATACCTACAAATTTAAACATGTTAGCTTTTTATTAATCCACAAAGCCGCCAGAGTAATCCACATTCGCCGGCAAGATATCAACATATTACCTGTTCCCTATTTTTATTTAGGGAATGAATTCTAAATTTGTGAGATTGCTTTAATACCTGCACGACATATGGAGAGAAAGGAATTTAATTATATTCACCTGATTGCAATTGGGGGGAGCATTATGCACAACCTGGCGCTGGCCCTGCATGATAAAGGCTTAAAGGTGACCGGCTCTGACGACGAAATTTTTGAACCCGCCAAAAGCAGACTGGCAGCGGCCGGCATACTGCCGGAGCAGGAAGGCTGGTTCCCTGAGAAGTTAGATGCTAAACCAGATGCGGTTATTCTGGGAATGCATGCGCGCCCAGATAATCCTGAACTTTTAAAAGCGCAAGAGCTCGGCTTACCCATTTTCTCATTTCCTGAATTTATTTACGAGCAGGCCAAAGACAAACAGCGCATAGTTATAGGGGGCAGCCACGGCAAAACCTCTATTACGTCCCTTATCATGCACGTGCTGCAACACCAGCATTTAAAATTTGATTATGCCGTTGGAGCACAACTTCAGGGGTTCGACCGCATGGTAAAGCTCACCGAAGATGCCCCAATCATTATTATCGAAGGTGACGAATACCTATCTGACCCGATTAAGCGTGTACCAAAATTTCACTTGTACCACCACCACATTGGTGTTATCAGTGGCATTAGCTGGGATCACATCAATGTATTCCCAAGCCAGGATGTGTACAGGGAGCAGTTCCGGATTTTTGCCGAAATGACTCCAAAAGCCGGTGCCCTTATTTATGATAAGGACGATGAGCAAGCCCAGCTGGTGAGTATACCTAGAACACCCGAAACAGTAGCTTATGTTGGCTATGGCGTGCATGAGCACAGCATCAGGCATGGCAAAACCATCTTACATACCAAGAAGGAAGGTGATGTGGAAATCCAGCTTTTTGGTGAGCACAACCTGCGCAACATCAGCGCAGCCAAAGAGGTTTGCAAAAAGCTGGGCGTAAAAGCCCATGATTTCTACGAAGCCTTGCGCACGTTTAAAGGCGCCGCCAAACGCCTGGAGAATATAGGGGAAAACAGCCAGTCTGTTGTTTTCCGTGACTTTGCTCACGCTCCTTCTAAAGTAAAAGCCACCACAGAAGCTGTAAAACGGCAGTACCCGCAACGCCATTTAGTAGCCTGCCTGGAACTGCATACGTTCAGCAGCCTCAACAAAGCGTTCTTGCCGCAATACAAAGCTGCTTTAGACCAGGCTGATAAACCAATCGTATACTTTAACCCTGCTACCATTGCGCACAAGCGCATGGAAATGTTAACGGAAGAAGAAATAAAAGCAGGCTTCGGCAACTCACGCATTCAAGTTATTACAGATTCGGACGTGCTGGAAGAGGAGCTGCATAACCAAAACTGGTCTAATACCAACCTGCTGCTCATGAGCTCAGGCACTTTTAATAATCTTAACCTGGAGTCGCTTCTTAAGGCAATTCTTTAATTTTAAACCTTGGCTCCTTTATGAAACTGAAGCTCAAACGCCCCATTATTTTCTTCGACCTTGAAACCACCGGCACCGACATCTGCAAAGACAGAATTGTGGAAATAAGTGTGCTTAAAATAAAGCCTGATGGCGAAGAAATTTTAAGAACCCGTCGCATTAACCCTACTATTCCTATTCCGCTGGAGTCGAGTCTGATTCATCATATTTACGATGAAGATGTAAAAGACTGCCCTACCTTTCAGCAGGTGGCTCGCGATATGGAGCAGTTTATGAAAGGCTGTGACCTGGGAGGATATAACCTGATAAAATTTGATATCCCGTTGCTGGCCGAGGAGTTTCTTCGCGTAAACATCGACTTTGATATAGAGAACCGAAATATTGTGGATGTGTGCCGGGTATTCCATCAAATGGAACAACGGACCCTGTCTGCCGCTTACAAATTTTATTGCGACAAAAAGCTCGAAAACGCTCACAGTGCGGAGGCCGACACAGTGGCTACCTACCATATTCTAATGGCGCAGCTAGACCGTTACGAGAACACACCATTGGAGACAAAGGAGGGAGTAGAGGAGTATCCGGTACAGAACGACATGGCGCAGCTGCACAAGTTCACCTTCCAGAAAACGGCCGATCTATCGGGCCGAATTGTGTATAATAATGCCGGCGAAGAAGTTTTTAACTTTGGAAAGCACCGCAACGTGCCGGTAGAAGAGGTCCTGAAAAAGGAGCCAAGCTATTACGACTGGATGATGAAAGGAGATTTTCCGCTTTACACAAAAAAAGTGCTAACGCGCATCAGGCTTCGGAATTTACAGAGCAGCATTTCTTAAATAGGTGTTTAAATCTAGTTTAAAAACACACAAGCTCTAAAATCAAAAGAGGCTGCCTTGTTCTTCCGGCAGCCTCTTTTGATTTTAGAGTAAGTTATACGAATAGAGAAGCTTATTTAGGCCACTTATCCTTCTGTCAGGTCGCGGTAGCGTCTTAGTTTAACCCCTCGTTTTAATAACGTATTTCCTTCTGTTATCTGCTGTTTACAATTTGTTGTATCTGAAGGGTCGCCGCCATCGCAGGAGCATCCAATAATCTCGTTCCCTTTAAAAATAAAAAGGCAGAAGCCACAGCTGGTAGTACCGTTGCAGATGTATTTTGTTGCTGCCGAACCAAGATACAGGCTATTGTCAGAGGCAACATCCAGTTGCAAGGCCATAGAGCGGAAGGCACCATTCAGCAGGCCAATTCCAACAACATAATAAGCAGGAGCACTTTTCTTATCGTCCTGCACCTTACGAATCATTACTTTATCTACCACTGTGCCATCTCCAAACTCCTGAATAAAAGGCTGCAGCAACTGCTCACGCGATACGATATAGTCTACAGAGTCGAATACCACCTGTGCCAGCAATTGCCCATCATACTCTTTTTTGGCAGCAGGTATGTCCACTTCACCAGCCGTGTCTGCTGATGCTTCAGCTTCAATGGCATCTAACAGTTCAGTATCACTTTCCTCAGGCAGGCCCTCGCTATTGGTACAGGCAGCCGTCATAAAAAACATGAAGCAACAGCTAAAAAGTAAAGTTTTATTGCGCAGTGCAACAGCACAGTTTAGAATAAGGGTAGGAATAGTCATGTTGATATAGAAAACTTAACAGTGCAATATAGTATTATAAATTCTTAATTTAGTTTTATATAATATTAAACTTAAAATGGCCCGAAAAATGGCTGTAATAAGCTATAGTTGCTGTTTTATAAGTTTGCAGCAAGTATTCAGCTATCACAAGTCCCTTCTTCGGGCCATGGTAAGGCAGGCTCTAGATTAAAACCTAGTGTGCAAAACCCTGAATATTCAGTAGTTAACTCGCTACTACCCCTATTAGTTACCTTTGTAGTATTTCTGAGCTTCGGGCATTAATCTGCGCAAATTGCTGATACGGGTATCCGAGCTGGGGTGTGTAGACAGGAACTCTGGTGTTGAGGCCCCTCCTGCTTTTGCCTGCATACGCTCCCAAAACGGAATTGCTTCCTGCGGGTTATAGCCGGCCATAGCCATAAAAATTAATCCCAGGTGGTCAGCCTCCGACTCCTGATTTCGTCCGTATTTCAGCATTCCCACCTGCGACCCTACGCCATATACGGTGTTAATGAGCGCCTGCGTAGTTTGAGGTTGTGTACTGGCCAGCGCCTGCAGGGTAACACCACCAAACTGCTGAGCCAACTGCTGGCTCATTCTTTCGCTACTGTGCTTGGCAATAGCGTGCGCAATTTCGTGCCCCATTACAACAGCCAAACCTGTTTCGTTTTGAGCAACAGGAAGTAAGCCAGTATATACCACTGTTTTACCACCAGCCATTGCCCAGGCATTTACCTGGTCATCTTGTATAAGGTTAAACTCCCACTTAAACCCATCCAACTGATTTGATAAGTTATTCTGGGCCATGTACTGCTCTACAGCCTTCTGAATACGCTGACCTGTTCTTTTTACCATGGCAGTAGCCTGGGCATCGTTCGAGAGTTTATTTTCCTTCAGAAACTGGTCGTATGCATCATAGCTGAGCGCCATCATCTGGGAATCTGGCACCAGACTGAATTGTCTCCTGCCTGTAATGGGAACCGTTGTACAGGCTACCAACATTACTACGGCTAACGAAAAAGTGACTATTTGCTTTAACATATGCTTAAATTTTTAAACGGTTAAGATGACTGTTTCAAATTTTGAACCAAAACTACAAAACCGCTTTTTCCTAATTAAATATATAAGTTATTAAATACTAAAAAATATGACCGTCTGTTGCTATAGAAGCTGTTACCGGCGCTTATTATAGTACAATATAATTGTTGGTGTATACGATATTTTTGATGTAAATAGTTTTTGAATACAATCGCAGAGACGGCCGGAACATCCTTTCTTAACTGCTACTTATGCAGCCTTATAGCGCAATGAAATGGAGAGAGGCAGTTAACATGCCTGCTAGGACCAGCTCTTGCTGCAATTGAAGCATACTACTATATTTTACTTGAAATAGTTTTTTGATTCTGCTAATGAAAATGGCCTTCCGGAGGCTTTTCTAGAGCCAACTTGCCAAGGTAATAGCTGACAGTTTTTCTGATCAGGAAAGTGAGTTTAAAATTAGCGGGGGACTCAATTAATAGGTAAGCCTTTTAACACTAAGCTTTTGCAGGCTCAACATGGTACTATTTTCAACCTACATCCCCTCCCCTTGCGGCTGTCGTAGCAGGTTTTGCCTTTGCGGACAATAAAGTATCTCCTATAAACGGCCTAAACTTTCTGTTGATTTCTAACATTTTTTACTGCAATCAAACGTTAGAAAGGCTAATTTTGGAATCAGATAAATTGATACTCCCGATATGAAAATTATAGCCATAGGTCGCAACTACGCGGCACACATTGAAGAACTGAAGAACGAGGTGCCTGACGAGCCAGTCATATTTTTTAAGCCCGACACTGCCTTATTGCGAAACAACGAGCCTTTTTATTACCCAGACTACTCCAACGACATCCACCACGAAATTGAGCTTACGCTGCGCATTTGCCGCGAAGGCAAGAACATAGACAGTAAGTTTGCCAGTAAATACTACGATGCCATTGGCTTGGGTATAGATTTTACTGCCCGCGACATTCAGGCTAAGGCAAAGGCTAAAGGTCTGCCCTGGACCATTGCCAAAGGCTTTAACGGCTCTGCTCCTATCTCAGAGTTTCTGCCGGTAAGTGAGTTCCCCGACCTCAGCAACATTAACTTCAGCCTGAAAGTAAACGGAGAGCTGCGCCAGAACGGCAACACCAGCATGATGCTTAACACCTTCGATAACATGCTGGCTTATATTTCCCGCTTTATTACGCTCAAAACCGGCGACATTATTTTTACAGGCACACCAGAAGGAGTGGCTTCTGTAAAAACTGGCGACAAATTAGAAGGATTTATAGAAGATAAAAAACTGCTCGATTTTGAAGTTAAGTAAACGCCTCCCCCTTTTAATAACCTTTGCCCTTTCTTCCATTTCTCTTCTGGCGCAGCCTACGGTGCAGCCTGGCTACTTTATGTTTCCTATTAAACCGGGGCAACGTAACTTTTTGTCGGGCACAATGGGAGAAATCCGTTCCAATCACTTTCATGGCGGCCTCGATATTAAAACCGATCAGCGGGAAGGCCTGAATGTTCATGCGGCTGCAGACGGGTATATTTCGCGTGTAAAAATGTCGACTTACGGGTATGGCAATATCATTTACATTACCCACCCCAACGGGCTGGTAACTACCTATGCTCACCTGCTGTCGTTTTACGAACCTCTGGCCGAGCACGTACTGCAGGAGCAATACAACAAAAGAACCTTTGAGATAGAACTATTTCCAAAACCAGATCAGTTCACGGTGAAGAAGGGAGATGTAATTGCCCTCTCTGGTAATACAGGCGGATCAGGCGGTCCGCACCTACACTTTGAGGTACGCGATAAAGAAGACCGACTGTACAACCCGCTTAAGTTTGGTTTCTCTGAGGTTATAGACACCACGCCACCCGAAATTTATGCGCTAGGCATACTGCCCTTAAATATTTATGGCCGCATTAACCAGGAGTTTAGCAGAGCAGAGTTTATTCCTAAAAAGGCAGGTGGCACCTATATCTTGCCAGACACGGTGTATGGCCATGGCTTGCTGGGGCTGGAGCTACAGACCATAGATCGCCTCGATGGCGCTGACAACAAAAACGGCACACAGGACATTACCGTGTTCGTAAACAACCGGCAAATTTACAACCACCATATAGACAAGGTACCATTTGAATTGTCGCGCCAGGTGTCGCAGCACATTAATTACACCATGTATAAACGCAATGGCCGCACCTTCCAGAAAAATTTTGTAGATTATGGTAACGACCTGCCGCTGTATTCAGCTCCGGAGAACCGGGGCCGCCTGAATGTGCACCCAGATTCCACTTACCAGATCCGCATTGTAGCTAAAGACTCTTACGACAACACGTCTACGCTCAATTTTGTGCTGAAGGGCCAGAAACCAGGTTTTTCGCAGACGCTGGCAAAGCAGGTAAAAGAGCCTAATATAGGCTACGAAGTAATTGGCAATATTCTCAAGATTAGCGCCACCGATACCTCTGCCACCCCGCGCAATGTAGAGCTTTACAAAGGCAACCGGAAAATGCTGCTCGTTCCGAGCTACACCAAAAACTCAGTTTCCGTAAATCTTTACGACCTGCGGGCCGGCTTCCCTGATTCTATGAGTTTCTGTGGTATTTCAAGACCGCTTTACTTCCAGAAGGCGATCCTACCTGGCAAGGAAATGGAGTTCTCAAATAAGTACTTAAAACTTGAATTCGGGAAGGCCTCGCTGTACGACACTTTGTACCTGCAGACCAATCTGGAAGGCGATGTATACACCATCGGAGACTATTTTACACCACTGCACCAATCTATAAAAGTAACCATTACACCCTCTACTCCTATTGTAGACAAGTCCAAAGCGTTTGTCTATTTTATGGGGCTTGGCCGGGGCCGGGGTTTTGTAGGTGGCACCTGGAACGGAAACTCCATCACCTTTACCACCAAAAACATGGGTAAGTTCAGAGTATTGGAAGACAAGAAACCTCCGGTGATAAAGTTGCTGAGCAAAAGCAGAACCCAGATCAGGTTCCGGATATCCGACGACCTTTCCGGGCTCAGCTCCTTTAACGCCTTCATAAACGGCGAATGGCTGCTGATGAAGTATGAGCACAAAACAGCTACCATTTACTCAGAAAAATTAGATAAAAGTAAACCTCTGGTTGGCGAAGTAACTTTAACTGTAAGAGATACTGCCGGAAACGAGGCTATTTATAAGACAACTATTCAATAAAACCTATGGAACTGAAAACAGGAGACCTGGCACCCGATTTTGAGAGCAAAGACCAGAACGGCAACCCAGTAAAATTAAGCGATTACCGGGGCAAGAAAGTGGTACTTTACTTTTATCCGAAAGATGACACCCCTGGCTGCACGGCACAGTCTTGCAACTTGCGCGACAATTACAGCGCCCTGCAAGCGCAAGGCTATGAAGTGCTGGGAGTGAGCGTAGACGATGAGGCATCGCACCAGAAGTTCATCAACAAGTTTGGCCTTCCTTTTACGCTCGTAGCAGACACCGACAAAAAAATTGTGGAGCAATATGGCGTATGGCAGGAAAAATCGATGTACGGCAGAAAGTACATGGGCACCATGCGGTACACCTTTGTGATAGATGAAAACGGCGTTATTCAGGAAGTCATTACCAAAGTAAAAACTGCCGACCACACCGCCCAGATTCTGGGGAAATAGTATTACAGTACCCTAAGCCTAAATCACAAATAAATACCTTTGGAAGGCCCCTTTCATTAGAAGAATTGGATACTGCATTGCCCAGCACAATTGACCCATATAAGAATCTCTTTTCTACACGTAGTTAGGAAAGAGATTCTTTTTTTGTACTCGTGGCGATTTGCCACCTCAAGTAGGTTCACTACATTAGCAAGCATACAAACCCTAATTAGTTTTTGCAGCAATGAGTTTGATTAAAGCTAACCTTAGGGTAAATTAGAACCGAGCAACACAACTTTTTTTATAATTGTGTATCAATACTTTATAAAAACAAGATAAAGTTTAGCGAGGTACCTTGGTAGCTACCTTTCTACTTGTAGCTACCGAAAAGCTATTTCTGCGGGTCATTTAAAGCAGCAGCCAGATAAAGTTTTAAGAGTTTTCAGTATAAGATTGTAGGAAAACAAAGTTATTCAGATATTTAACGAACGAACTAAACTGTTGCTGAACCGCTTCAGCAATACCTATTTTAAGTCATTTGGCTATGAAACAAATAGATAATGCAAATAAAAAGCGCATATTTTGTCTCATAGTTAGCACTTTACAATAATATTTGTATTTTTGACACTAATAATTTTTAACGAAATCTATCGAAGTGAATCCACACAACAAAAGCACTGAAGAACTAAAGCAGATTGCGTCACAAGTGCGTCGTGATATCGTGCGAATGGTACATGCTGTAAATTCCGGTCACCCGGGTGGCTCCCTGGGCTGTACAGATTATTTTGTTTCGCTTTATTTTAGCGTAATGAACTACAGCACCGACTTTACTATGGATGGTAAAGGCGAAGACCTCTTCTTCCTCTCCAACGGCCACATTTCGCCAGTTTTCTACAGCACTCTGGCGCGCGCCGGCTTCTTTGAGGTAAGCGAGCTTGCCACATTCCGTAAACTGAACTCCAGGCTGCAGGGTCACCCGGCCACTGAAGAAGGACTGCCAGGCATTCGTGTTGCTTCCGGCTCACTTGGCCAAGGTTTGTCTGTAGCCATTGGTGCTGCGCTTGCCAAGAAACTGAACAACGACCCTAACTTAGTCTATGTGCTGATGGGCGATGGCGAGCTGGATGAAGGACAGGTATGGGAGGCGATTATGTTTGCCCCACATAACAAAGTAGATAATATTATTGCCACTGTAGACTTAAACGGTCAGCAGATAGATGGATCTACCGAAGAAGTTCTTTCGCATGGCGACCTGCGCAAAAAATTCGAAGCCTTTGGATGGCACGTGCTGGAAGCAGACGGCAACAACTTCGAAACACTTTTACCTGCATTGGCAGAGGCAAAAGCGGCCACTGGCAAAGGCAAACCTGTGCTTATTCTAATGAATACCGAAATGGGCTTTGGTGTAGACTTTATGATGGGGTCTCATAAATGGCACGGTGTAGCTCCTAACGACGAGCAATTGCAGGTTGCCCTGCAACAGTTAGCTGTAGAGGCTGCTTCTGATTACTAGATAAACCTGGCTGAGCCGGCTGTGCCTTGAGCCGGTTGGCTCTGCATGTTTTACAGGTCCTGAAATGGCAGCATGACACACTGGCGTAGCATAATTGCCCTCTTTTGCCTACTGCTGCTGATGGCAGCGGCAAGGCCATGCATTGCCCAGGAACCAAAGCAGAAACAGCCTGTTACGCGTATTCTCTTTCTGCTCGATGCATCGGGCAGCATGTTGGCCAAGTGGGAAGGCAGCGACCGCATGGAGGTTGCCAAAAAACTGCTGGCCGGGCTCACAGACTCGTTGCAACAGTACCAAAACCTGGAGGTAGCCCTGCGTGTGTATGGCCACCAGTTCGGACGGGAACGCAACGAGTGTAAAGATACCCGCCTGGAAGTTCCGTTTGCCGCCAACAACAAGGAGGCGATACAGAAAAAGCTGGCGCAGATTGTGCCGCGTGGCAACACACCTATCACGTATTCGCTGGAGCAGTCGGCGAACGATTTTCCGGATGAGAAAGGTGCCCGTAACGTGGTTATTCTGATAACTGATGGGCTGGAATCCTGTAAAGGCGACCCTTGCGCAACCTCCCTTGCGCTACAACGCAAGCGAATTTTCCTTAGGCCGTTTGTAATCGGAATCGGAATTGAGGCAGAGCAGGTACAACAGCTTAATTGCATCGGGCAGTATTTTAATGCAGCCGATGTGCGTACGTTCCAGAACGTGCTCACCGAGATTGTGCTCCAGACCCTGTCGCCAACTACTGTAACGGTAGACCTGGTAGATGAGGCTGGCAGGCCAACCGAAAGCAACGTGAACATGACGTTTGTGAACGCGCTCACAGGTGTACCCGAGTACAATTTTGTGCATTACAAAGATGCGGCCGGTAAATCTGATAAGCTCGATATTGATGCCCTGTTGCCATACGACCTGGTTGTGCATACCACACCGCCAGTTGTAGCGCGAAGCCTCCATATTAAGCCTGGCAGGCACAATGTGTTTCCGGTAAAGGCACCGCAAGGTGAGCTTTACCTGCGCCAGGATGGTCCGTCGCCGTATGGGCAGTTGGCAGCGGTGGTAAATCTTGCTGGTTCAGAAAGCACCTTACACGTGCAGTATTTCGGGAGTAGACACAAATACCTGGTGGGCAAATACGATCTGGAGCTGCACACCCTGCCCCGGATTTACATGAAAGAAGTGGAGATAAAACAGGGGCAACCCACTACCATCTCCATACCGGCACCAGGTCAGCTGAACATACCCACTGACCTGCAAGGTTACGGCAGTATTTACAGCATAAGCGACGACGGATCGCAGCAGTGGATACATAACCTGCCAGAGCAAAGCAGTAAAACTACCCTGGCCTTACAACCAGGCAACTATAAACTAGTTTACCGCATGAAATCCGCCCATGCGAGTAAATACACCGATGTGAAAGACTTCACGATAAGATCAGGCGCAACAACAACCGTAAAAATTTTCAACAGATAAATGAAAGGAGCATGTCACGGAAATCAGCAGTACAGGATGAACCGCCACGACATGCAAATTCCATCTGACCTTTAAGAACAATCATACAAATGAAAGAGTATTCTTATTCAGAGAAAAAAGACACCCGTTCCGGATTTGGAGCAGGTTTACTGGAACTTGGCAGGACTAATCCAAATGTGGTGGCCCTTTGCGCTGACCTTGTGGGCTCTCTTAAAATGGGCGACTTCATAAAAGAAAACCCAGAGCGCTTTTTCCAGATCGGTATTGCCGAAGCCAACATGATGGGCATTGCAGCCGGTCTGACGATTGGTGGTAAAATTCCGTTTACAGGTACATTTGCCAACTTTTCCACAGGCCGTGTATACGACCAGATCCGTCAGTCTATTGCCTACTCTGGCAAGAACGTAAAAATCTGCGCTTCGCATGCTGGCCTTACCTTAGGTGAAGATGGTGCCACCCACCAGATTCTGGAAGATATTGGCATGATGAAAATGTTGCCGCACATGACCGTAATTAACCCTTGCGACTATAACCAGACTAAGGCTGCCACCATCGCCATAGCTGACTACGAGGGCCCAGTTTACCTGCGTTTTGGCCGTCCGGTAATTCCGGTGTTTACGCCTGCCGATCAGAAATTTGAAATTGGTAAAGCAGTAATGCTCAACGAAGGAACTGACGTAAGTATTTTCGCTACCGGCCACCTGGTATGGAAAGCTATTCTGGCTGGCCATATTTTGGCAGAGAAAGGCATCAGCGCCGAAATTATAAACATCCACACCATTAAACCACTCGACGAAGCTGCAGTATTAGCATCAGTAGCAAAAACCAAATGTGTGGTTTCTGCTGAGGAGCACAACCGTTTAGGCGGCCTTGGCGATAGCATTGCCCAGTTGCTCGTGCGCAACACGCCACTGCCTATGGAGTACGTTGCCACCGACGATACTTTTGGTGAAAGCGGTACCCCAGACCAACTGATGGAAAAATATGGCTTAACAGAAAATGACATAGTAGCAGCTGCCGAGCGCGTAATCGCCCGCAAGCAGCAGTAAGCGCTACCAGAACATCAAAAGAGGCTGTACCTTAGCAAAGGGCAGCCTCTTTTTGTTTTAGCTGAAAGAATATAAATTTCTACTCCTCCGGCAATAGGCTGTAAAGCTCAACGTTAAAAGCCGAGGCCCTGCCCTCTTTTGGTTAAAATCAGCTCTGGAAGAGCCTTTTCATTTGAATAATTTGTGTGTGCCGTAACTTAAAATGTATGCCTCCATTTCCTTTGCTCCTAGGCACCAGAACAGGGCTCTACCTGCTTGTACTTACTGCTTCTGTTCCGGTAACAGCTGCACTGGCTCAAAACAACGACACAGTGCACACCGTTGTTCGTCGGGTTTCCGTCACAAAACAGCCAATTCAAAAATATGAATCTACAGACCTCTCGGCCATTGTAGATGAACACAAGACTTCCATAGAGGTGCTGTCGCTATTCAAGCCGGAAGAGATCATAATGAAACCTGTCAGGAGCCTACAAGAAAGCCCAGACCACCTGACCATGCAGATCGATGTAAAAGAGAAAGCGCATCCGGTTCTGACGTACTTTGAGCAAAAAGCAAAGTTGCGGTACAACGGCACACTTTATCATCATAATGAAATTCCCGATATAAATCCCTCTAAAGTAGCCAGCGTCACTTTTGAGGATTTTACTGGCACAATGTATGAGGGACTTTTAGAGAACTACCTGGAGGTAAAGCTGTACGGAGAAGAGCATATGCCATCAGAAAAGACGGTGTACAGCACAGAGCCGAAAGAAATTATGCTATATGATGTAGATGGGACCATCACAGACAGAACCGGATTACAAAAACTTAAGCTCAAACCAGGCACTTTTACCAGAAAAACCCTCTTTGGCCAAGAGGCTGTAAAGCAATATGGCGACATGAAATTTGCTGACGGCGTTGTTATTATCAGAACAAATAAATAAGAACAAAACCGGCATAAACCATTTGTTCAGCAGGCAGAGCAATTTAGTACCTGATCATTTTTTACCGGTTAATCATTTCACTTTAAATTTAGAAGCACTACCCCTCTCAGTACCGACACCCCGTGGAAGACAACGAGATCTTAGAGAAGTTCGCCAGCCCCGACAGCCGAAACATGGCGTTTAACCAGCTTATCCGGAAGTACCAGCAGAAAATTTACTGGCACATCCGGAAGATGGTGATCGACCACGACGATGCCGATGATCTTACGCAGGAGGTTTTTATTAAAGTCTGGAAAAACCTGGAGAACTTCCGGCAGGATGCACAACTCTACACCTGGGTGTACCGCATTGCCACCAACGAGTGCCTTACCTTTTTATCGAGCAAACGTAAACGGTTTTTTCTGCCCATACTAGACATCACCGAAGAACTTGCAAACAAAATAGATACCTCCCCGGAAATCTCCGGCGATGAGATACAGCTTAAACTTCAGAAGGCGTTGCTCCGTTTGCCCGACAAGCAGCGCCTGGTCTTTAACATGCGCTACTACGATGAACTTAAATATGAAGAGATTTCAGAAATTTTGGGCACATCGGTAGGTGCTTTAAAAGCCTCTTACCACCTGGCCGCAAAAAAAATAGAGGAATTTCTGAAAAACGATTAAACTATTACAACCTTTTTCTATCTAACAAAATAGAGTGAGGTAAATGTGACGAGAGATGAAGCTAAATAATATACCTAAACATAATATTTACAAGGTGCCTGAGGGCTACTTCGACCGCCTCCCCCAGCAGGTAATGGAGCGAACTGCCCACCAGGGAGCGGGTGTGGCAAGCCCGGCATTCTCTTACTGGAAACCGGTGCGCTTAGCTTTGGCACCACTTGTGCTGTTGCTCTTGTTCGGAAGCGTGTTCTTTTTAAATATGCAGCAGGAACAAAAGCAGGTCGATATAAACGCTTACGCTACCGTGCTGGCCGACACCGAAATTGTAGCTTATCTAAGTACTGCCTATGTAGACCTCGAAACATCAGATTTTGAAGAACTTAACCTGACCAAGCAGGAGCTAACCTCCGACTTTATAAACATTAGTCCGGAAACGGCTGAAAAGGAGTTGGAATATTACCAACTGAGTAATTTAAACTATTAATACACCCATGAAACAGTATATCACCCTTTTACTTCTCTTTATCTGTTGCCTGGCCGGAACTACCGCCATGGCTCAGACCGATAATGAGAAAGACAGGCGCGAAAACGTGGAAAGTGCAAAAGTCGCTTTTCTGACAGATAAAATGGCTTTAACCCCAGACCAGGCACAAAAATTCTGGCCTGTTTACAAAGAGTTTGAAAACAAGCGCCGCGAAATATACCACTCCTACAAAGGGAGCCACCGCAAAAAGATAGAGGAGATGAGCGACCAGGAGGTAAAAACCATGGTAGAGGACTTGTTTGTAATGAAGCAAAAAGAGCTGAATCTGGAGCAGGAATACGCTGCCAAATACCAGCGTGTTATTTCAACCAGGCAGCTCGCACAGCTTTACAAAGGAGAACGTGAGTTCACAAAAATGCTCCTCAAAAAGCTCGACCACAAACCACAGCACCAATAGCACATACTATTACCATCAACAACAGCAGAGGCCGCCTTCTATAGAAAGCGGCCTCTGCTGTTGTTGATGGGTTGGAAGATCGGTTAAACAGCTTCCAATAAAAAGTTTATATCCTCGCTCGGTTTAAATTCCTGAGGCTTCAGGCCCTGCAAAAACACCCGGGCTGTATGTGGGCCCAACAGTTGCAGCTTTTCGCCTTTTACCTGTAGCATGCTTCCCTCCCGCAGGCCAACCACCGGTTGCGTGTTATGCACATGAAACTCCTGTATGCGGGTTTCGCGCGTTTCGCCCATGTGTGTAGAGTCTGGCTCAGGGTCCTGGTAATGTGGGTTAATGTTGAAAGGCACCAGCTGCAGCGCATCAAAAGTTTTAGGAAAAACGATAGGCATGTCGTTGGTAGTACCAATAGTGCGACCGGCAACATTGGTACCGGCACTGGTGCCCATATATGGCATCCCTTTTTGTACACGCTCCTGTATAGGCTTTACCAGTTGCTGCATATACAGCTGTCTCAAAAGCAAAAAGGTGTTGCCACCGCCAATAAAAATACCTTCTGCCTGCTGTACCGCCGCTACCGGGTCTTTAAACTCATGAATTCCTTTCAATTCAATCCCGATCCGGTCGAACCCTTCTTTGGCTTTAGCGGTATAGGCTGCGTGCGAAATACCGCCTGGCCTCGCAAAAGGAATGAAAAGAACGGTTGTTTTGCCTTCGAAAAGCGCTCTCATCTCTGCTTCACAATGTTCCAGATAAGCGGTACCGTGGGTGGTGGAGGTACTTACCAACAATAAATTTCTGCTCATACTTGTAAATATAATGATGGCGCAAGTTAGATATTTTTCTGCTGCGGACGAGGCCTTACTTAGTCACACCTGCGCGAGCTATACCTATAGGCTGAAATTATTCTAATGAAAAAGGCCTTCCGGAGGCTTTTTCACGCTTTAGATCCTAGGGGATCAGTGCTAGTTTTTAATAATCTCCTCTCCTCTTGTGAGCCATCCTTAGCTTTCAACTTAGAGGGGTATGCGCCCACTTGATTATTCTAATAAAATGTGCCTTCCGGAGGCAAAAGCTACCTGTTACTGCTAAGGCCTTTAAGATGAGAAGCCGGTACCAGGCATAAGACTATGATATTGCAGTTTAACTTTTCAGATTCAATTACCTATCAGTAAGTGTGAGGCATGTTCACCACATGAGTTATGATTCTGCAGTTAGAAGAGTATTAGGTTTTTACCTTCAGATGAATGGTTTCCAGGTAAGGCTCCAGGGCGCTATGACTGGTTAAAGCACGTACGAGGCCGATGCTCTTCAGATCATAGAAAAACCACAGCTCCACGTAAAAATCATAAAGCCAATATAAATCTATTTTACACCAACCCTTAATCCGGTGATGCAGATAATGCCCCTCCTGCAACACCAGTTCTGCCTGCATGAGTGGGGGCAGGTTGTTAAACTCTTCTGCACTGAACATAAAATTTTAATTTTTCATTAAGCCCATAGTCTCGCATACGTTGCTCACTTAGATTTAAACAGTAGCAGCTACAGGCTTTGCCTATATAATAGCAAAAAAGGCTGCCAGAGCAGCCTTTTAGGTTTAAACGTAGATATCCTGATTTTGATTTAATTCAGGTGAAGGGTGTAAAGTTCAAACCGATGCGAAGCAAAACTCCAGTGTGAAGACGATGGGTGAATTTCTACGCCATCTTCGTCCAGAATTGTAACCGCAAAACCTTCGCCCTGGTTAATTGGCTCCGTGAAGTGCTTTACCGGGTATACTTTGCCTTCCTCAATCCACTCTTCTGGTTCGAACGTTGGTCGCGACGCATCTACGCACTTTGCGTAAACCATCATATAGCTTGGGGGTACAAATAAGTTTACCATATCTATTCAACTTTTCAGAAAGATAAAAAATTCCTGTAAGGCAGGAAATATTGATCGGTTAAATTGTAAATTCTTTAGAAACATACCTCTCAAATACTGTGCCTCGATCTTTGTATTGGAGTAAGGCACTTGGTTCTTTGGTAGGCAGTTTACTACTGAATTGATTACAACTGATATTTACGAAAAATATATTAGATATCAAAAATCATGTTCGCAAAAATATATTGTCAGTTTTGCCCCAGAACCGGCATAAGTCTTAGCCACTTTCGTTTCTGAGCCGTAATAAAAGCCGTTGCGGTTCATAATTTTTTAATAAAATGACACATTCTCATGCAAACAAACTATGATCTGACAAATACTGGCAGCAAGCATACTTTTTATGTAGCCCCAGGCGTGTGGGGATTGAAAACAGTATTTGTTAACCTCTATTTTATTAAAGCGCCATCTGTTCCGGGCGAAGCTGACTCCTGGGTTATGGTAGATGCCGGCATGTATGGCTCAGCCTCTAAAATCAAGAAGGCGGCCGAGGAGCTTTTCGGCAAATTCAACTGGCCAAAGGCCATTCTGCTCACCCATGGCCACTTCGACCATGTGGGTGCACTAAAAGAGCTTGCTCTGGAGTGGGATGTGCCTGTGTATGCTCACAATATGGAGTTGCCTTACCTAACTGGTTTGTCGAACTACCCACCACCCGACCCAAGCGTTGGCGGTGGAGGTATGGCATATTTATCGTTTATGTATCCTAAAAAACCAATTGATATTACCTCTAACATTGAGCTCCTTCCAGACGATGGCACCATTCCAGGTCTACCGGATTGGAGGTGGATCGAAACTCCTGGCCATACGCCAGGCCACGTTTCTTTTTACAGAGAATACGACCGCGTATTGCTGGCAGGCGATGCCTTTGTAACAAGACACGGGGAGTCTGTAACGTCGGTTATGACACAGAAGCGGGAGGTGCATGGTCCACCGGCCTACTTTACCCCCGACTGGATAAGTGCACAACGATCGGTAGAAAAATTAGCTAGCCTGCAGCCGGAAATAGCGGCTACTGGCCACGGTATGCCCATTCAGGGGCAAGACCTGCAAGAACAGTTACGTGCATTAGCTTCGAACTTCAGAGCAATGGCTGTGCCTAAACAAGGTCGGTATGTAGCCGAACCCGCTATTGCCAATGAGCAGGGCGTGGTAACGGTGCCACCGCCTGTAGGCAACCCTATAGGCAAAACCTTGCTCACCGTAGGGTTACTATCTGCCGCAGGAGTGGCTCTTGTACTTTGGAACAAACAAAAAAAACAAGCTGCCACCCGCAAGAACATCCTGTACCACAACAGACCTACTTCCGGAGCACCTTATGCCGTTACTATAGAAGAAGACAATCCGAACGCTTACACTAACAATTATCCCTAAAAAGAACGGGACCTGATGTAGTACATCAGGTCCCGTTCTTTTTAGGGACTTAAGTAAGATCTTCGATTTTGAAGAGTATAAAAGTGAAGTTTAAGCCAGCTTAATCTTTTTTATGACTGGCTCTGCCCGAGCCACTTTTTTTACCTCCGCCATCTTGTTTATTTACAGTGGCCCAGGCTCTTTTTTCTGCCTCTTCGCGGCTCACGCCTCTTTTCTCGTAGCTTTCTTCAATGTGCTCTGCTTTTCGCTTTTGCTTATCTGTATAAGCAGATTTATCTCCTTGTGGCATAATTTCTCCTTTCTTTTTTTAATCCAGATTCAGAAGCTTTTTTGCTAAAGCTCTTACACATTTTACGATTCTGAGTTAGTGCTGGCTGGCGGAAGGCATAAAATTTCTCCACCGGCTACTGCCCCCTTTGATAGAAAGTCTAATTTCGAACTTCAATATAAAGTTATTTATATGAAAAGTGTGCTTAACTGGAGTGGCGGCAAAGACTCTGCCTTGTGTCTGCGCCGGATTTTACAAGGTGGCACCTATACCATTGATTGTCTGCTGACCATACTCGGCAGCACTACCCAGCACATTACCATGCACGGAGTCCGACAGCACCTACTGGAGCAACAGGCAAGGCAAATGGGTTTGCCACTTCAGCAAATGTTCTTGCCCGAAGATGCCAATATTGATACTTATAACAACATTACTGAAATCACCCTGCACACATTGCAGCAGCAGGAAGGTATTAGGTATGACAAATTCGGGGATATAAACCTGCAGGACCTGCGCAACGACCGGGAGCAGCAACTGGCAAAAGTAGGGCTTCAGGCTGTTTCTCCTTTATGGTGGAATAGCCCTACTCAGCGTTTGGTTCGGGAGTTTCTGGAACAAGGCTTTCAGGCGGTGGTAGTAAGTGTAATTGCTTGCTCGATAAGTCGTTTACAGGACGCTTGCTGGATGAACGCTTTCTGGAAGATTTACCGGCGGGTGTAGACCCTTGCGGTGAGAACGGAAACTTCATACGTTTGTGCTTAACAGCCCCCTTTTTGAGGCCCCGGTACAGTTCGAGCTGGGAGAAAAGGTGCTGATGCAGTACGGTGTTTCTGCTGACACTGAGGCAGCTTACGACACAGGTTTTTGGTTTCAGGATTTCGTATCTTGCTAAAAAGCGGAACTTTGGCAAAAAAACGAGGAGCATTTTACAACACTCCTCGCCTTTTGCATTTTTAATTAAGTCTTTCTTAATTGGGCTATCATATCGTCTAGTATGTCTTTGCTATACCCAATCCGGCGGGTATATTCCAGACACAAGTTGTATTCCCGCTCTTCCAGTTCGTCATCCTGTAACATCATCATTACAAGCGTTTGCAACTCTACCGTTTTTTGCAAACCGTCTTCCGGAATAATAAACGATAGCACAGACAGGTTATCAGTTATGGGCAGAGTATCCTCCTCTGATAGCTGTAACTGATTGCCAAGCGAAACCAGGAAGTCACTTTCCTGCTCATCCACATTTCTGTCGGCAATGGCCACTAAAAGAATATTCTGGAAAAAGGCCAGTTTCTTTTGCTTGGTATTTAGTAAATCATCATACGATGTGCTGGTCGCCATAGGTAGTTAGTTTAAATTTCATAGTTCATTATACGTAGCCCTAATCCGAATCTAATGCATCGGAAGTAAGCGCCATTTTCCTATAACGTAAAAACTGAGCTATCTGTACAATCTTTCTTTTAATCTACCTTTTGGCTAACCTGGCAAATCGGCTCCAATTACCTGCTCTCTCGTCCTTACCTGATCTCTTTTGATGCCTCCAGCCGGTAATACGCTCCAAACACACCCAGAGCGCCTACCATGTTGGAATAAATAAACTTAGCTTCTGCAAAAGGGTTACCATCTATATCCTGCTGCTCCAGAATAGATTTATGGTACAGATAGTAATGCCGGTCTGTTACCATAAGGTACGCGTGCAGGTAATAGGGCTTGGGTACAGGGCCATCCTGGTTTCCGTGGAGTGTAAAGGTCGGCGACTGCAACATATTGTTTACTGCGCTTTCGTCTTTGACCAGGTTGCCAGTGCTCAGAACTGGGTAAATATCATTTACATGGTCAACTGTTTGGGGCCATAGCTGCACCTTGTATTTCATGTAAGCGAGCGCATGGTAGTAATTAGTTACGCCAGGTGCATCCTGCCATTTGTAGTTCAGTTCGTACCGGTAGTAATCCTGCTGCTGGTATTCGTTTGTTTCACGGGTGCTGGTGTAATTCATCTCCGTAATCTGCACGTTGGCAGGATCTGGTATAATGCACGAGGCTTCTGCAGTAGAGCCGGCAGGCGTATTTACTTTTAGGGTATAGGTTCTGCCCGGGGCAAGCACCAAATTCCCGGCTTCTGTCTGGTAGCGGTTCATGCCTGTGTTATAGGCCAGCGCCACTGTCTTGGCTCCATCCGACATCGTAACAGTGGCATCTTTTACCTTTCGTTCCTCGTCGCTGAGCGTTTTACCAATGGCGGGCTGGGTAGTTTGTAACCGCACGATCAAAAGAGAGTCTTGTGGCGAAATAAAGGAAGTAACTACCAGCTTAGGGCTTAAGTCCAGATCCTTGATGTTGGTTACATCTTCTTCGCAAGCTGACAAGGCGAAAACATTGAACAGGAGCAGCAACAACTGTCCTATGTTGGTTTTATGGAAGAAAGTGGGTTTCATGAGGTGCAGAATAAGGTGCGGCTATTAAAATTTAAATCCGTAACTAACCGATGGTATTATCGGGAACAAAGACACTTGTTTTAGCTTGGTTTCGCTGTGGTTCCCGTTGCTGTACTCTTCCGATAAGTAGTAGAAGAAAGGATTTTTGCGGCTGTAGAGGTTGTAAAAACTGATCTCCCAGGTGCGCTCACCCCATCGTTTCGGTTTATGAAACTGCACGCCTATATCCATTCGGTGGTAAGCTGCCATACGATAGCCGTTTCGCTCGCCGTAGTCGGATGCGCGTTGCCAATACATAGAGCCACCATGGTTGCTTTTAGAAGGATTATTGGGGTAAGCATCAAAATGGCCAACAGGCATGGTAATAGCGTTGCCGGTTCCGTACACCCAGGTGCCGGAAAACGTAACGCGATCGCTAAGTTTATAGATTCCTACCAGAGAAAAGTCGTGGCGGCGGTCGTAGCGGGCGTAAAACTTCTGCCCGAAATTGAGCGAGTCGAACTGTAACTGTGTCCAGGAGAGAGTATAGCCAATCCAGCCTGAGAAACGGCCGACCTTCTTCTGCAGCAAGAACTCTGCGCCATAAGACCAAGCCTGGCCACTGGTTATGTTGTCTTCCCACTTCACTTCTTCTGCCGTCTCAGGGTCATCTATCATCATAAAACTCGCACCCTCTTTATAGCCGATAATGTTCTGCGATTTTTTGTAGTACCCTTCTACTGTAAGGGCAATGTCTTTCTCTTTGAAATCTTTGGCAAAGCCTGCTGCTACCTGCCGCGATTGCTGTGGTGCCACCAGATCCGTAGTTGGCACCCACAGGTCGGTTGGCAACCCGATGCCGGTGTTGCTGAGCAGGTGCACGTACTGGTTCATCTGGGCGTAAGAGGCCTTCACTGCAAAATCGTCCCAGATGTTGTATGCAGCAGCCAAGCGAGGTTCTGGCATTAAGTAACTTTTGCTTTTGGCAGCAAAGTGACTCAACCGGAAGCCTGCATTCAGGCGCAAACCAGGCATGGGTTTAAATGTGTCTTCGATGTACACCGCCGACTGTACCCCGTCTATGTTTTTGCCTTCCCGCTCGAGCTGATTCAGTTCTGTGTCTTTTACCACCAGGGCACTTGGCTGAAACCGGTGAAATGTAGTCTGGAAACCTGCCCTGATAGCGTGTTGCGGGTTAGGCATGTAATCGACATCATATTTCAAGGACAAATCCTGTATGCCAGAAAAGTACTGTAGCTCATATTTGTCACCATCGCTAAACTCCTCCTTCACATTAATTTTAAACCGGTAGCGACTAAAAATAAGCGAGGTGTTGGCAAAAAGCTTGTCGTTGAAAAGGTGGTTCCAACGCAGGGTGCCCGTTGCATTGCCCCAATCGAGGCCGCCCCTCATTTTACTGCTGTTGTACTTTTCGTTATAGTAAAAACGGTCTTGCCCAAAGTAGCCGCTCAAATAGAGCTTGTTTTTCTGGCCAAAGTCGTAATTCAGTTTTGTGTTGAGGTCGTAGAAATAGTAGCCGGCCGTGCCATCTTCGAGGTTCATAAAGGGGCGGGCAATTATATCGGCATAGGTGCGGCGGCCACTTATCAGGAAAGACGATTTGCCTTTTTTGATCGGCCCCTCCAGCATAAGCCTGGATGAAATAAGACCGATGCCACCTTCGCCATGCAGTTCTTCCTTGTTACCCTCTTTCATGTTAAGTTCGATTACAGACGAAAGCCGCCCGCCATAGCGAGCCGGAAATCCACCTTTCGTCAGTTCCACACTTTTAAGCGCATCGCCGTTAAAGAGCGAGAAAAATCCGAAAAGGTGTGAGGCATTGTACACAGTGGCATCGTCGAGAATGATCAGGTTTTGATCCGGGCCACCGCCGCGCACATAAATGCCGCTGTTGCCTTCGCTGCCTTTCTGCACGCCTGGCATGAGTTGCAGCACCTTCATCACATCTTTCTCACCGAGCAGCATGGGAATGTCTTTGATCTGGGAAATCGGGATGTCGATCGAACTCATCTGCACCGACTCGCTTACCCGCTGCACCCGGTTCCCGATTACTTCTACTTCGCCGAGAGATGCGTTCGATTGCAACTCTATGTTAAGTTCTAAACTTTGCTTCAGCGCTACTTTCTGAACCACCGGCATGTAACCGACCAAGGCAAAGGTGAGAGCCAGAGAATCCGAAGCTGGCAAGGTGAGGGAGTAAAAGCCGTAGGTATTGGTGGTGGCGCTGTTGCTGGTGCCCGGTTGGTAAACCACTACTCCAATCAGCGTTTCTCCGCTCCCCTTTTCGTGCACATAGCCACTCACGGTGTGCTTGCTCTGGGCAAATAATGCGCCGACACTGCTCAGCAGCAGCAAAAAAGTAAAAAGTGTTCTCATGATATAACCGGATGATAGAAACAGGTGGAATAGATATTGAATCTACAATATATATGCCATATTTATCCAGTTAAATACTTAAATTATTCAAAACACAACTACCCACAGCCTCTAAGCAGCTAAAAGGCCTCCAGAAGGCCATTTTCATTAGAAGAATTACAGGCTACGCCTAATTCAAAATTAGAAATTACAGCCGAAGCTATTGCAGCAGACGCTCGCAGGTCTGAAAGACACTGTGAGGTCATTGGAGCAAACAAAATTCCCTCGGAAAGCTTACCTCATTGCAAGAATTATACTGAACAAGAAAGTAACTAATTTTAAGCAATGTATTGCGGCAGGGAGCTTTAGGGTAAATACTTTTGCCAGGTGCACCAATGACGATTTTTTGTTTGAGCGTTCAGCGAGTTCAAAATCGTCTTGATTTTTTTGGTTCTTTTTGTATCAAGACAAAAAGAACAAGAAAGCGAGCTATGCAATAGATTCAGCCTGATGAAGAGGTAAACAGAACCTATGCAAACTTAAACTAAATGATCAATAGCCTTTGCTAAAGGTTCTTGCCCACGCTAGAAAGTTAAACTGTTGGCATGAAAGTACGAGCTACAAGCTCGCACTAGCGAGGTAGTGAGGAATTTAAACAAACAAGCCGCTAGCCACTGCTTTTGCATCTCGCCCACAAGATCCTTCCAGGATGACAAAAGTCAGGTGCATGTAGAGTCAATTAATTGTAACCTACCGCACAACTAAATTCTTTTAATAAAAAGAGCCTTCCGGAGACAAAAAGCCTATTTTAGCCTAAGGGCTTACTTCTATAAAAACGCATGAGCACGAAACCTGCTTTCTTTATCAAAAAAAGGCTGCCGGATCCCTCCGGCAGCCTTTTCTGTATGGCATTCTGCACACCTAAAAAGCTATTGCAGCTAATTATGAGGCTTTGTTTTCCTCCTTTTTCCTGTTACTTCTGAACCGCAAGTGCTTCTCGACAGAAACAATGATAAACAGCAACACAGCGGCGGCAAAAATGCGAAGGAGCTGCATACCATCCAGTGGGCTGGTATGGAACAAGGTGTTCATAATGGGCAGGTAAACAAACAAGGCCTGGAAGAATAACATGGCCCCTATACCATAATATACCCACATGTTGGAGAAGTATCCGACATCCCGCATTGGTCTTAGAAGGGAGCGACAGTTGAGCAGGTAAGCCGCTTCTAATACCACAAATACGGTGGCTGCTACGGTTTGTGCCTCAGATATAGTAGCACCATGGTCTTTTTCATACAAGTATAAACCAAACGAGGCCAGCAAAAGAATAACGCCAACCAGCAAGGTCCGAAACACCAGGTCTTTTGTCAGGATTGGTTCATTTGAAGGTCTTGGCGGACGATCCATTATGCCGGGCTCTTTGGGTTCGAAGGCCAGCGTAAGGCCAAGCAAAACGGCCGTGGTCATGTTAATCCAAAGAATCTGTACGGGTTGCACGGGCAGCTGCGTACCTAGTAAAACGGCCGTCAAAATAGCCAGGCCTTCGCCCAGGTTGGTAGGTAAAGTCCAGACAATGAACTTGGTCAGGTTATCGAACACGCCTCTCCCCTCTTCTACGGCTCCTTCAATGGAGGAGAAGTTGTCGTCGGTGAGCACCATATCGGAGGCATCTTTGGCTACATCGGTACCCGTAATCCCCATGGCAATACCGATATTGGCTTGCTTCAGAGCCGGGCCATCGTTCACCCCATCTCCGGTCATGGCTACCACTTTATCCCGTGCCTGTAAGGCCTTTACGAGGCGTAGCTTCTGGTCTGGCGACACCCGGGCGAAGACAGAGGTGTTCTCTGCCACATCCTCCAGCTCCTTGTCTTCGATCTGTTGTAGTTCCCGCCCGGTTATGGCTACTAGCTTTCCGTTCTCTTTCCGGCCCCGCAACCCGATCTGGCTGGCAATAGCCGCCGCCGTAATGGCGTGGTCACCGGTTATCATTTTAACATCAATCCCGGCCTGCTGACAAAGCTTTACAGCTTCTACTGCTTCCTGTCGTGGAGGGTCTATCATGCCCTGCACCCCCAGCAACACAAGATCAGACTCGGTATCGCTGTGGTCTATGCTTTGCATGCTGGCGGGAGCTTCTGCCATGGCAAAGGCCAGTACGCGTAAACCTTCAGCCGCCATTTTCTCTACCTGTTGCTGCACCACTTTTTTATCCAGGTCTATAAGGCTTCCGTCTGGCTGCATGAGTTTGGAACTACGGTCGAGCAGCGCCTCCAGCGAGCCTTTCATAAAAATAGAAGGGTTAGCGCCACCGTGCAACGTAGCCATGTACTGGTACTCCGACTCAAACGGAATGGTATCTTGCCGAGGATATTCTTCTTCCAGGTTTTCTTCCTCAAAACCCGCTTTGCGAGCCGTTACAATCAGGGCTCCTTCTGTTGGGTCGCCTTCTATGGTCCAGTGGCCGTCTTTTTCTTTTATGGTGCTGTCGTTGCAGAGCATGCCTGCTTTCAGGCAAAGTTCAAGGGCTTTATTTGAAGAAAGATCTACTACTTTACCGTTTTCCATTACTTCGCCATCTGGCCGGTAGCCCAAGCCATTTACTTCGTACACTTTGCCTCCGGCTGCTACCTGCTGCACCGTCATCTGGTTTTCAGTAAGGGTTCCGGTTTTGTCGGAGCAGATAACGTTGGTGCTGCCAAGCGTTTCCACAGCTACCAGCTTCCGGATAATGGCCTTCCGTTTGGCCATTTTAGAAACGCCCAAGGCCAGCATGATGGTAACGGCGACCGGTAAGCCTTCCGGAATAGCGCCTACCGCCAGGGCCACAGCCACCATAAAGTTATCGCCGATGCTCTCGCCCCGCACCAGGCCAATAATGAAAACAACAACCGATAAGCCTAAAATAACCCAGAGCAGCAGGTGACTAAATTCTGTAATCTTTTTAGTAAGCGGTGTTTCCAGGTCCTGGGCACTGGCAATGGATTTCTGAATTTTACCTACTTCGGTATGATCGCCCGTAGCTACTACCACCCCTTTGCCTTGCCCATAAGTTACGACCGTAGACGAAAAGCCCAGGCAAAGCCTGTCGCCCAGTACCACATCGGCAGGCACAGATTCGGTGTTTTTCTCTACCGCCACCGACTCGCCGGTAAGCGCCGATTCGTCTACTTTCATGTCGCGTTGCTGTATTAGCCGCACATCAGCCGGAAACTTATCGCCAGACTGCATCAGGATGATATCTCCTGGCACCAGCTCCTGGGCATCAATGTTCTGCTTTTTGCCGTTCCGTATAACCTGCGCTTTGGCCGTCATACTTTTGGCCAGGGCATCAATCGCCTCCAGTGCCTTCGACTCCTGTATATAGCCGATAATAGCATTGATAAACACCACGGCAAAAATAACGGCCGAATCGATGTATTCTTTCAGGAAAATAGTGACCACTGTGGCAGCCAGTAAGATGTAGATAAGCGGCTGATGAAACTGCAGCATAAACCGCACAAAGGCGCTTTGCTTCTTTTTCGGAGTCATGACGTTGCGGCCATATGCCTCGACCCGCTTCTCCACCTCCTCATTACTGAGCCCCTTATCAGCAGACACTTGCATCAGGTCTAAGACCTCTGGTGCTTCCAGGTGGTGCCAGTCGTACTGCTTGTCGGTTTGAAAAGGTAGAGTAGTCGTTCGTTTTTCTTCTGTTACATTCATTTTGTTGATGATTTATAGTCAGAATTAGCTTGGATTTACATGAAGTTAGGCGGAAGACATTAACACCACATTAAACAGTGTAGCTTTGCGCGACCTTCCTGCTACTGCTGCTGCTGATGCAGCTACCCTGAAGCGGGCATACTAGATTTTCCGGGAAATTATCTAAGCAAGTTGTGAGCGGAGTCTAACAGAACCTATGCTAGCCGTTGCTCACCTCTCCTCTAACGCGAAAGGCAGTGAATAGAGGAGCATTTGCAAGGTCGGCATAAAATCAACTGGTATAAATGATATTTCTCATTTAAAAAAATGACTTGCCAACCATCTGATTATTACCGAAAGCATAACTAGCCCCACACCACATACATCAGATTATCAATATTTTACTCACAAACTAGCTTATATAAAACTGTTACCCCCGCAAAATAAAAAGCACCACCTGCCATAGCACCCAAACATGCCTTTTTTATATTTTTCCTACTTTTGGACGAAGCCAGATGTCTCCAGGTTACCTAAAACATGTAAAAAGATAAAAACTCATTAGCACAGAAATAAGCTGAAAACATAGTTACTGCTGTGTGTGCTGGAGACTACACCGCGTTATTCCTTGCAATTAGTTACCTTTGCACTATGATTTCACAGCGACAATTGTTTCTGCAACACGTAGCGCAGACATCAGATTTCCCTCTGATGATAGAGATAGAAAAAGCAGAAGGAGTATACATGTACGGCAGCGAAGGGCAGCGCTACCTCGACCTAATTTCGGGTATTGGCGTGAGCAACGTGGGGCACCGGCACCCGCGGGTGGTGCGCGCCATACACGACCAGCTCGACAAGTACATGCACCTGATGGTGTATGGCGAGTTTGTGCAGGGGCCGCAGGCGCAACTGGCCCATGCCTTAACGCAGACCTTGCCGCCTCACCTGAACAACATTTATTTTCTGAATTCCGGATCAGAAGCCGTGGAAGGTGCTCTGAAACTGGCCAAGCGGCACACCGGCCGCACCGAGCTAATTTCCTGCTACAATGCCTACCATGGCTCCACCCAGGGCTCTCTCTCCATGAACGGCAGCGAGAGCTTTAAAAATGCATTCAGGCCTTTGTTGCCGGACGTGCGCCATATACACCACAATTCTCTGGACGATCTGCAGCACATTACCGAACGCACTGCCGCTGTGCTTGTAGAAACTGTGCAGGGAGAAGCTGGTGTGCGGGTGCCGCAGCCTGGTTACCTCCAGCAGCTCCGCGAGCGATGCAACCAAACCGGCACGCTGCTCATTCTGGATGAAATACAATGTGGTTTTGGCCGCACCGGCACCTTCTGGGCATTTGAGCAATTTGGTATTGAACCAGATATTTTAGTTTGTGCCAAGGGTATGGGAGGCGGTATGCCCATTAGCGCCTTTATTGCCCCGCAGGAAATTATGGCCGCTTTCAAGACTAGTCCTGTTCTGGGCCACTGTACCACTTTTGGCGGTCATCCTGTTAGTTGTGCGGCGTCTCTGGCCACTATTCAGGTAATTCTGGAGGAGCAGCTTCCGGCAGGCGTGCAGCAAAAAGCGGAACTCTTTAAGAGCCTGCTGGTGCACCCACGCATAAAAGAAATAAGAAACTGTGGTTTAATGATGGCAGCAGAATTTGAGTCGTTTGAGGTGCTGAAGGCTGTTATAGACCAGGCCATCCTGAATGGCGTGCTCACCGACTGGTTCTTGTTCTGCGACAACTCCATGCGCATTGCCCCTCCGCTTACTATTACCGAAGAGCAAATTAAAGAAGCCTGTGCCATTCTGCTCCGATCTATCACAGAAGCCGTAGGATAAGGCAGGCACTACAAGCTCCGGAAGGGTCCCCGTTCAGATTATTTAAATGAATTTGCCCTTCCGGAGCCTTTTTCACCTTTCATTCCCAAGGGTTTAAACGCTATTTCCGTTGCCTGGCGTAAACCAAAATTCTTATAAGCATTTCCCGGGCGCAGCACCAATCCTGCTACAAAAGCAATTCCAACGAACAAAATTCCGGAAGAAGGCAATCCAGAAAGAAATGTGTACGTAAAAGCCCAAGCTACACATTGCATACAAGCCGTAGCACCTCTTCACTATTATCGCTTTTATGGAAATAGCCCTTGTGCTCTCACTGCTGCTGATAGCGGTAATTTTGTTTGCCACAGAAAAACTTTCAGTGGAAATAGTTACGCTTATCATGCTGGTAATTCTGGCGGCTGCGCGTATTGTAACGCCAGAAGAGGCTTTTGCCGGTTTCAGCAGCGACTTTATTATTATAATAGCCTCTATTTTTATATTAAGTGCCGCCCTGGAAGAAACCGGTATTCTCGATTTTGTGGTGGTAAAACTGGTGCGCCTGGCAACCAGGAGCACTAACCTCATGCTTTTTGTAGTGATGATGGTAACCGGTATAGTGTCGGCGTTTATGAACAACACCACCGTTACGGCCATGTTTGTTACGCCACTAAGCGGCTTGTCTAAGAAAATAAATATGAGTCCGTCTAAGCTGCTCATGCCGCTGGCGTATGCCGCCATACTGGGGGGCACCTGTACCCTTATCGGCACCTCCACTAATGTGGCAGTTAGCGGCTATATTGCCAAATCGGGTATGGAGCCGGTGGGGCTATTCGAGATTTCAGCCATTGGATTTGTCATCTTCCTGATCGGCGTGGCCTATATGATGACCATTGGGCAGCGCATGTTACCAGATCATTCAGATCAGCAGCTCACAGAAGAGTATAAATTACAGAAGTACCTGACCGAAATACTGGTCATGCCAGATTCGCCGCTGGTGGGGCAGCTCATTTATGCTTCCGACTTGGCTACACTTAATTTCAGAATCATAAACGTAATACGCGGCAAAGATAACTTTCTGCCTGACTTCAGAACCCGCATACAAGAGAATGATATTTTACTTGTAGAAGGCGAGATAGACGACCTGATTCGGGTGAAGGAAACCAAAGGCATTGAGATAATGGCCGACGTGCTGCTGGAACAGGACCTGGTAACCGATAACGTAAGGCTGGCGGAGGTGATGGTAACGCGGCAATCGGACTTGATCAGGAAAACCGTAAAAGAGTCGGAGTTTCTGCGCCGCTACGGACTGGTGGTGCTGGCTGCCTCGCGATATGGCGAAACGCTCCGTAGCAAAATAGGTAGCATACGGCTGAAGTTAGGCGATGTGCTGCTGGTGCAGGGTGCCACCGAGCGTCTGGAGCAGCTAAGGGGCTCCCGCAACCTGGCCTTACTCGATTCTTTTGCGCCAGTGTTGTTCAAAAAACGGAAAGGAATTTTGGCTATGTCTTGCTTTGCGCTGGCAATTCTGGCAGGTACGCTCAATATTTTACCTCTTTCCATTGCATTTTTGTCTGCGGCCATTATTAGTATTTTACTTAATTGCATCAGCACGAGCAAGGCCTATAATGCCATAGACTGGCGCCTGCTCATACTTATCGGTGGTATGTCGGCCTTTGGTACTGCCATGGAAAATTCAGGTGCAGCAGATTTTCTGGCCGTAGGCATTGTAGACTTGTTGGGGTCCTGGGGCAAACTGGCCGTGTTATCAGGTTTTGTGTTGCTTACGGTTATTCTGACACAGCCTATGTCTAATGCAGCGGCGGCTTTGGTAATTGTGCCCGTTGCCATACGCACCGCCCTGGAGATGGACGCTGATCCACGATCTTTTGCTATCGCCATTATGTTGTCTGCTTCTGTTTCGCTGGTAACGCCCTTCGAGCCTGCTTGTATTTTGGTGTATACACCCGGTAAATACAAGTTTTTTGACTTTATAAAGATCGGCACTCCCCTTACCTTACTGCTACTAACGGCCATAATTCTGTTGGTGCCGGTGTTTTGGCCAATGTAACCAGCGTCTCGAGACTTCAGTAAGATAGACCCTAAAATGATTTCCATGAAGGTTACTTTGAAACTTTTGCCTGCTGTTATGCTGCTCCTGCTTGCCTGCGGATCAAGTTCCGAAGAGGCCGGCACTACAAAAGGCAGTACTGCCAGCACAACCAGTTCTGCAGATGACCTGGAGTTGCCAGAAGAAGTTAACTCGCTTCTTGCCCGGCAATACCCCGGCTGGAGGCAACCCGTACTGGTAGCAGAGGTGCAGAAACTGGTGCAAAACAAAAAGCAGGGACCACTACTCGTAAAAGGTCAGTTTGATGATGACAACACACAGGACCTGGCCCTTCAGATTCGACACGAGGAACAGGTACTGATGCTGGCTTTTACACAACAGGATTCGGCCTGGCAGCTGCACGAACTCAAAAAAGACATCCTCTTTAATGAGCGTGGCAACCTGAAAAGCCTTTATTATCTCTACCTGGCAGAACCGGGAACAAGCATCCGAAACACAGAAACAAACAAGGTTCTGAAAACTGCCAAAGAAGCCATTGCCATTGGCCTCGATAATCAGGTGAACATATTTCTTTATGAAGGTGGCCAGTTTATAGCTTACGAAGCCGAAGATTAAAAAAAGCCGGCAGTAAATTATGTGCAGAACTTAGAGATCAACCAAGGATAAGCTGCACTATTAAACGTAATTTCAGGCTCCGGAAGGCCCTTTTCATTTGAATAATTTGAGTAGCACTACTTATGGTTGCACTAAATTCAAAATCAGAAATTATTCATGATTTTAGGGGCAGCAATGTAGTAGAAAAGGCCCAGGCTTAATTTTATGCAAAAATGCTCCGGAAGGGCTTTTTCATTAGAATAATTTTAAATAAAAGGATAGCAGCGTTCCGCTAAAGAAGCTGAAACTTAAAAACTTAGATAAGTCAGCAGCAGGAGCGCCACCATCAGAAAGAGGGAACCAGCACCCAACACAAAGGTTCCAAGGCGCGTACCGTGCTTTCTTTGAGTAGCAGGAATGCCCATGTAATTTAAGTTAAGGTTAACCAGGTAAATAATAACTGCCAGCAAAAAACTGATAAACCAGAATGCCCCAAAACGCATCAGAAAGGTAAGGGGCAGTGTGGTCTGTAAACTATGGAGCGTCTGGTCGCGCATCAGGAAGATGGCAGCAAGCAAGAGCAAAATACTGCCATAAGCCGACACAATAACGGTAATAGGTACCCGAAGTCGTTTCATGAAGTTTAGCTTAATATAAAAATGCCTGTGCCTCCTGCCGAATCATCTCGCGTGGCATGCCGTCTTTCACGCCAATAGAAATCTTCCGTACCAGCACGCCTACAATGGATTTCCGGAACCCCAGCTTCAAGGCCATGTTAGTACAAAACTCCATTTCCTTCTCGTCTATAATGCCATCGGCTAACATCATCTCCACTAAATCGTAGATCTGATCGAAGCGCTCGGTGTCGTTAGCGGGTGCTTTTAGTTCTACTCTGTCCAGGTTAGACAGGATATCCTGTACCTCGTTGGCTTTAAGGCCATGCCGGGTCCCGATGGAAACGATATAATTCATTTCGTCGGGGTCTACGTGTCCGTCAATTTTTGCCAGAGCACCTAGGTTTTTTATATGGCTCTTTAATCTTTTTGTCTCCTCACTTTCAAAAAAACCAAACATAATCTGCTCTTTATAAATTGTTTTAGGTTACGAGTATACAAAAATGACACGACATAAAAGGCATCAGTTTTATACAAAACAAGGGGTTAAGACTTGGTGGAGCGTTGCCAAATACCAGAAGGCTGTGCCAATACAAGGCAACATACTACAACAGGCTTTCATACGGCTAATATTATTTTTTGGAGCGATACTTATTAACCTTTTTTTAAGTTTAAATAAAAATGCACCGATATTTACTTCTACCGATATTTTTTGCCAAATTGCTGGCTTAAATTTAAGAGACCAACTCCTCTATACATACCAAATCTACATCAACCAAACTATTAATTACTAAATCGTTTCTCCCATGAAAAGAATTGGAGTTTTTACATCTGGAGGCGACGCACCCGGCATGAACGCATGTATCAGAGCCGTAGTCCGTGCAGCTGTATATAAAGGCATTGAGGTTTATGGCATCAGGCGCGGCTACAACGGCATGATCAGGGGGGAAATATTTAAAATGGAATCTTCCTCTGTCAGCAACATTGTCCAGCGAGGCGGCACCATTTTAAAATCTGCCCGAAGCAAAGAATTTATGACCCGGGAAGGCCGGCAAAAAGCATACGAACAATTACAGAATTTTGGCATAGAGGGCTTGGTGGCCATTGGCGGAAACGGCTCCTTTACCGGCGCCAAATTGTTTTACGATGAGTTCGGCATCCCGACGGTGGGTGCACCCGGCACCATCGACAACGACCTTTTCGGAACCGACTATACTATTGGCTACGACACAGCCGTAAACACAGCCCTCGATGCTATCGACAAAATCCGAGATACTGCCGACAGCCACGAACGCGTGTTTTTTGTGGAGGTAATGGGCCGCGACTCGGGCTATATCGCCATTCCTTGCGCCATTGGTGGCGGTGCTGAAATCGTTATGATTCCGGAAACCGAAACCACCATTCCGAGCATTATTGAGGCTTTGCGTACAGGCTGGAACCGCTCCAAAACTTCTTCTATTGTTATCATTGCAGAAGGCGAAGTAGAGGGCGGTGCCATGAAAGTAGCTGCCAAAGTTCAGGAAGCCCTTCCTGATATGGATGCACGCGTAACCATTATCGGGCACGTGCAACGTGGCGGCGCTCCAACGGCATTTGACCGCCTGCTGGCCAGTCGCTTGGGTATTGCCTGCGTAGAAGGTTTGCTGGAAGGCCATAAAAGTGTAATGGCCGGCCTGATTAACTCAAAACTGGTGTATACCCCTTTTGAAGAAACCTTCACCAAACGAAAACTGATTAACCCGAACTTTACCAAAATGGTAGAAGTTCTGTCTGTTTAGTAACAAAAAGCCCTTCCCCTAAAACAGGAAGGGCTTTTTATTTGATTCTGCTTTAACCGAATAGAAGCTAAACATCAAAACGCTGCAAGTTAAAAGGTTCTTTCCTCACTTGCTGCACTAGGCTAATGCGGCACCTGGCTTAGATGTAGACGCAGTACTGCCGTAATAATGAGCTTTACCAATAGCTGATTAAACTACCCTACTGCAATTAGCTACCAACTTAAATTCCGCTAATGAAAATGGCCTTCCAGAGATATTTTATCTTATGTTACTGTCTGGCCTGATCTATAAAAGTTAGTATCTCCTGCCACTGCTCCGGATGAAACCAGGCGTATTCAGGCGTCTTGTTAAACCAGGTTAGCTGACGTTTTGCATATCGGCGGCTATTGCGCTTGAGCAGGCGTACCGTCTCTTCCCAATCGGTGGTGCCGTCTAAGAAGTCGAAAATCTCCTTGTAGCCAACTGTCTGCAGCGCGTTGTGATGCCGGTATGGGTAAAGTGCTTGCGCCTCCTCCACTAACCCTTGCTGTAGCATCTGGTCCATACGCAGGTCTATGCGCTGGTAAAGCTCTTGCCTGTCGCGGTTCAACCCAATTTTAATGCTGCGGAAAGGCCGTTCTGGCCGTTCCTGTTTTCTAAACGAAGAGTAAGGCTGACCGCTTGCCAGGCAAACTTCCAATGCCCTGATAACCCGCTGCGGATTTGAATGATCTACCTGCTGGTAATAGGCTGGATCGAGCTGTTGCAACTGTTCTAGCAAAGGTGCCAGCCCCTGTTGCTCGTACAGGTCAGAAAGCTGCTGCCTTATTTCCAGAGAAACATCTGGCATGTCGTCCATCCCGTCTAGCACAGCCCGCACATATAGTCCCGATCCGCCCGTTAAGATTACCAGGTCGTGTTCCTGGTACAGCTTTTCGAGCAGGTGCAGCACATCCTGTTCGTAGGCTCCGGCATTGTACTCCTGGCTGATGCTGTGCGAATCGACAAAATAATGCGGTACTCCCTGCTGCTCCTCCAGGCTAGGCTTTGCCGTACCTATAGACATTTCCTTGTAAAACTGCCTGGAATCGGCTGATAGGATGACGGTTTTAAAGTGCTTGGCAAGCTGCACGCACAAGTCTGTTTTGCCTACGGCGGTAGGTCCTACTACTACAAGTAAGTATTTCAATTTTACCGGCTTGTCCATATTTGCTCATAAAAACGCCAGAGTTTCTGTTCTTCCTCCTGCCAGTTCAGTTCCAGGCGGGCTTCCCGGCAGTTCTGCTGCAGTTGCTCGTACAGCACCTGGTCCGAAAGCAGCCTTTGCAGTTTCTCCCTGATTTCATTTACCGCCAGGCTACTCTCCAGCGCTACACCATACTTTGCGTTCAGCCGCTGATACTCCGGAAAGTTGATAACCAGTTGAGGTGTAACCGCATGTATGTAATCGAAAAACTTATTTGCCAGGGAGAAATAATAGCTTAAGCCTTTGTTTTCAAGGAGCATTACTCCTATGCTTGCGCGGCGCGTTATCAGCAGCAGGTCGGCAGGCAGCACTTTGCCTCTGAACTCTACTTTATGAGCAACTCCCAAAGAGTTTGCCAGTTGCACGAGTTCGTCAAAAATATCTCCATGGCCACAAATAATGAGCTTTGCGTCTACTTCCACCATAGCTTCCAGCAGTTGCTCCAGCCCCCTCCCCTCGTTTACAACACCCTGGTACAAAATGGTAGCAGGCTCTTTAGATGGTTCTGTGTAAGGCAGTAATGGCGGCATATTCCGGATTACTTCAAAATGTGTCCCGTATTTCTGCCGGAAAACATCGGCAATAGAAGCTGTAACGGTATAGGCAAAGCGGGTTCTTCTGATAATATAACCTTCAATTGCAGTCCAGGCAGCCTTAACCTTTTTACGGTCTGCCACCTCAATCACCTCCGGAAAGTATTCGTGCGCATCATAAATAAAAGGTTTTCGCTTTAACTTCGATATAAAGTAAACTGGCAGGGCAGTATCCAGGTCTATGGCACAGTAGGCATCGAACCGCTGCTTTAACAGGTAGAAGAAAAGGCGAAGCATAAATTCAACATAAAAGAGCTTGCCTTTGTTAAACCAGCACTTTAGCCGGTGCTGACCATAAGCCTGTGGCTGCAGTGGTAGCGAAACTGGCAAAACCCTGCCTACCAATTCCACTGCGTATCCTCTCTTTACCATAGATCCGCAAATGCGTTGCATGCGTTGGTCGTAATTAAGGTCAGTGGTAACAGCAAAGCAGATTTTCTTCATAAAAGGCCAGGCACCAACAGGTCTCCCGTAATGTTAGATCTCGAAAAGAAACTATTCTTCAGAAATAGCCCCTTCGTAATTTTTTGCTAATTTATAGTTAATATCGTAAACTTCGTAACTAACAGTGGTAAACAAACGCACTGGATAAACGCTCGAGCTTAACAATATGCCCCAATTAAATAACAGGCAAGTTTCTGAACACTTAATTCAGCTGGCAAATAAGCTGCTTCAGGTAATTACCCAGCTATCAAAACCCGACCAGGTTTTGCTCGTGGCCGATTTGGCAGGCCACGTACTTGCCTCCAATTGCGCTGCCCATACCTTACTCGCCTCTGAAACCCAAGAACAAGAACTTCAGCATCTGCAAGACATACTGTGCGACAGCAACAAAGGAGCTTTTGCCAATCTGCTGAAAGAGCTTAACCAGAAGCGAAAGATCAGCAGTGGCATTATCTCCAGCACACCTACTTTGCACATGGGCCAGTACCGGTGCCAGTTGCTCCACTACGAGAACGAGATGTTTATTAGCGTGGATATTGTTCCATCTAAAGAAGGTGGAGACATTGTCTCCAATAATGACAATTACCGCTATGTGTTTGAATACAGTACGGAGCCACTTTTTATACTCGATAGTTCTGGTAATTTTATAGACATCAACAGGAGTGCGCTAAAGCTAATTCACCAGCGAAAAGAGGACCTAATCGGCAACTCCATTTTCAAGACTTTTAACCTGAACCTGTTCGAGCGGGTGGGCCTGCGGGGGCAACTGCAGCAAACTATGGAGGAAGGGCCACAGAAGTTTGAATGGTGGCTGCTTGAGAAAACCAACGATCTGCTTCCGATCGAAATAGTGCTGCAGAAAGGAGAGTTCGATCAGCAGGAGGTTATTTTTGGTTCTGCCCGAAACCTGTTTGAGCTGGTTGGCACGGAACAGGAAATTCGTTTTCGCAACCACCAACTCGAATTCGTAAACCACCTGATCACCAACCTCTCTATCTCCAATAGCGAGCAGGAGGTATTAAACTCCACCATTGAAGAGTTGCTGCTCAAATCAGATATGGTGGGAGGCTGCGTCTATACCTACTCCCCAGACGATGAGCAGGCAATCTTATCGTATTCTGCAGGAAAGGCAAGCGATGTTTCCCTACCCGATTCTTTTGCCTTAGACACAGCCATAGCCAACCTGACATTAACGCCTGATAAACGCCATGCCATCCGAGTTATTTGCTCCAATCTGGAAAAGGAGATCAAGCGCGATATTACCTTACTTCCAATTTCAACAGAAAAGTCGTTGGTGGCGCTACTGGTGCTTTGGCCTGAGGAAGGAACTAAAACAACTCCCTCTTTTATCTCCATGCTGGATTTTATTGGCAATGCCATTGGCAACTATCTGTCGCGGCACGAGCTCATGCAGCAGCTCATCCACTCAGAAGATAAATACAAAATGCTTTTTGAGGCATCTTATGACGCTATTCTGCTTTATAAAGATGGCAACATCGTAGACTGCAACGAAAAAACTACTCAGCTGTTCCGCTGCAAAAGAGAAGATCTGATCGGGCATTCCCCACAAGACTTTTCCCCGGAGGTGCAGCCAGATGGAGTACCTTCTGCAAAAAAAACAGCCCAGTTTATGGCAAAGGCACTGGCTTCTGATGCACCGGTATCTTTTGAGTGGAAAAACATTCGAAAAGACGGCACTTTTTTCGACTCAGAAATTACCCTGAACCGCATAAAGATAGACGGGCATTACTATGTGCAGGCCTTTAAGCGCGACATAACCCAACGCAAGCTGGTGCAGCTGGCCAAGCGCCGTGAAGAGGTAGTGCACGAATCCATGGAGCACTTCCGCAGTTTTCTGGAGAAAGTAAGTTTAGTGTACTTTAGCATGGATGTGAACGGCACCATTGTGTACTCCAACGACTATTTTCTTAAATACCTGGAATATGAGCGGGAGGAATTGGTTGGCAAAAACTACCACGACCTGCTGGTACCTGAACATGAGCGGGAGAAAAGGCGGCAGGATTTTAAGAGATCAATCCAGACAAAGCAGCTCAACACTTATTATGAGCGGGACCTGCTTATGAAATCGGGTCAGCTCAAAACCCTGCGTTGGGACTGCATGTTTGAGTACGGACCCGATGGCGAAATACGAGGCATAACCAGTGTTGGCAAAGACATGACCGACAAACGCATTGCCATGGAGGCACTGAAGGATAACAAGATCCGTCTGCAAGACCTCTTCGACAATGCGCATGACCTCATACAGAATATCTCGGCCGACAACAAATTTATATTTGTGAACAAAGCCTGGAAAGACCGGCTCGGCTACAACGACTCTGATATAGAGACCCTTTCGCTAAACGACATTGTGCACCCTTATTACAAGGCTAAGCTGATTTACCAACTGCGGAACCTGTATAAAGGCGAGCATGTAAATAAAATTGAGACTGTTTTCCTGACCAAGGCAGGCAAGCCTGTTCACCTGATCGGTAGTATTACCTGCAGCTGGCAAGACGGAAAACCGGTGGCTACCCGCGCTATTCTGCACGACATTACCGATCGTATTAAGGCAGAACGGCTTCAAAAGGTATACTACAGCATTGCCAACCTTGCCATAAGCAGCAAAGACCTGAACTCGCTTTATGGAGCCATCCACCGGGAACTCAGCAAAATAATAGAAACCCGGAACATTTACATTGCCCTCTGCGATTATGATTTTCACCACCTGCACTTTGTGTACCTGGTCGATCAGTTTATAGACAAATCAACGAAAGCGGAGATCAGGCGTCCTTTTACCATGGGTCTGTCGGAGTATATTATAAAAACCGGCAAGCCGTTGTACATGCAGAAGCAAGAGCTTATAGAGCTTGCCGAAAAGCAGCACCTGACCATACACGGTGCCTTGCCAGAAGTTATTCTGTGCTCGCCGCTTGCCATAGGCGATCGCATCATCGGGGTTATTACATTGCAGGATTATCAGAATCCGGATGCCTACGTGCACACCGATATCGAGATCCTGCACTTTATTTCGAACCAGGTGGCGCTGGCCATTGAGCGGAAGCGAAACGAGGAGCAGATAAACAACCAAAACGCCCGGCTGAAAGCTATTTTTGAAAGTGGCACGCACCACATGTGGTCTCTTAACCGTGAGTTTGAGTTGACCTCCTTTAACCGGAACTTCTCCAAAACCTTTGCCAGACCAGGAGAAGAGCTGCTGCCGTTCATGTCTTTAGAGGCCATTATGCCCCTTAACACCTCCGTGGAGGCATCCGGTAATTGGACCGAAAGGTATGAAGAAGCATTCAAGGGAAATATTCAGCATTTCGAAATTAGCACACCAGATAGCGAAAGCTGGCTAGAAATATACCTGAACCCAATTTACCTCGAAGATGGCACCTTTGAGGAAATTTCAGGCATTGCACTGGATATAACCGACAAGAAAAAATCGCAGCTGGCCCTGGCAAACAGCGAGATAAAATTCCGACGGATATTCGAATCTTTTCAGGATGTGTATTACCGCACCTCCCTCGATGGCATCATAGAAATTGTAAGTCCTTCTATCTACAGTTTGTTAGGTTACAAAGAGGAAGAAACCATAGGCTTTGACAGCGCCAGATTATTTGTGCATCCGGCGCAGCGCCTGTTAATGCGCGAGCGGGTGCTGCGGCAAGAGTCCATTCGGGATAAGGAAGTGCAGATGATCTGCAAGGACGGAACCCAAAAAACGATTCTGCTCGACTCCCGCGTGGTGTATAACGAGAACAGCCAGCCTATAAGTCTGGAAGGTGTGGCTCGCGATGTATCGGAGCTGAAACGCACGCAAGTGGCCTTGCTCAAGGCCAAAGAAGAAGCAGAAAACCTGTTAAAAGTGAAAACCCAGTTCCTGGCTAACATGAGCCACGAGCTTCGTACGCCAATGAATGGCATCATCGGCATGATCGACTTATTGCGCCAGATCAACACCGACAAAGAGCAGGAAGAGTACATCGAAACCCTGCGTAAATCATCTGATGCACTGCTGGCTATTCTCAACGATATCCTGGACTTGTCTAAGATGCAGGCAGGCAAACTGCATATCAGCGAGAGCGGCATAGATCTGTACGACACACTAGGCAAAATTCATTCGCTGTTCATAAACCGGGCACAGCAGAAAGACCTGCAGTTCACCTATCATATTGAGTCTGGTACGCCACGTTATATTAAGACAGACGAAATAAGGTTCCTGCAGATACTTTCTAACTTAGCTTCAAATGCCATTAAGTTTACGAACGAGGGCGAAGTATCAATTTCTGTAAGGAGCAGGCAGTTAAACCAATACGAGCATATGCTGCACGTAAGGGTAAAAGACTCCGGCATTGGCATTAGTCCGGAAGACCAGCAGGTGCTGTTTACGGATTTCATGCAGCTCGACAACTCCTCCACCAAAACCTTTGGAGGCACTGGCTTGGGGCTTGCTATTTCTAAACAAATTACTGCGCTTATGGGAGGCAGCATTGGTGTGGAGTCTAAGCCTAACCAGGGAAGCACCTTCTGGTTTAACATAAAATTCAAACTGGCAGATCCACAAGAAGTAGAGGCCAACATAGAGCAACAGCAGCTCAGCAGCGAAGTGGAAGTGTTTGCCAGCGCTCCTTATATTCTGCTCGTAGACGATAACCAGATAAACCAGAAAGTGGCAGAAAAGCAACTCGAACGACTCGGCTGCCGCATAGACATAGCCTCCAATGGCTTCGAGGCTGTACAATTTGCCACAGACAATCGTTATAATATCATTTTCATGGATATCCAGATGCCGGAAATGGACGGTATAACAGCCATGAAGAAAATAAGGGAGCGGTTAGGAACAGCCTGCCCTCCTATTATAGCCATGACGGCCTACTCAATGAAGGACGATGCCTTGAAGTTTATACAAGAGGGAATGGACGATTATGTTTCTAAACCGGTAAAAAGTTCCGACCTTTACGCAGTTATGAGCCGGTGGGAAAACAGTAGCTGGCAAAATTCAAGCGAATCGGCTACTCCTGCCATAGAAACAACAGCAGGCGAGCCTGAAGAGCAGGAAGACGCTCCAGTTATGATTGATCAGGCAGTGGTAGAGCAACTGAAGCAAATTGGGGGTGCCGATTTTGTGAAGCAACTGTACTCCGATTTTGAGGAAGAAGCCGCAGAACTGCTTGCTGATGCCCAAAAGCAGCTCGAAGCACAACATTATACTAGCATTTTAAGTACATTGCATCAGCTAAAAGGAACAGGTTTTACCCTCGGTATAAATCCGTTGGCCGAACTGGCAAAGCAGCTGGAGCACGATATAAAAAACAATGCGCTCGAAGCTGTAGACGACAACTTCTCCAAGCTTCAGGAGCAATACGAAAACTATAAAATAGCTTACAAAGAAATAATTATATAATCATTCTTATGGCAGATAGCAAAACCATTCTGATTGCTGAAGACAGTTCAGTAATTCTAAACCTGACGAAGAAGATCCTGGAGCTCCAGAACTATAAAATACTTACTGCCAAAAATGGTGGAGAAGTAATTAAACAAGTAGAGAGCAACAAGATCGACGCTATTCTGATGGACCTGAACATTCCGGTGAAAAACGGCATGGAGTGTACCCGGGAAATACGTAAGCACGAAAACAAGGAAATCTCTAAAATTCCGATCATAGCTGTAACCGGCAACGCCAACAATTATACCATGGAAGACTTTAAGGAAGCAGGCGTAGACGCTTACCTACCAAAGCCCCTTGACTTTGACATGCTGGTACAAACCGTAAAACAACATCTCGGAGAATAAAACAAAGTAAATGGAGTTAAGGTACACGCGGCCTTTCCTGAACAAGCTGGAAGATATTTTTGCTGAATCAGAATTTGTGCTGCGCTACGAGAAGGGGAATTTCAAGGCGGGCTACTGCATCTTAAAAGACATGAAAGTGGCCGTTGTGAACAAATATTTCAGTTTAGAAGGAAAAGTTAATTGCCTTTACGATATTCTACGCACTATTTCGGTAGATGAGAACCGCCTGAGCGACAAAAACAGGGAGCTCTATCTGCAAATACGTAACGAGGAAACCCATTGAAAATAACTTTTTTAGGCACTGGCACCTCGCAGGGCGTACCCGTAATCGGGTGCTCCTGCGAGGTGTGTTGCTCTGTAGACTACCGCGATAAGCGCCTCCGGGTATCAGTGCACCTGCAGATTGGCGATAAGAGCTTGATAATAGATACCGGGCCCGACTTTAGGCAACAGGTGCTCCGTGAGCGTATTAAAACGCTGGATGCACTGCTCTTCACGCACGAGCACAAAGACCACACAGCTGGCCTCGACGATATCAGAGCCTACAATTTTCTGCAAAAAAAAGACATGCCGGTGTATGGAGAGCAGCGGGTACTTAACCAGCTGAAGCAGGAATTTCCCTATATTTTTTCTGGCGCAAATTACCCAGGTATTCCGCGGGTGGCGCTACACCCTGTTACGGAGGCTCCCTTTGAGGTAGAAGGCATTTTAGTAACACCTATTCGGGTGCTCCACTACAAACTGCCGGTATTGGGCTACCGCATAGGAGATTTCACCTATATTACGGATGTTAATTACATTGCCCCCGAGGAGATGGATAAAATAAGAGGCTCTAAAGTGGTGGTGCTGGACGCACTCCGGCGTGAGCCGCATATTTCTCACTACTCGCTGCAGGAAGCATTGGATGTACTTGCCGAACTGCGCCCGGAAAAAGCATATATAACGCATATCAGCCACCTGATGGGGCAGCACCGCCACGTAGAAATGCAGTTACCTGATTTTGTTAGCCTGGCCCACGATGGCCTACAAATAGAAGTATAAGTGCATCAAAACTACTACTTCCTGAAACAACTGACCCACCGGCTCCGCTCCGAAGTGGTGGGTATGCAGGTGCAAACCTGCTTTAGCCAGAACAAAGATGAACTTATTCTTGGCTTTACAGGCTCAGGTAGAGAATTTTACATTCGGGCGATGCTTACCTCCCATTTCTCTGCCCTCTCGTTTCCTGCTGAATTTAAACGCGCACGCGCCAACAGTGTAGACCTGCTGGAGCCAATGCTGGGGCAGCAAGTGCAGGAAGTGGTACAACACCAAAATGAGCGAAGCTTTTACTTTGAGCTATCCAACAACTTTTTGTTGCTATTCAAGCTTTTTGGCAACCGCGCCAATATAGTTCTTTTTCAGGAGCAGGAAGCGGTAGACCTTTTTCATAAAAAATTTGGAGCCGACCTGGAACTTAACCCTTTGCAGATGCACAGGCCGCTGCCTCAAAACATTGCTGCCTTTGCTGCCGCTGAAGGAAACATCCGGAAAATATATCCCACGTTTGGCGACCTGCCGGCACTGTACCTGGAACAGCTCCACTACAGTGCCAAGCCACTGGAAGAAAAGTGGGAGCTGGTGCAGGAATTGCTGGAAAAACTAGAGCAGCCCGAAGCCTATTATATTACCAGGCTAGAAGGCAAAACGCGCCTCTCGCTGCTACCGCTCGGCGACATACAACAAACGCTGCACGACCCGTTGGAGGCGCTAAATGCCCTTACCCGAAGTTACCTTTACGAAACCGGCTTTGAGCGACAATACGAGCAGGCCCAGCAGCAGCTAACCAAAAAACTAAACGGCACCCGCACAGTACTGGCGCAAACAGAAGCAAAGCTACAGGAGCTGCGACACGACCGCTCCTACTCCCAAACAGCCGATGTGCTGATGGCTAATCTCACTTTTATTCCGCCGCGCACTACAGAAATTGATCTCTACGATTTCTACACCGACCAAACCCGCACCTACAAGTTAAAAGCTGACGAAACACCTCAGAAGCAGGCAGAGCGCCTATACCGTAAGGCCAAAAACCAGCACCTGGAGGTAAGGCAACTAGAAGAAAAGGCGGAGCGCAAACTTGAAGAAATTATTGTGTTGGAAGATGCCATAGCGGCATTGGCAGAGGTAAAAGGCTTTAAAGCGCTCAAGGCTTTTCAAAAAGAATATGGCCAGCTGTTTTCCTCCAAGCAGCAGGCACAAACGGAAATCCCTTTTAGGGTATTTGAGTCTGAAGGCTTTAAAATACTGGTTGGCAAAAGCGCCCGTAACAACGATGTGCTCACGCAGCGCCACACCTACAAAGACGATCTCTGGCTGCACGCTAAAGATGTATCAGGGTCGCATGTAGTTATAAAGCACCAGGCAGGTAAAACAGTACCTGGCACAGTGCTCGAAAAAGCCGCGCAGTTGGCAGCATATTATAGCAAGCGCAAAAGCGATTCGCTTTGCCCGGTACTCTACACACCTAAAAAATATGTGCGCAAACCCAAAGGCTCTGCTCCTGGCTCTGTAGTTGTGGAGCGGGAAAAGGTGCTGCTCGTAAAGCCGGAGAACCCATTCGAGCGCAGCAGGTAAGCTTTTTTAGAAAAAAGACACAGGATGGTATTGATTTTCACTGAATCAGGTTCCGCAGAAGAGGATTTATAGCATGTTTTAAAAAGTATGGCTTCATAAATTGGCCCTCTGGCAAAATACCCTCCAACGAACCTTACAGCTGCTCAATTATGCTAATGAAATTACCCTTCCGGAGGGTTTTTATGAATTTTGTGGTAAAGGGTAGCCTATTGGTGCTCGCTTTCGTACATGTACGATTTATTAAAATCAAGATAAGTTACTATAGTATTAGAAGGAGAATAGCGGCAAACATTCATTAAAATCTAAACGTCCATCTCTCCTCCTTCAGAACCTCAACGCTACATGCAAACATTAGAACAGCTTAAATCTGGCCAGCTTAAAGGCATAACAAGTTTACGATTATTATCATGTGGTTTAACGGAGTTTCCGGAAGAAATAATCGACCTGGCCGACACTTTAGAGATGCTGGACTTATCGAATAACCCACTCTCGCAGCTGCCTGACAATTTCAAACTTCTGAAGAATCTTAAAATTGCATTCTTTTATAACAACAAGTTTGAGCATTTTCCTCCGGTGCTAGCCGAGTGCCCCAAACTGGAGATGATCGGTTTTAAAGAGAACCAGATTTCTTCCATTGCTGAAGATGCCATTCCGGTAGATATTCGCTGGCTGATTCTTACCAACAACAACATAGAACAGTTACCGGCCTCTATTGGCAAATGCCACCGGCTACAGAAATTTATGCTGGCTGGAAACAAGCTTAAAGCACTGCCCGAGGAAATGGCGCAGTGTCGTAGTATCGAACTACTCCGAATTGCCGCTAATCAGATAGAGGTGCTGCCGAACTGGCTTTTTGAGCTTCCCCGCTTGTCGTGGCTGGCTTATTCGGGCAACCCATGCTGCCAATCAGAACTCCCCGCTAATGACCTGACTCAGATCAACTGGACCGACCTGGCGCTTGATGAGCAACTGGGACAGGGGGCATCGGGCTATATTTATAAAGCACATTGGCACCAGAACAAGCCCTCAGCAATAGAAGACCATGTGGCTGTAAAAGTATTTAAAGGAGAAATTACTTCCGATGGCTCCCCGGCCGACGAATTGAACGCTTGTATTGCAGCCGGCAACCACCCGAATTTTGTGCAGGTTTTAGGAAAGTTAAGCGGCCACCCGGAGCAAAAGCAAGGGCTGGTACTGAGCCTGATTCCGCCTACTTACAAAAATCTGGGTCTACCACCAAGCTTAGACTCCTGCACTCGCGATGTATACCTGGAAGGCACTAGTTTCAGCCTGCAAGCGGCACTTTCTATAGCTACCGGAATTGCTTCTGCAACCGCACACCTGCACGCTCAACACCTGATGCATGGCGACCTGTACGCACACAATATTTTAGTGAATGAGGCTGCTTTCCCTTTGCTCGGCGATTTTGGAGCAGCCACCTCCTATGCCGGAGCCAACCAGGCTTATGCACCAGCCCTGGAACGAATGGAGGTAAGAGCGTTTGGCTGCCTGCTCGACGATCTGCTCACGCACCTGGCCGTTACAGAACGAGCCCATGCCGCAGTTAGGTTGCTAAGCGAATTAAGGGCGCAGTGTCTGCAGGAGAACATAGCAAAACGTCCAGACTTTAGGCAGGTTGAGCAATTGTTACAAGAGGCGGCAAAGCTGGTATCAGCCCCAGTTGCACAGGCCTAACACCTTTTAGGCGGAATTGCCCTAAGGCAGTTTGATGCTTGAGTAGCTCCGGAAGGCCTTTTTGATTAGAATAATTTCCTTGCAATTGATTACTGACTAAATAGGAGAAGTTTACATGTGAGAGAACGAACTTATTCTCCCACATGTAAACTCTAGCACAAGCACCTGCACCCGCGCCGCAACCTACTTTAGTTGTGAACTAAGCCTTTACTCATCTCAGTTCAATCGCTTTCTCTATGTTTACCTGCTCCAGAAAAGTCTGGTCGTGTGAGACAACAATCAGGGTTCCCAGGTATTCGTTTATGGCAGCTCTTAATATTTCTATGTTCTGAATATCGAGGTTGTTTGTTGGCTCATCCAGAATAATCAGGTCGGGTGCCTGGTGGCTAATGGTGAGGCAACAGAGCATGAGCCGCATTTTTTCTCCTCCGCTCAACGTGCTGCAAGGCAAATCCCAAAATTCCTTTGGGAACAGAAACCGGTCTAAGCGAATCTTTACTTCATGCTCCTGCAAAGCCGAGTGGTTGTATTCCTGCGCCTGCTCGTACACCGTCAGGTGGTCGCTGATCAGGGAATAATCCTGGTCTATGTACACCGCCTTTTTGTCGGCTCGGTATATCGTACCACTTGCAGGCTCCAGATGGCCTAACATTATGTTTATAAGAGTTGTTTTACCTGAACCGTTAGGGCCTTTCAGCACCACGCGTTCCCCACTCACCACCTGAAAAGTTAAGGGCTGTTTCCACAACAGGTCCTGCCCGTACCCGAAGTTAATTTCTTTTGCCGTGATTAAAAGCTTACCTGTATGAAGAGCAGCATTATCAAAACCTAGTTTCATTTTGTCGGTGTCGGACAACTCTTGCCGTAATTCGCTTAACTCCTGCGAAATGGCTCCTATTTTTTCAGCATGCGCTCCTTTTACACGGGCGGTACTCTTTTCAGCGTTGTTCCGGAGCGTGTTCATCACAATGGTAGGCATGCCGGCTTTCTCCTGCTTTTTCTTTCCGCGGGCATCCAGCTTTTGAATTCTTTCTGTTGTTTCGCGCTCTACTTCTTTGGCCTTGCGCAATGCCTTCTCCTTGCTTTTTACATCGTGCGCCAACGCCTGGCTTTCTATCTGTTTCTGAGCAACATAAAAATCGTAGTTGCCGCCATAAACAGTTATGCCCCGCTTACTGAGTTCATACACCGCCTGCAGCAGGTTCAGCAGCTTTCTGTCGTGGCTCACTACCAACAGCGTGCTGGAACTAGCTTTCAGAAAATGATACAGCAGGTCTCTACCGGAGGTATCTAAGTGGTTGCTTGGCTCATCTAGCAACACAATCTCCGGTTGATGAATGGAGATGCCGGCCAGAAAAACCTTTGTTCTTTGCCCGCCGCTGAGGGCATTCATAGGTTGACCCAAGTCAAAGTGCTGCAGGTTCCAATAAGCTAAGGCAGTGTTGCATCGCTCCTCAATCGTCCAGTCGTCGTTAAGTATAGCCAGGTGCTCCTCTGACACATCACCATTCAGAATCTGCTGTAGCGCGTTTAACTTCTCCTCTATCCGGAGAGCTTGAGCAATAGTGAGGTGGTTGAATTGCCCAAAAACCTGTGGAACATAATATGGTTTGGCCTCTACTTTTACTGAGCCTGCAGTAGGTTGCACTTCGCCTGCCATTAACTTAAGCAAGGTCGATTTTCCCGCCCCATTGTTGCCGATCAGGGCAATTTTCTGGTGCCGGTTTATGGTAAGATTTAAGTTCTCGAACAGTAAATCTTTATTCGGATGTATATAGGTGATGTTCTGAAGAAAAAGCATACAATCTTTCTTTAAAAGTGAATAATGGTAGCCGGCCGCACTGGGCTACTTATTTATTTCCTTAAAAGAAAGTGTATTTCACATTGGCTTATCTGCGTGAGGTGAGGTTGTAAATATAAGCTTTTTTAAATAAATTTTATAACTAAAATATATTTAAAAAAGCTTAACTACCTGAGGTAAAATAATTGCTGCAGGTCCATTTATCGCCAGCTCATTATTGTATGTTCTAAGAATATCTTAAAGCCTTTTGGTCAATCGCAAACCCACAGCCTCGTAACATTAGAAAACCCTCCGGAAGGCCAATTTCATTAGAATAATTTAGCTGACCTTAACTGGAGCGAGTATCAAAACGAGGAATTGCAAAACAAAAAGCCCTATTCGCTTTACAAGCAAATAGGGCTTTTAAGATGAAGTGCGCGCGGGGAGATTCGAACTCCCACACCCGAAGGCACCACCCCCTCAAGATGGCGTGTCTACCAGTTTCACCACGTGCGCAGCTAATTATTGGGGCAAAAGTAGAAAGCAGTTCCCACATTTGCAACAGCTTCCCCTTTATCTTCCGAAATTATTTCTGCTTAATTAACGCTAAGCGGTGGCATTTCTGCAGCTACATAAAGCAACTGTGTACTAGCCAATCGTTTAACATCAGCATGTAGTGATTTAAATTATTCCGGCTAATTACCAGAATTCTTTTTCCTGTCTGCCAGGGTAAAGCGCAGCCCCATGAATGTACGACGCCCTTGCAGGGGCGCGTAGTTATATTCGGTATCAAAGGAGTAGTTGTTGGGGTTGTTCACCTCCACCTGTTTGTCGAACGGATCGAAAGGGCGCATGAGAGGGTGCCGAGGCATAAAATTAAAGATGTTTTTTACTCCCCCGTACAACTCCATACCATTACCAAAAGTCTTGGTAAGTTGCAAATGCTGCAGCGTAAACCAAGGCGATTTAGCAGGCCGGAAATCCTTCTCCTGCACAGGTAAGTACATGGGGCTGCTAAAGGTGCCGGTGTAATCTAGCATAAGCCCTGCCGCCTGAAGATTGTACGATGCCGTAAAAGTGCCAGACAAGGCAGGAGCATGCAGCTGTGGCACCCTCTCCTGTAGCTGCTTTCCTTCCGGCTGCTGCACCTGGTACACCTCCATTAGCGTAAGGCCTGCATGCACACGAAAAGGCGCTGCAATAGCCATCTCTGCATTTAAAGCCACTCCCCTTGAAACGGCATGCCCGCTCAGGTTATCATAAATTATCTGGTAATTGTTTGAAAGGAAGTCGGCCACAATCTTATTGGTGAAGTAAGTGTAGAAAGCGCTTCCTTCGAGGTTCAGATAACCTTGGGGCAGGTTCAGGTAATGCTGATAGTTCAGAGTGGCATTGTACGACTCCTCCGGCTTTAGCTCATTCCGGATTATTACGTCACGGGCACCGGTGAGGGCGGCATGGTCTTCGGTAAATAGATTTACAATACGGTACCCTTTGCCCAGGCTCATCCGCAGAATCTGATCTTCATTTGCTGCCCACTTCAGGTTAAGGCGCGGGGTTAGTATACTGCCGTGTTCTGTATTGTAGTCGTAACGCAAGCCTGCCAGTAGTGTGGTGGCAGTCGACAGCTTTAACTCGTCCTGCACAAAAATACCAGGCAACCGGGTTGTTACCGGCTCATTCTCCACTTTTCCCTGCTTCTGCCACTCAGTGGCTGGTGTGTTGTCGTCGTAGTAGGTGTGGCGGTAAGTTGCACCAGCTACCAGCTGATGGCGCTGGTTGAGCTCCTTGTTCCAGATAAGCTGCCCGAAGAACACCCGTTGCGTGCCTATATAGGAGGTGTTGCCATACGCTGAGTTCTGGTGGTGGTCGTTGTAAGAATAGCTCAGCACAAGGTGTTCCTGCACCGGCAGTTGGTACGTACCGATTAGTTCGTAGCGCCTTGTGTACACCGATTCGCCATAAATGCTGTCGCCCCCTCTGTAGGCAGGCGTCCATTGCAGTTCTCCTCCAAAGCGGTCCTCGTAATAGTAGCGTGCCGCCAGCGAGGCGAGCCGATTTTCTTTCCGCTGAAAACCCCATTTGTTAAAAACCGAAATCCGGTGCTGCAAAGGCATGTCTGTAAAATTATCGTGGTTTACATCGCGCTGGTCCTGAAAACGGTAGTAGTTAGTACTCAACAGCGTGGATGTTTTTCCCCAGCGGCGACTCAAACCTACATCCGCGTTTAGCTCCCGGTGGCTCGTATAGAAGACATCGGCTGAGGCAAGAGGAGCTTTAACCGGGCTTTTGGTGATGACGTTAATTAGACCGGCCATAGCCTCTGAGCCATATAAAGTAGAAGCCGGTCCCTTTACCACCTCCACCCGCTCAATCATGCTGTTGGGTATACCACTAAGGCCGTACACTGTAGAGAGGGCACTTACCAGAGGCATGCCATCTATCAGTACCATCGTATAGGCACCTTCCATCCCGTTTATATGGATGTCTCCGGTGCCGCACACGTTGCAGTTGATCTGAGGTTGCACACCATTTACCTGAGCAAGTGCTTCGAACAGAGCAGGTGTCGGGTTCTTCTGGAAGTATTGAGAAGTAAATACCTCCACTGGCACCGGTGACTCCAAGGTAAATGTCTCTCGCATAGTACCGGTTACGACCACCTCCCGCAGCCGGCTAGCCTGTTGTCGCAGCACAGCAGCTACCCACACTGTTTGGTCTGCCGTTACAGTAACACTGGTTTCGTATGGGGCAAAGCCAACTGCCCGCACCTGTAAATTATAAGTTCCTGCTGGCACCTGTTCCAGCAAAAAGCTGCCATCGGTTTCAGAAGTGGCTCCTTTGCCTGTACCCGCAAGTCCAATGCTGGCAAAAGCAACCGGAGCATTGGCCCCAGTTATTTTACCCTGTATGGTTCCGGTTTGAGCCATTGCAGATACTGCCAAAAACAGAAATAAGAGAAGTATGTACGTGTTTTTCATAGTATTATGATTAGGCTAAACATGAATAATAGCAAATGTAAATATTTTTTTAGATAACCCTAAATTTTAAAATAAACGTATCTAATTTATTTTCAGATGCACAACATAGAATATATCTATCTAGTAATGAACAAAATGGAATTTACTCAGCACCTGATAGAACCTTATTGGGTTAAATGGTTGTTGCCATTGAGTAAGCTTTAAGAAGGATTAAGGGGCAACTGGGGAAATTGGAGTTGCTTATAAAGTTAAAAGCCTTCTTGTTAGGACTTTTCGAAGCTTCTAATTAAATTAGCTTTGTTTAGCAGCAATAGTATCGCAATTTTCTTTGAGCCAAAAGTACAAAAATATGAGTATCGAGATCAGTGGGTTGTCTAAAGCATTTGGGAAAAAGCAGGTTTTACAGGCGCTGGACCTGACGATAGAACAAGGGCAATGCTATTGCCTGCTAGGGAAAAACGGAGTTGGAAAAAGCACCTTCCTTAATTCTATCTTGGATTTAATTAAGCCAGACGCAGGCCACATCAGCCTGTTTGGTAAAAATTACGCTCAAGATAATCTGGCAGTGAAGCAGGATCTTGGCGCCCTCTGCGAAGACAATCCTCTGATAGAAGAATTTACAGGTCTGGAGTACCTTAATTTTGTGGCAAAACTCTACAAACTCCCACTCGAAGAGGCTGCTCATCGGATCAAAAGCCTGACCGATTACTTTTTTACAGAAACAGAATCGCTTCAGAAAAATATTGCCGGCTACTCCACCGGTATGAAAAAGAAAGTAGGCATTGTGGCTGCTATTCTGCACAAACCCCGCGTGCTCATCCTGGACGAGCCTTTTACAGGCCTGGACCCTATTGCTGCTCAATTGCTTGTAAAGCTTATCCGCAGCTACAGTACACCTAACCGTGTTGTGCTCATCTCATCGCACGACCTGAACTATGTGGAGCGGGTAGCAACGCATATCGGTGTGCTTAACGATGGCCAGCTTATGTACAATGGCTCTATACAGGAGTTTACCATGAACGGCGAAAGCTTGATAGATCAGGCGCTTTTCCAGCTACTCCTGCCCCACCACCACACCAACGATGCAGACATAGACTGGATGCTCAACTAAGCCTGAAAGTTAGAGAGGTAGAAAGTTAAAAGTTGTCCTTTAGGAGTAAAAAGAAGAGTATAAGCAGCTGCTTCTCTTCGTAAAATATAAAAACTCCTTTTCTACTTATTTCCTCTCTAACCACTAATACTCGTTAACTTTTTACCTCTCTAACTTAGAAGATGGATTTAATCTTATATTCCTGCCAGGCCCGGCTACAAAGTTACTTTCGTCAGAAGCGGACACAACGTGCGCTGCTATTGGCGGTAGGAATTGTGCTGGCTGGTTTTTATAGCTGGATGTTTACCTATTTGTTGCACAAGGCGCATGAGGGTGGCATAAACCCGGGAGTAGACAAAGTGTTAGGATACGCAAATCTAGCATTGCTGGCCATTACCATTATGCGCGGCTTTTTTCCAGCCTATATTCCAAAATCTGATTTTATCAATCGTATTTTTCCGATTCAACCTCTGCAACGTTTCTGGACGGAGCTGGTAGTGGAGCTGGTATCACCTTTTTACTTTGTGCTGCTCAACTTCCTTATTATCCTGTTCCTGATGTCGCCGGATTATACGCTCACGCACTTCCTGCAGAGCATCCTGGTTTTGTTCACGGCACATGTTACCCGGCGCTCCCTCCAGATTTTTATTGAACGCAAAGTAAAGTGGCTGAGCAGTGCCTTTGGTTCTGCGGCGGTTATGGCAGGTGCCTTTGTGGCTCTGCAGGTAAAGGCTCCCATGTTTGAAGCGGCTTCTTCTGTGATGATGCTGGCCGTGCACCTGGCTGCTGTTGCTGCCTTTCTGGCCTCCAACTACCTGCTGGAGCAGGCAGCATTTGAACCGAAAAGAAGAGTGGTAAACTATAGCCATAATGCCCGCCGCAGCCTGAGCTGGCGTCTTTTCAACAACCATAAAATGGCTAAGCAGCTGCTGCTCTTTGGTTTAGGATTTAAAGTACTTATGCTGGGCGTAGATGCCACTGTCTTTATGGCAAAAGGCGTGCACATGTTCGACAAGAACCTGTCGCTGTGGCTCTTTGTAGGGCCGTTGGTTATTTACACTTATGTGTTCAACAATGTATGGGGCTTTTACAGAAACCTGTGGTTAACAACTGAACGCACAACCAGCGATTACAAAGCTTTTCTTAAGATTAGCTTGATGCCGCTTAGGCTGCCTTTGCTGATAGATGCAGCGCTTGTGGTAGCCTATGTTGTATTTTTCAATCAGGAGCAGTCTACGTTTATTTTACTAATGTATATTGCCTCCGTGCTGGTGCTGACTCCAATAGGTATTATCGGTTCTTTTACCAGTCCTAAACCTGTTAAGGGTGGTGTGCTAAGCTTTAGCGCAAAAACTTCTTACCTGTATAGTTTTGTAGCGGTATTCCTGATCGGGCTTCTGTTCCTGCCCTTACTGCACCCTATTCTGTACCTGGTATATCCCGTGGTTATAGGAATGTCGCTGTTTGCCATGGTGGCTGTTGTGCGGGAGTACCCCAAGTACAAATACAGGCTTTTTGAAACACTGTACAAAACAGAGGCATAACGATTTATAATTTCTACTTTATAATAAAGCGAGTATGGTAAGGGAACTTCACATACTCGCTTTTTTTATGCCACAAAAACCTCCTGTTACCTCAAAGCCACCTCTCCTTTCCATGAGTCTTCTGATCAAGCTATCGATCCGCACAGATAAAAGACAAAAGTGCTTGCATACCTTATTCCAATTCCGCTAATGAAATAGACCTTCCGGAGGCATAATTGCCTTTTACCTGCTAAGGATAGAATAGGATATGCATCATAAACAGCAGGCAGCTTGCCATTTCAATAAACCCTGGAAATAAAAGGTTTATAATAATGTCTAAAGGTGTAAAGGCAAATTATCTTTCTTCAGCTCCTGCACGTAATAAAGCTTACTTTTAATTTTAGGTAAAGACAGCAGAATGGCAGCACAAGGAAATGAAGAGAACACAGTGAAGGAGGAAATTGATGTTGTGGTCTTCGACCTGAACGGCACCTTCTATAACAAAAGCTCTAAAGATGAATTCTTTAAATTTGTAAGTACCAAAAAGCCGAAGCAGAGCAAACACATTTTCCAAATGGCTTATTACCAACTGCTGCACAAGCTAAATCAGATAAACAAAACAGAGTTTAAAGAAAACTTTTTTAACTATCTGGATGATCTTCCGCCAAAGCAAGTGGAGCAGTATGCCCAGGAATTTTGGGAACAAGAGTTTCCGGTTAATTTTAACAAAGAGCTGCAGAAGCGCCTCGATGACATGAAAAAGAAAGGTATAAAAATAATTTGTGCCACAGGTGCTCTGGAATTATATGTAAAGCCGCTTTTGCAGTTGTATAAAATAGATGGGCTGGTAGGAACCCGCGTGCAGTATGAGGTCAATACCTATAAAGTCCTGGGACAAGCATGCAAAGATGAAGAAAAGCTAAATCGCATCAGCTCCCTTCTAAACGGCAGGAAATACAATATTCTGGAGGCCTACTCCGATAGTAAAGAAGCTATTCTTGACAAAGCGCATAAAGCATACCTGGTGGAGGATGGCAAAATCTCTCCATACAAGCAAAATTCTTAAAAATTCTGATCTATAGATCTGCTTACTACTTCCTTTTCAGAGAGCATGTTTGTCCCCGATTTTCGAAAAAAATTTTCCCTTATTAAAAATTAGTAGTTTATACGGAGTGTGCTTTGGGATTTGTAACTCAACAAACAACCGGAGCATGCTCTACCATAACCTATATATTGAAATCGACATAAATTTTTCACTTATCAAGCTTTTGAATATCAACCCTTTATACGACACATTCCCCAATAGAGGTATTCAACTATTAAAATATAAAAATTGTAAATTTTTATTACAAATCTCTACCAATAATCAATAAATTATTTTCAATTTATTGCAGTACAAACACTTACAAAACATCCTTAATTTTACATAATATAACTTTTCTTCGCAAACTTTTTTAATAGCTCCGTATATATGGGGGAGATTTTTCAAAAAAAAGATTTGTATAGCTATGAAAAAGAACTGGATCCCTATAATTGCAGCAGCGTTCTTAGGCACATCTGTTTTCATTACCTCATGTGATGATGATGACGATAACATGGGCGGAACAACGTCTGGCACAACATCCGGAACGACGTCTGGCACAACATCTGGAACTACCTCCGGAACGACGGGCGGTACAACCACAGGTGGAACGACGACTGGAACGACGACAAGCACTACTACAGGTGGAACAACAGCCGGTACGACTACAGGCACGACTACAGGCGGAACGACAACCGGAACTACCACAGGCGGTACTACTGACGGTAGTACTACTGGAGGCACAACAACCAGTACTACTACAGGTGGAACAACTACTGGAGGAACAACAACAGGTACAACCACAGGCGGTACAACAACCGGAACTACCACAGGCGGTACAACAACCGGAACTACCACAGGCGGAACAACAACCGGAACTACCACAGGCGGAACAACAACCGGAACTACCACAGGCGGAACAACAACCGGAACTACCACTGGTGGAACAACAACCGGAACTACCACAGGTGGAACAACAACCGGAACTACCACTGGTGGTACTACAACCGGAACTACCACTGGTGGAACAACAACCGGAACTACCACTGGTGGTACTACAACCGGAACTACCACTGGTGGTACTACAACCGGAACTACCACTGGTGGTACTACAACTGGGGGTGGCGGAACAACTGGTGGATAATTCTAGTTTCTTAATTTGTAGAAAGGGCAGCTCTTGTAGCTGCCCTTTCTATTTAACCACCCAAATTACTTCAGCCTTATACCCAAATGCTATAAAAGTAATTAAAGGAAGGCATTTTGAATAAATAGCTTATCATGGCGCTTCAAGGTAATAACCGGTTTACATAGTCTGGTAAAACAAATCGGCCTTGGTCCATTCTGATTTAGCCTCTATTCTTGCCTTAGCTGCATAATAAAACTCTTTAAAGAAATGTGTGGCATCTGTATTTCTCCTGGTATTTGCTAACAGTACAAAGCTGTATTCATCATTCAAACGCGTTATAAAAGCAGAAGAACCAGGCAAAGAACCGGAATGGCACCAGCTAGAAGAGCCAAAATAAAACTTATTGAGCAAGCCCGACTCAATCAGATCCGGCTGGTCGTGGTTACGGTCTATATGCACCATCAGGCGCATTAGATCTGATGCTGTTGCAAGCCAACCTCCATGTGCATCCATACGTCTAATATCAATACTATAGGGGTTCCATTCCTGCTGATAATAGGTAACCTCGTCTGCCAAGCGCTGAGCCGTACGGCTTCCTCCTATCACCATTCCGCCTATACCAGCAGGAGCAAAAACTTCTGCTTTTACAAATTCTTCGTATGCTCTGCCAGACACTTTTTCAATTACCCGGCCTAATATGCAGTAGCCAAGGTTAGAATAGTTGTATGTGCTTCCTGGTTTGAATTTTAAGGGCCTACGCTGTACTGCTTCTGCAATAATTTGTTTCTGAGAGAGCGACCAATTGGTCATCATAGGGTCGTTTGGCTCGTTGGCCCAGCCGGAGGTGTGGTCTAGCAGGTGCTGCACGGTAATGTGACCTACCCCAGACCTTACAGGAGGATAGCCAAAATCACCTCCAAGAATACTGCCATGGCCAAATACCCGATCCTCCAATTTTATTTTCTGATCTTGCACCAGCCTCAGAATTGCAATAGCTGTAATAGGCTTCGATATGCTGGCAATCCGGAATAAACTTCCATTATGAACAGGCTGCTTTTTCTCCTGGTCGGCTAACCCATAGCTTTTAGCAAACACCAGCTTCTCGTTTCGGGTAATAGCTATGGAAAGGCCAGGTATCTTGTGATGCTGCATCAGCATGGTAAGCCGCTGGTCAAGTTCCGGGAAGCTGTGCACGACATCCACATTAACTCGATCGGTCGTTTTTCCGGCCTGAACAACTTTATAAGATACCTGTCCGGCAAATGCGTTTGCTGTTATTCCGCTTTGCTGCTCACGCTTGCCAATATATAGCTTTACATCGCTTTTAGTTTCGAAAGTGGCGATAAGAGTATCGCAGAAAGTAGCGGCAGGCAGACTTACTTGCACTACATTTCCGGCTACCTTTGCAACCACATCGGCCTCTAATTGTGGGTTATGAATTTTTAGAAACTTGAAGGCTATTAATTGATCTTGCGGAAGAACTTCAGGATCAGGAAAATTTTCGTTGTCAGGCACACAACCTAAAACCGACAACAGCAGTAAAAGGTAGAGAAGAGAACTGATTTTCATTCATTGTAAAAGTTTAGCTTCATATAGTCTTTTTAAAATTTAATATAAATACTTGAATTCATCAATTTCAACAGCGACCACAGATGTTTAGCTGTTAACGACTTTCTTTGAATCAAAATAGAAAAGGCAGTGTGACTTACTGAGAAATATAAAAAACCGCAGCTGCTCTTATACCATGAACTAAAGCTAACAAATATTAGTTATTTTTAACCAGAAATTTTTTGCCTTATTTTATAAAAAATTATGGGCATCAACAGCATTATAGCATGTAATTGCATACTTTAACTACGCCAAGAAAAAGCACCAAGCCTCTTCTATATGTCCATCAATTGACTCATTCTTAAAATACAAAAAGCCGATACTGCCAGGCAGTATCGGCTTTTTTTAAGTACCAGCTCCTTAACGTCTGTTCACCATGAAGCCGTAAACGAGTAGACCAGCCGCAGCGGCAAAGGCTACATACTGCTTCTGCTGGTTACTCAGCGACTTAAACGTATCCAGACCGAATTTGCCAGGGTTACGGGCAATTTCCATTAGATCGGCTGGGTTCTTTAGCAGATTTGATACTGAAAATCCTCTTGTGTTGTTTTTCATGGTTATTATTTTTCAAGTTTTCTGTTCTGTCAGCCTTTATTTCTGGTACTTCCCCGCCAGTGCTGTATAAGGCAAAAGGCACTTCAGCTTCAATTTACTTTACCAGAAATTAATGCATTTCTTTCTACCATACGGAGCAATAGTATACGAAGGTTATCTTTTTCCAAGAGTTCCCTCTCCCAAACTTAAAAGAATCGTTGTGGCTGCCAGCAGGCAAAAGCACAAATTATTTTAATAAAAACGGCCTTCCGGAAGGATTTTGATAAGTAAGGTGCCAAGCATAAGGCAATATTTTTTTGTAGGATGCAACTCCTTACCTTAGACTCTACTAGTTTTCTTGGCCCTCTAACGAATACATTTTAGAACCCGCTTCCAAAAGCGATGTCTCTCCTATGGCAGGATCAGACCTGCGATAAAATTTTCTCTTGCCTGTTCATCCAATTCCCTTATAATTATTTCTAATTCCTGCACCATATCAGAAAAATCCCTTATTTTAGGCACTAACATTTGTTAGATGCTTTAAAAACTACCATAGCCACACCACCCTATATGACAGATCCGGAAAATCTGTCAACTGATTACTTACATGAGACACTACATCTTTTCTTTTATATTATTACTCTCAGGCTTACTACTATTGCATACAGGGTGCCAACCAGAAAAGACTGCAAACAAAGAAAGATTAACTGCCCCACCTACATGGCAAACAGCAGATTCGTTAGCTATTCGTGAAATGTATGCATCTTCTCCTGTTCTTTCGCCAGCGGCCTCTATGCAGAAAATGCATCTGGAAGATGGCTTTAAGGTTGAGCTGGTGGCATCAGAGCCAATGGTAATAGCACCAATTGCTATGGCCTTTGATGAGCGAGGTCGTATGTGGGTAGTAGAAATGATGAATTACATGCCAGACACGGCCGGCACAAACGAGGAGCAACCAACCGGCAAAATAGTAATATTAGAAGATCTCAACAAAGATGGCCTTTACGAAAACCGAAAGGTTTTCCTCGACTCGCTGGTGCTTCCCCGTGCCCTCTGCCTGGTAGAAGACGGCTTGCTGGTGGCAGAACCACCAAATTTGTGGTTCGTCGAAATTCGCAACGACAAGCCTGGCAAAATAACGCTGGTTGATAATAAATATAGTTCAGGGGGCAATGTAGAACATGAACCAAACGGCCTCCTACGCGCACTGGACAACTGGATTTATAATGCCAAATCGAGCACTCGCTATAAAAAAGCAGGTCAGCAATGGCTTATCGAAGAAACGCACTTCAGGGGGCAATGGGGTATTACCCAGGATGATGCAGGCCGGCTGTTTTATAACAATAATTCGCAGAACCTGCTTGGCGACTTTTTTGCTCCGGGCCTTGGAGCTACTAACCCAAACCAGCGCAGCATGGCCGGCTACAACGAAAACATTGTGCCCGATAACCGGGTATACCCTGTCCGAGCGACAACAGGTGTAAACCGGGGCTACATGGAAGGAACTTTAGATGAGCATCTCCGCCTGGTAAACTTTACAGCGGCCTGTGCCCCAACCCTTAATCGTGGCTTGCTTTTTGGGCCAGACTATTACTTAAACGCTTTTGTGGCAGAACCTGCAGCCAACCTGATTAAGCGCAACACTATTCGACAAGTTGGCTATCAGGTGCTGGGCGAGCAGGCATACCAAGGTCGGGAATTTCTAGCCAGCGAAGACGAGCGCTTCAGGCCTGTGAACCTCTATTATGGTCCGGATGGGGCGCTGTATGTATTGGATATGTACAGAGGCATCATACAGCACAAACATTTCTTAACAGAGTATTTGGCTAAAGAAATAATGGAACGCAAGCTGGCAGCACCACTTTCCTGTGGGCGCATCTACCGCATTGTGCCTAGCAATAAGAAAGTAAAACCCATGGTGTTCCCCCAGAGGCCAGTGCAGTTGGTACGCCTGCTGCAGCATCAAAACGGTTGGGTACGCGATAAGGCTCAGCAACTGCTCATCGATAAAAAAGAAACCCAAACCATACCAGCATTACGCCAGTTACTGCACAGACCGGGCCAGCCACTGCCCCGCATACATGCTCTCTGGACCCTGGAGGGGCTACAGGCCTTACGCACTGCCGATGTATTCCCTCTGCTCCAGCACCCCTACTGGCCTTTACGCATGCAGGCCCTGAGTGTGCTGCCCTCGGTTCTGACGCGCGAAACATACCAAAGCTATGCCCCCATACTGGAACAACTGGTACGGAAACCCGATACGTTAGCAGCTCCCTATGTTGCGCTGCTGGCACACACCATTAGCTCCTTTAACAAAGCTGAAGCAAACCGTTTGCTTGAACTAATTATGCAGCAGTACCCGGATAACCGCTTTGTAGCCGATGCTGTAATTAGCAACCTACAGGGGCAGGAAGAGGCATTTTATCAAAAAGCATTGTCATATAACCCGGATACCAGCCTTGCCTTGCCCATGCAGCTTGTTAAAGTTAAACGAAGCGTGGCCGAAGCCAAGGCAAGAAGAGACCAGGAGCAACTAAACCGCGAATTTACCATAGGATCGGCCTTGTATGCCAGCATTTGCCAATCTTGCCATGGTGCCGATGGTGGAGGTCTTAAAGCACTTGCACCACCCTTAAACAAGTCGGAATGGGTAACAGGCCCCAAAAACAAGCTACTCCCAATATTACTGTATGGCTTAACCGGCCCTATTGAAGTGAATGGAAAATTATACCAGGCCCCTGATATAAACGGTGAAATGCCTGGGTTCGGCCATAACAGCGAACTCTCCGATAAGGACCTGGCGGAGCTGGCAAGCTATATCCGGAAAGCGTGGAACAACAATGCTGATCTTGTTTCTGAAGATGACATCACACAAACCAGAAAACAATTTAAGGGCCGCAAAGAACCCTTCACTATGGAGGAACTAAAGGCACAATGAAATATAATTGTTGGTGTTTGAGTTGAAAAATACGAGAACCAGGAGGCAGTTCTTTTATTTAAATTTGATGTGCTTAAATTATAAGTACAGGCGGTTGTAGCAAGTAGATTCCTGTAGCGCAGGCCTAAGGCGTTTTATCGATTTTTGCCTCCGGAAGGGCTTTTTCATTATAAGAATTACTAAAACTTAAAAATGATAACCACGGTTTAACGCATTACTTTCTTTAAAATTTGTATACTTACCCTGCACACTCTGAACTGAGTGCAGCAGGAGTCAACTAAACAACCTAAAAGGCAATAGCCATCAATTATATGCCCCATATCGCTATTATTTCGTCTAGTGTTCGCACCGGTCGAAAAACGCATCGTCTTGCTTTGTTCTTCCAAAAATATATAGAAGCCAACAACCTGGCCGCTACCGAAATACTCGACCTGGCTGCCTACAACTTTCCGATATTTGAGGAACGGCTGCAATATCAACCTAACCCGACAGAGCAGGTGCTTGAGTTTGCAGATAAAATTCAGAGAGCTGATGGGGTAATTATTGCCACACCCGAGTACAATGGCGGCTACCCTGCCAGCCTCAAAAATGCCATAGACCTGCTTTATAAAGAGTGGTACCGAAAACCGATTGGTATGGTAACTGTTTCCGGAGGTCCCTTTGGAGGCACCCAGGTTATGACTTCGCTGCTGTTCACGCTCTGGAAAATGAAGGCATGGGTAGTGCCAGCTATGTTTCCGGTTACTAAAGTGCAGGAAAGCTACGATGAGGAAGGCAACCCCACCGACAAAGCCAGTTCTGAAAAATTTGCAAAAGGGTTTATGCAGGAACTCCTTTGGTGCATGCAAGCAAAAGAGAAAATGCAAGAGCAGAGCTAACAGGCTAAGCTAAAAAAGCGGCGCAGCCTCGCACATAATTTCGTGAAAGGCTGCGCCGTCTGGTTTTCTCCGATCCGATTATTTTTCAGGAATTGTCCAAAGGTAGAGTGTGGCGCCATCTACATTTACTGTTTGTTCCGGCTTCCAATCGCCCATTTCGAAGGCATGAGATACTACGCGCGTACCAGGTTTGAGCTGCTTGAGCAGTTGAGGACGCAATTTCAGGTTTATGTCTGGCAGCAGATAGAGGGTTACGACAGTAGCCTTACTTAAATCCATGTCGAACAGGTTCCCTTCTACAAATTTTACTTTATCAGTCACATTGGCCTTACGGGCGTTTTCGTTGGCTTCTTTAATTCGCTCCGGGTCTATGTCTACGCCTGTTCCGGTAGCACCATGCTTTTTGGCTGCTGTAATTACAATACGGCCATCGCCACAACCTAGGTCAAACAATACATCATTGGCAGACACCTTAGCAAGATCCAGCATGCCATCTACTACTACCTGACGAGTAGGAACATACGGTACATCGAGTGGTGGGCGTGTAGCTGCAGTTTGCGCTTGTACAAAGGAGGCTGCCAACAAAATGAAAAGCAAGGCACATAAGGCGTTTCTAGTAATTTTCATCCTTTTGTTATTTAGTAGTTAGTATTAAATGATATTTATTATTCAATTTAATTAATTTACCAACGTCAGGACAACCAGGTCCCTTAACCTACTAAAGTTCTAATTTACACTCACTATGCTGCTCATAGCCACTGTATCTTGCACAACTAAATTCTACAAGAAATCATATTTGTACGGAAAGGAATATAATTCAGTTCTACTAAATTATTCACTACGGCACCTTTTGTACAATTAAGTCTCTAAAACTATTTATGTTGCTGGTGCAACCATTTCTCGAGCGTAGGCAGCGCGAGCAAAAGCAATACTCCCACAATCAGAACTCCCACACCTACCAAGGCGCCTAAACCCGTGTAAGCCAGGCTTGAGTATAGCAGATAGGCGCTGGTAAGGCAGAAAATAATCGGTGTAACAGGATAAAGTGGTACAGGAAAAGGACGGGTACGCTGCGGCTCCTTTTTGCGTAGCACAAACAACGATACGCCTACTAACAGCAGAAAAAACCAAAAGACAGGGGCCGTGTATTCAACAATAGTTTCAAAGCCGTTGCGAGTAAAAATAGCCAGCCCAATAAGTGCCAGCGAAATGGCACCCTGTAACAACAGGGCATTTACAGGAGACGAGGTGCGGGCATTCCATTTGCCCAAAGCACTAAAAACTGGAAAGTCTTTGCCCAGCGCATAATTTGTGCGGGCTCCGGTAAAAATAGTGGCGTTAACAGAGGTAAGTGCTGCCACTGAAACAATAAGCCCGATAAGCACTACACCACCCTCACCAAGCGTTACCTTCATCAGGTCTCCGGCGACTGCTTTTGATTGTGCCATACCACTAAGCCCAAGCGCATTAAGCATAGAAAGGTTAATGAGTAAGTAAACAGCCGTTATAATAAAAATACTTAACAGGAGAGCCTTTGCCATGCCTCTTTTGCCAGAGCGCAACTCAGCCGAAATATAGGCCGCCTCGTTCCAGCCCCCAAAGGTGAGCAACACAAACACCATGGCCAGGCCCAAAGCATTACCACCTGTAGTTCCCTCCGCCTCAGAGCCAGACGCAGCCACCTGTTCTGGTGCAAAAAAAAGTCCAGCCACCACAACCAATAATATGCCCAGTATCTCGAGTGCGATCAGCAGTTTTTGTGTTAATGCACCCGTTTTCAAACCTATTATGTTGATGCCGGTAAGCACTACCACTACGAGTGCCGCGTACACTACGGAAGAATAATTGCCCAGACTATAAATTTGCGCCAGGTAATCGCCGATAATAAAAGACAGCAGTGCAATGGAGCCCGTCTGAATAATACTCATGCGAGCCCAGGCAAAAAGAAAGGACACCCGTTTGCCGAATGCCCTGGTCAAGAAATGATAATCTCCACCTGTGTGAGGAAAAGTGGTCGTAAGTTCTGCGTAGCAGAGTGCCCCAATCAGTGATACCAGCCCACCCAGCACCCAGCTCATTACAAACATGCCGCCACTCTGCACATTAGCCGCAACCAGCGAGGGAGTTCTGAAAATGCCTGCTCCAATAACAATACCTACAATCACAGCTATAGCGTCGGTCATACCTAAGGCAGGCTTAGGTTCGGCCGCAGATCCAGGCGCAGACTTTAGCGGCACCTCTGCTTTCTTTTCTTCCTTGTCTGAAAGGCCTGATTCTCTATACATACTTATAGGAAAGGATTGGGCTTTTAGTACGTTTATTTTAATAAGTTGTTGATTTGTACCGCGATTAGCAATTTAAACTGATTTGTGCCAAAAACATTAAACTGCCATTGCCCCACCCTGTGGTGAGCCAAAAGCGAAGGCTGCTGAAGCTTTTATACCTAGTATAGGGTTAAAAAGGCCGATAAAAATTTTGCCCTGAGCTGCTGCCTTTTCTAATCGTAATCAGAGGAAGCAGTGGCTCAGGGCAAAGTAAAATATGAGGCTGGAGGTTTATACCCAGCTTTTTCGTTCGCTAAAATGGTTACAGCCAAACATAGCACCAGTAATCATCTCAAACTGTCGTGGCTTATTGTCGCTGCCCGATACTTCGTGCACCAGCGGGAGCACATATTCTGGCTCCATTGCATGCTGACCAGTTAACTCGTCGCATACTCCAAAGTCGTTACTTTGAACCTGTACTTTATTTGGGTCTTGCTCCCAATGAGAGCAATGATTGCAAGTCGCTTCCATAACATTATCTTTAAATGACACATTTGTTATAGTTGATTATACCCTAATTTTTTAAAAATGGATTTAAATTCCAGCCCAATTACTCTAATTTAGAATTAGCCCAAATAAGCTTTAAATCCTTGTATAGGCAATTATTCTAATGAAAATGACCTTCCGGAGGTCTTATATAGAGTCGAGATACTAGATTTAGATGCTAGGCTTTTTCCCGGACTGCTCTACTTCTCATCTGCTTTTCCAACATGTCCCCCAGGTCTGGAAGACGCTACTAGGGTTTCCGGCTATCATCAATCCATCATTTACCAATCAGCAACTAACAGCCAACAATCAAACAGAATTCTACTAATAAAAATGGTCTTCCGGAGGGTTTTGGCGTTTTTATTCCATAGGGATTGCCGCCTCCACCAGGTTAGTTTACGGTTGAAAGATTACGACTTAAACACCAGGCAGCACTGGCATTTCGAGGGCGGCTCTATCCCATTGTGCCAGGTTAGCGCCTGCCTCGTAGGTGCTGCGGAAAAAATCGAGCAGAGTGGCTTCCGGGTTCTCTGCCTGTTGCACCGCTTCGTAAGGCAACACAAACTCTCTTAAATCAGGATGATAATAGGCCTGAGCGGGACTTACACCGGCATCTTTATATCCTTCTGGCTCAGGATACAGGTAAGCATAAAAAGCGGCAAAGGGTATAGCCTCGCTTCCTGGCCAGAAGCCACAGCTACTTACCTCGTGCGAATAAGCCTCCTGCGCCACCCAATCTGGCAGGTTGGGAACACCACCTGGGTGCTTGGGCGCTGCCCGGCCCGAAAACCGCGACACTGCCATGTCAAAACTTCCCCAGAAAAAGTGCACCGGACTGGATTTCCCCCTGAAACCGGCTCTAAACTGCTGCATCACCGCCTGAGTTAGTAGCAAAGCCTTGTGAAGCTTGGCGGCATGCTCCGGATGGTAAGTAGCGTGCTGCTGATCCTCATGAAAAGGTATTGGGCTTTCCAACTCATTCGGAATAGGGTTAAGTTTTACATGGATCGCAAACGAGGCCAGAGCATTTATCACTTGCTCGTAGCAGCTCGCCACCGATAGTTTTTCCAGACCGATAGCCTGCTGCTGCCCGCTACTGGTGCTGACCACGAGCTGATGCTGCAAAAAGTTAAAATCTATTTGAAAATGCTTATCTCCGTCTGCAATGGAACCGGTGGTTAAACCGGTAGGAGTAACTTGTAGGGTTACATGCCAGGAGTGATTCACCCAGGGCATCTTGGTTAACTTTATCTTGCCTATAATCTGCGTCCAGAGGTGCAGGGTTTCATAGGTTTCTTTCGCTTCAGTAAAAGAAAGAATTGGCCATTGAGTTTTCATATGCAGTTTGTTTTAAGGTTCAAACAAAAACAGGCCAACTCCCAACAACTCTTACAGCTTTTCCCGCATCGCAAGCCTTTTACTGTATCATCTCTTTTATTTCTCGTGCTCGCCTAATTTAACTTTAGAAACCTGATGTGTCAGATTTAAAATTGCAGCGGCCAGAGGCAGGGGATTGGTAAGCATAAGCGAGGACGCTAGCGCCGGAATGTTTTCTAAATTTTGCACAGCACGAGCAAAATGTGCTAATTCTTCGATAACATGTTGTTTGCTATATCAAGCTCTTCCTGCAGTATGGTATGGGGTCTGCCTTTGTAGATTTTTTTGGTTACGACTGCTCCCAAATCTTCCATAATGCGAACTGTTTCTTCTACTCTGCTTACGGGCACATGCGGGTCGGGGTCGCCGGTTGTGATTAGTACAGGAGTGTTGGCAAAGTTGCCGCTGTAATTTTCTGTTTTTAAATCGGCCCCAACCAGGCCACCGGTAAAGAGCAGTAACCCGCCATATTGCTGCGCATTTCTGGTGGCGAACTCTGCTGTTAGGCAGGCACCCTGCGAAAAGCCGAGCAGGTAAATATTTTGGCCTTTTATTCCGGCAGCTTTTATGTCTTCTACTGTCTCCTGCAGCAACGCCAGAGCCGAGTCCAGTGCGGGTTGGTTCTGGCTTGCTGGTGCCATAAAACTATACGGATACCAACTGTGATTGGTAGCCTGGGGAGCAAAAAGAGTAAAATCGGAAACACTTAAGTTTTGGCGCAGGGTCAATATGCTGTCGGCTGTTGCTCCCCGGCCGTGCACCATTACCAACGCTTTCCCGGTTTCTTCCAATGGCCTTCCAAACGTCCTAATATTTTTCTCGTGTGTGTACATGCTCTTTCAAGTTAAATTTAAATAAAATTTACCGTGGGCACTGCATCTGAAATGATGGCTAATGTAAAAAAGGCTGTAGCAGGAAAACTTTCTGCTACAGCCTTTTTAGGTTAGTCTAATTTAGGCAACACCGCTTCTATTCTGGATCTGCTTGCTTCGTACTGAGGTGGCAGTAGCAGGCTTGACCCTAATTGATCGAAGGGCTCGTCTATACCGAAGCCCGGGTTATCGGTTGCTATCTCGAACAACACGCCGCCCGGCTCCCTGAAATAGAGCGAATAAAAGTAGTTACGGTCTATTTTCTCGGTAATGTTAAAACCGCTGGCGGCCACTTTTTTTCGGAACTCCATCAGCACCTCCTCATTCTTTACACGGAAGGCGATGTGGTGGTTGGTTCCTGCACCTCCTTCTCCTCGGGTAGCACCAGGTGCTTCTATAAGGTCTATAATGGCGGCATTTTCAACAGCATCCGTTATATACCTGTAATGGTTGCCATTTTGCTCCACCAGCTTATATCCAAAAATATCAGTCAGAATAGTTGCTGTGGCTTTTATGTTGCGCAGCGTCAGGGTAACTGCATGAAACCCTCTGGTGGCCACCGTTTCACTGATTTCCTCCGTTACCCAAGGTTTGCGGCTATCTCCGTTCTTTGGCACAACCAGCTCCAGTTGCAGCCCGTCAGGGTCAGTAAATGGCAGGTACTGCTCCCCAAATTTTTCAGAGACCTCCCCATGGTTTATCCTGAAATCCTCGAAACGTTGTTTCCAGAACTCCAGGCTGCCTTCCGGCACCGCATAGCTAATGTGCGTGGCCATGCCTGGGCCTGCCGTGCCTAATTGGGCTCCCTCGTAAGGAAAAAATGTAAGGATAGTACCAGCGCTGCCAACCTCATCGCCATAATAGAGATGATAAGTGCCGGGATCATCAAAATTCACAGTCTTTTTCAGAAGACGCAATCCCATTACTTTGGTGTAAAAATCCAGATTTTGCTTGGCCTTGCCGGCAATTGCCGTAATATGATGAAGACCTAAAATTTTATTTTCCATAATATTCTTTTTAATGGTTAACAGCGCATTACAGGTACTACCAAAGAAAAATTACATTTCGAGGAACTAACAACTGCCGTGCGGTAGAAGCTTTTACTAATGAAGCAAAGCTCCAGCTCTGCACGCGCAGGTAAAGTTAAGCTGCAGCAGTAGTTACTAACAATACTACTGCCAGTGCTCTCACTAAGATTGCTTTACCAGCTGAATTTCTGCCTGCAGTTTGATTTCGTCACTAACTACTACACTACCAGCCTCGGTTACGGCGTTCCAGGTAAGGCCAAACTCTTTTCGGCTAATCTTGCCTGACACTGTAAAACCCGCTTTGGTTTGACCGTAAGGGTCTACCACAATACCGCCGAACTCTACATTAACGGTAACTGGTTTTGTAGTGCCTTTAATGGTTAAGTCGCCGTGCAGCTTCACATCGCCACCGCCTGCTGTTTCATACTTATTTCCTACAAAACGAATTTCATCATACTTTTCTGCTTCAAAGAAATCGGCAGATTTCAAGTGTGTGTCGCGCTGCTCGTTGTTTGTGCTAATAGAGTTTACATCGGCAGTGAAAACAATGTTCTGAGGATTGCTGAACTGCTCATCTTCTGTCTCAGCCTCTGCATTAAATTTTTCAAAGTACCCGGTTACGGTCGTAATCATCAGGTGCTTTACTTTAAACTGTACTTCTGAGTGTGTTGGGTCTACTGCCCATTTTACATTCGCCATGTTATGTCTTACTTAAGGTTTGAAATCTTTAAACGTTATTCAATATACAAATGTACCTACATTTAATGTATATACAAGTATTTTTTAAAAAAGATTCAAAATTTTATTTTTTCCTGTGTATCCTCGTTCAACTCCTTTAGATGGGGTTTTAATAAAGTACTGTTTAAAAATAAAAATGCCTCAAGGGCTACGGTACCTTCAGGCATTAAATAAAATGTTCTTTGGTTTCAGCAGTTTGTTTAATCCGGCACCTGCCGACCAAACTTTGGAAAACTCAGATTGTACTTTAAGGCCAGCAACCGGATGATGATAATAAATATAACCGATATGAGAAAAGTTGTATTTCGCTCCAGCCCCAGATTCATTAGGACCAAATACAAAATGGCGCCAGCCATGCAGGCGCTAGCGTAAATTTCTTTTCTGAAAAGGACTGGGATTTCGTTGGTTAGCATATCGCGAAGTACGCCACCCATAACAGCCGAGAACATGCCCATAATTACAGCCACTTCGGCACTAAAGCCCAGGCGAATGGCTTTTTCGGTGCCCACTATCGTAAAAAGCGCAATGCCCAAGGTATCGAACAGCTGAAAGGTGCGACGCAGTTTTATAACGACCGGGTAAAAGAGGCCTGCGCCGATAATACCACCTAGTATAATATAAAGCAGGCGCACATCCTGCACCCATACCAGCGGATAGCTGCCCAACAACACATCTCGTAGGCTACCACCGCCTATCGCGGTTACAAAACCAATAAAGGCAGCTCCAAACCAATCCTGGTCCTTCCCTTTATCTCCTACCGCCAAAGCCCCCGACATAGCAAACACAAACGTTCCGATCAGTTCTAAAATCTCCTGAATACTCATGTTAATAAAGCGTTAGAAATACGGCACAAAAATACTAGTACATTCATTGTTTAAGTTATGTACCAGCGCTTATTTAACTCTTGCTTTATTTAACTTACCAAACTAATCAGGTCCTGGCAGGTCAGAGATTTAAAGATAGATGCATCGGTTTTTACCAGGTCCTGCACCAGCAGCTTTTTGGATTCCTGCAGCTTCATTATTTTGTCCTCAATGGTACCAGGACAGATCAGGCGAACCGCCACCACATTCTTTTGCTGCCCTATGCGGTAGGTGCGGTCTATGGCCTGGTTCTCCACGGCTGGGTTCCACCAAGGGTCTACCAGGTACACATAATCTGCTTCGGTTAAGTTAAGACCTGTGCCGCCTGCTTTTAAACTAACCAGAAAAACCCGTATGGCGGTGTTACCCTGAAACTCTTCTACCACGGCTGCTCTGTTCCGGGTTTTCCCGCTAAGGTACTCGTACCAGATGCCTCTGGCCTCCAGCTCTTTTTTGATGAGGTTGAGCATAGAAACAAATTGCGAAAACACCAATATTTTATGCTGCCCTGCTTTACTTTCAATCTGCTCCATCAGCACCTCCATTTTGGCAGATGCTTCACCATAAAAGGCCTCTCCCGGAAGCAGTGCCGGAGAATTACAGATCTGCCTGAGTTTGGTAAGGCCCTGCAGCACGTGCATGCTGCTTTTTGGCAGGTTTTCCTCGCTCTGGTTCATCAGGAAATCGCGAATCTCTTTTTCACAGGCCTTGTAGATTTTTCGCTGCTCCTCTCCCATTTCGCAGTAAATTACCATCTCAGTTTTTTCTGGCAACTCCTTTGCGACCTGCTGCTTGGTCCTTCTCAGCAGGAATGGCTGTATTTTCTGCTGCAGCTCCAGTGCTCTTTTGCTGTCTTTAAACTTATCGATGGGGGCTGAATAGTATTCTTTGAAAAACTGCTTGCTGCCCAGTAGACCTGGGCAGGCAAAGGCAAACTGCCCAAACAGGTCAAAGGTGTTGTTCTCGACAGGTGTACCCGTCAGCACTATTTTATTGCGCGACTGTAGCAGCCGCACCGCCTTAAACCGCTGCGACTCCGGATTTTTGATGTTTTGCGACTCGTCCAGAAAAATATAGTTGAACCGGTACTGCTTCAGAAAACGCACATCGGAGAGTAACGTGCCGTACGATGTCAGGATTACTTCATACTGGTCGAAATCGCTAACGGTTTTGGCTCTGCCTGCTCCATAAATTGTGAGTAGTTTAAGCGATGGTGCGAACTTTTGTATTTCGGCCTGCCAGTTAAAAATGAGAGAGGTTGGCACTACCACCAGGTTGGTGTTCTGGTGTTTTTTTTGCCGCTGCGATAAAATAAAAGCAATTACCTGCACGGTTTTTCCCAAACCCATATCATCGGCCAGGCAGCCGCCAAAATTGAACTCATCCAGAAAATTAAGCCAGTTCAGTCCCTGCTTCTGGTACTCCCTCAATGTGGCCTTGAGCTCCAGAGGCACTTCCACCTCCCGTATGCTTTCAAAGCTGGCGAACCTGGTGCGGTACATAGTAAGCTGCGCCTTCACCTCCTGGGTCAGCACCTCGTCCTGGTACAGGTCTGCAATGCCAGAGAAGTTTATTTTAGGGGTTCGCAGCTGCTCCTCCACCACATCCCCATTTTTAAAATAAGCCGAGAATTTTTCGAGCCACTCCTCCGGCAGAATGCCCAGGGTGCCGTCCCCCAATTGCACGTACTTGCTCTTGTTGCGAATGGCTTTGTGCAGGTGCTTGAGCAAAACTTTTTGCTTTCCGTAACGCACATCGATGGAGGTATCGAACCAATCGATGCCGCTAGTTACCTGTATGGTAATTCTGGCCTTGTTCGGGTTTAGTTTGTTTTTGGTAATACTGTTAAAGCCAAGAATGGTAATGTTCTGGTTTCGCCATTCCTCAAAAGCCTCTAAAAACCAATCTTCGTCCAGAAACTGTTTTTTGTGCAGCCAGAGGTGGTCGCGGTGGAGCTGCTGCTTAAAATCGGGGTGCTGCAACAGGAGCGATGCCGTTAGTTGCAGTTCCAGTTCCACATCACGCTCTACCAAAAACGGATTACCTTGCTCATCGGTAGCATAAATCTGCTTTTTAGAAAGTACTGGAATTTCTACCTCTCCATATTTGATAACTGGCGTTATCTGCACAAAATTTTCCGAGTCGGACAAATAAATTATTTTTTCTATTCCTTTAAGAAAGCCTTTTTCTTCGAGCTGCTTTGGTGTGGCAGGTTTTAGGTACGTGTAAGAGATGTGCACCCTGTGCTCCAACTCCGAGAGTATGTGCTGCCGAAATGTCTCAAATTTAGATCGATGGAGCAGCAACTTGTTATGATGCTGTTTAAAAAACTCCATAATGCGCAAAAAGTCTGGATTATCGACCAGGTACAGTGTCTGGTGGAGGAATACAAAATAGCTGTAGCGCAGAGGCAGCTTTTCCAGGTCGTAGGTTTTCCCCTCCAGCTCCAGTTGTGCCGTTACTTCGTAAAAACCTCCTCTTACACTAACTGCCAGCCGAAGGTCTATTGGCAGTGTGCGCAGCTGCACCGGCACAACAGAAGAAGCCGTTATGTTAGACGAAGCAATCTTATTATGGGTATAAAACTCCAACTGCCGGGGGTTGCGGACAATGGCTTTCAGTGCTTCCAGCTCAGACTCTGGTTTGCCGGTGTTATAGTGCTTGTGGAATTTGGATATACCTGTAAAGAATTTCAGCTCCTCGCTCTTATCCGTTGCCCATAGCAGGTCCAGGGGATCTACAGACTGGAGCGGGTTCTTTATTTTACCATCGAGAGTAACTGGTGCCTCAAAGAGTTCCACACACAGATGGCCATAAAACCGCTGCTGCCCTATTACGCCAATGAGCTTGGCACCTTCTTTCGGGCCGGATTCCGGCAGCAATGGCTGTTGTTTTGGCAGCAACCGCTCCTGCAGGTAGGCTTTGTCTAGTTTTTCGGAGGTAAGGAGTTCTTTTAGTCGCGGCTTTATTTGGTAGCTACGGTGGGTATATTCCAGCTCCAGAAATTCATGAAGATTGGCTTCGTTCTCAAGCCCATAGGCTATTGCTGCCTGCCTGAATTTCTGTTGACGCAAATTCTCATCAAAAAAAATCCGAACCTCTTGCCGGTTCATAAGCACCAGCAGCACTTGCGCCTGGTGCTCACACATTTTTGTTTTAATTGTACGGCAACCGCACGAGAGCACAAGGGCATGCTCCACCCGGCTAACTTCCACCATCGGGAAGTATACTGTACTGGATGGATTTGTAAAGGATCCGAAATTCAGCTCTATGAACTGTGGCTGAATTTCGGCCACATCGCTAGCATCAGTGGAAATAGGCTGCAGGCTATGCTGCAAAATAAAGGTGCTGGAGAGGTCAGAAAATAAAAGATCCCTGAAAACAAACTCGAACGGGTGTTCCCGTAACCTCCCAACCTGTGCTAAATCCTGTTGCTTTTCAGACATATCATGTGCTTCTATCTAAAGCCGGAAGGTACAGATAAAACAGAGTTTTGTAAGCATACTCCAGCCGTTTTTGATTTACCTATCTGCCCTCGACCCTCATACTCATTTACCTCAAATTAGCTCTGGAAGGCCATTTTCATTAGCAGAATTATGTTTGATCAGAATTTGCTAAATGGCTAACCTGCCGACTCCAATTTTATAATTCTTCCTGAAGCAGCTCTATTACCTGCTCCGATACCTGCGATACTATTTTTATCTGTGTCCCAATTTCGGCAAGGTTAGCTTGCTGCCTGGCATTTTGCTCTATGTCGCGAATTACTTTGTGGAGCTTTTCGATTCCCATCAGATCGTAGGTTGGTTTTAGTTTATGAGCTGCCGCACTTACCCCAGTCCAATCAGCAGCCTGGTACTTTTGCTCCAGCTCCGCCACTGTTTTAGGTACCGTGTCTATAAAAATCTGCTTTGTCTTTCTGATCATGTTCTGATTTCCTCGTGTCATTTTTTCGAGCAGCGAAAGGTTGTACAAAGGTTCATCCGCTTTGGTTTCTGGCATATAAAATGGCGTAATGGGTGTTTCTTGCACTAGCTGGGGCGCTGCCTGGGCAGGTAATACAGCCTTAATTTTTTGAAATAATTCTTCTTCCCGGAAAGGCTTTGATACATAATCGTTCATACCCGCCTCTATGTATTTCTCCGCATCTCCTTTGATAACATTTGCTGTAAGAGCTATAATGGGCACGCCAGCCTTTTTGGGGTCGGGCAGCAGCCTGATTAGTTGTGTGGCATCCAAACCGTTCAAGACAGGCATCTGAATATCCATCAGCACCACGTCGTATGTGTTTTCTGTTGCGAGTTCTACAGCCCTCACTCCTGTAAGAGCAACAGCTACGGTCGCTCCCCAGCTCTCTATAATTGATTGAGCCAAGAAAACGTTCACTTCGTTATCTTCCGCCAGGAGCACCTTCAGGCCACTAAGCTCCTCAAAGTTCAACTCAGTGGGTGGTTCTGTGTTAACTGGCAAACTGCTCTTCTGATACGTAATCGTGAATTTGAAAATACTTCCTCCCTCCTCATGGCTCTCTACCCAGATGCGGCCGCCTTGTAACTCAACCAAAGCTTTGCATATGTTTAGGCCAAGGCCGGTGCCTCCGTATTTGCGTGTGGTGCTGCTATAGGCTTGCGTAAAGCCTTCAAAAATGCTTTGTCTTTTATCTTCCGGAATGCCGATACCGGTATCCTGCACCACGAACTCCAGATGTAAGGCATCTGCTGTATCTTCCAACAGGTTCACAGACACAGCCACACTTCCTTCTTCCGTAAACTTAATCGCGTTATTAAGCAAGTTGAGCAGTACCTGGTTCAGGCGGTAAGGATCTCCTAACAAGGTGGCAAGTCCCTGCGGAAACGGATGTAAGGTATAGGCTATTTCTCTTTCTTCTGCCTTGTACTTCAGGGTTTCATAAGCTTGCCTCACAGTGTCCTCCACGCTAAACGGGATCTCCTCAAGACTTATTTTGCCAGCCTCCAGCTTAGAGAAATCCAGAATGTCGTTGATGACAACAAGCAGATTATCGGAAGAGTGACGAATTATGTTAAGATAGTTTTTCTGCACCGGGTTTAGATCGGTTTTACCCAGCAGCCCAGCCATGCCCATAATACCGTTCATGGGGGTACGTATCTCATGGCTCATGTTAGCCAAGAAATTTTCTTTTGCACGTGCAGATTCTTCGGCTACTTCTTTGGCTCTTTTAAGCTCTTCCTCAATTAATATTCGCTCAGTAATGTCCTGCGCAATGGCTATAACATAAGGCACTTCGCCTTGCTCCTGCACCTTGTGGCTGTGGCAATGGAGGTAGCGCCTTTCTTGGTCTCTATCGATAATAGTAAACAGTCCTTCGGTTGCCGGCATGCTCTGAAACTGCCATAAGTAGTTTTTGAAGTTGACTGCTTTTTCAAAGGAAAAGAATTGTATGAGGGGCTTGTTCAAGACCTCCGGCTCTGTCAGGCCCAGCTTGTCGAGCATATAGGGGTTCACCGATAATATGCACCCTTTCATATCGTGAGAGAAAATGTATGCCTGGCTGTGTTTTATAAGCTCTCGGTATTTTTTCTCGCTGTTTTTTAAGGCTTCTCCAGCTTTTTTGCGCTCCGAAATATCACGCGTAGATGTTTGAATCTGGCACACGTTGCCTTCTTTGTCCAGAATAGGCTTAATGGCAGCTTCTACCCAAATGTACTCGCCATTCTTTTTTCTCTGGCGCAGATCGAGCACAATATTGGTTTTCTGTTCCAGGAGTTTGTGCAGCCCCTCCTCCTGCACCCTCTCCACATCGTCGGGGTGCATAATGTCAAAGGGAGATGTGTTTATTATCTCTTCAGGAGAATAGCCAAAAATATCTTTTACAGCCTTAGATGTGAAGATGATATTCCCATCCATATTTAAAAGGCTAATAACATCCTTCGAGTTTTCTGAGAGCAATCGATAAAGCTCCTCGTTTTTCTGCAGCTGCTCCTTGGCTTGTTTTTCTTCTGTAATGTTAGTGGCAATACTAAGTACATGCACAGCGCCGGATCGGGTCACCAATGGTTTTTTAACTATCCGCAGCCATACTTCCTCTTCATTAAAAAGCCTGAACTGCTCCTCGATAGTTATTGTCTCCAAGCCATGGATCACGCGCTGGTCTGTCTCCTTTATAAGAAAAGAGTTTTGGGGCAAAGGAAGAAATTCCTCATTTGATTTTCCTATTATTTCTTCTACTGGCCGACCTACATAGCCAGCAAACGTGTGATTAGCATATGTGAACTGACCACTCGCATCTTTCACATAGATAAGGTTAAAGCTGGTATCCATGATCTGGCGGAGCAGTTCATCTTTCTCTTTCAGGAGCAGCTCATTTTCGTGTTGTTCCGTCATGTTCCGGATCATCATCATCAGCTGTTCTTCGCCGTATTTCAGAATCCGAATTTCGCAATGGTACTCTCTTACGCCATCGGGGTATAAGTAATCATACTTAAAGCTGACGGTTTGCCCGGTTTTAAGCACTTGCTTAAATAGAAGCAGGCATTTTTCAGCAAGGTCCACGGGCATATAGCGCCTGATGTTGCCTCCTTCGAAATTTTTATCTGAAATATTAGCAAAAAGGTGTGCCTGTTGGTTAGTGGCCAGGTAGTTCCCATCTTGGTCTAGTATAAAAACCAAATCCGGAATAGCCTGAAACATAGCCTTATTATTCACCTCGCTGGCCAGCGCTTCCTCCTGTGCAGTACGCAGTGCCGTAACATCCTGTCCTGTTGATACCAGTAACTCCACTTGGCCCTGCTCATTAACAAGAGGGCAAATTTCGCGGATAAAATGTCGGGGCTCACCGGCTGAGTCCACAATCGTTTCCGACATCTGCACCATTTCTTTTTTATCAAGCGCCTGCTTGATATGCTGTACTCTGTTATCGAACCGCGCTGGAGGCAGGTTCCTGAATTTGGCAAACTGTTGATTTGTTTTATTCAGCATCCACTCCCGTACCTCCTGCTCCTGTACTGCTGAAGGATTAACATATTTGTAGCGCAATTCGCTATCAAATACCACAATTTCAGAAGAGATAGTATCTAGAATTGATTCGTAAAACGCCTTCTGCTCCGCAAGTTGCTGTGTCTGTAAGGTGTGCTCTGTAACATCGATAGCAGAACCGATTATTTGGATTACTTCTCCGGAACGGTTACGTTTGAAGACCGACTCCCTGCAGGAAAGCCATTTTAGCTGGCCGTTTTTGTCTTTAACCTTATAATCCACACTTATTACTGCATCGGATTGCGCCTGGGCCATCAGGGCTATTTGTTCTTGTATTTTCCCGGTATCTTCCTCGGTTATTATGGATAACATAAAATTGTCGCCCATGGCCGCCAACTCGGCTGTAGTATAACCGAGCATTTGTTCTACATAGTTACTGGTATAGCGTGTTTTTTCCGTTTTTAAATCATAGATATAAATGATTCCGGGGAAAGTACGGGTTATATTCTGAAGCAGCTTCTGACTATCGGCTAGCGCTACCTGCGCATCCCTTTTGCTGGTAAAATCAGTCAGGTAAAGCCGTGCAAAGCCATAAGCAGAGTCGTACGAAACGGTAATCTTATAGTGCTGTTGCGCAATGTATACGGTGCATTCTCCGGTATTTAAGGCAACATCCGCTTTCCTGATTTTTCTGAGCAGCAACTTCCCAAAGGCTTCCTGCCGCCTGGGTGACATCTTTTCTAAAAGGGCTTGAGCCGCAGTATTAGCATAGAGCACCTCGCCCTTATATCCCAGGTTTAGAATAGGTTCTGGGTTGCCATCTGCCCGTTCATCTAACAATACATGTGCTTCTGATGGTACATTGGCAGAATTGGCTTTTTTAAAAAGCCAGGCGGTACCTGGCTCCACGGTACCAGGTAGTTCCAGATTTGTTATTATCTCGCATTCGAGTAAAGCACCTTTAAAATGAATAAAATCTATAGTCCCATGCTGAGGCACTGGAGATATAGGAGCAAAATCATGAAGTGTACGTAATGGCAACCCCACATAATGTGCTGCTTCGAAAGGCAGGCAGAAGCAGTTAGCAAATGTACTGTTCATAAATACAATAGTGCCTTGATGGTCTGCTATCAGCGCACTGTACTGTAATTTACCGAAAAGCAATGCCAAAAGCGCATTGTCCTGATGATGATGTAGCATAACGTATGGAAGCCAGCTTTACCTAATTATTTCATTCAGAGCCTACTATTGCACAATATTTACTGCCTATACGAGAATGTTACTTAAAGTTTAGTTGCTCAGGCACCTCAAGTAAATGCAATTACTCTTTTTACAAAGTAAGCTAATTTTAACTGGTTTTAATTGGCAACCACTTAAATAATCGTGATTTAAAGGGCCTTTCTCAAAAGCTGCAAACTCAATTTTCACCATAAAAAGAAAGTACCCATAAGCAGGTATCTCTTAACGACTATACTTAAAGTACATCAAATCTCCTCTCAAATATACTTCAACTTAAAGTGTAACCAGGTAGGGGAATTACAAATCTGAACCAGTACCCCTTTGTCTAACGCTCCAGATTAACTGAAGAGTGATCCAGGTCTTAAAAGATGAAAATAGCCTCCGGAAGAGCAAAACAATTAGAATAATTAAAACCTCTTCCTGAATTTTACTTTAGAAGCCAAGGATTTAAGTGCGGTTTTTTTCCTGAAGACTGACAGAAATGGCCTTGCCTGTAGTTACTGTTCCAACATTAACGGCTGTCTGGTTCCGAAAATTATAGTAAGTAATAACACGTATATTTTATTTTCTATTTATTTCGAAATATTTCGTATTCTTTTATTTATTTGATTAAAATTATTATGATTTTCAATTTAAATCTGTGTTGTTATTAGAATAAATTGCAATTTTAAGAAATGATTAATATAAAAACTTACCAAATAATACATAAAATTGGACTTTTGCACAAACTCGTACGCCAATTATATCAGTAATATGTCCTTATAACTTCTTGCTGTATTTATACTGAAATTTGTAAAAACGTTAGTTTATTAAGTATAATTATCTATATATTTACACTAGATATTACTCATATTCATGTTTGCTCAGGCAGCAATTACACTCCATGCTGTTGCCATTAATCAACACATTATCTTGTAGTTACAACATTGAGTTAATTTTATTATTTCTTGAATACCTTGAACTAAAAATAAATTGCATGTGTACTACATTTATAATGACTACTAATCATTATTATCCTAAACAATCATGATTCAATCTAGTATAGAAAACAAACAAATAAAAATGACTGAAAAAGAAGGTACTTATATTTTTGCCCTGTACCTAAATGGAAAAGTGGTACAGGTGGGACAGTGCGCAGATATTCGAAACATGGCTGTAAGTAAAATTACGGGTAATGAAGTACAGTTCGAAAGAATTACCTACACTTTTATGGAAGGTGTTAGCCCCTATTCTCGCGAAGCAAACTTAATGGAGTCTGTTGCAGCCAATATGCTTATTCCTTCTCTTAAACAGGTAATGGCATAAGCAGGAGGTTGCGCCCTTATCTTAAAGCAAGGCTAATTCTTAATCAGTGGTAATTATTGTAATGAAAATGCTCTTCCGGATGCAATTTCACCACTAAAAGCCCTGGCACCTTTATACCTTGTTTAGGATAAAGAAGTATTAATTTTGCAAATACAAAAAAACTGAAATGCCTGTGCTGTATGAAGCACAGGCATTTCAGTTTTTTTGTATTTGCAAAAGTCCTAACACTGCTATTCTACTCCAAGCTTCCACGGTTTTATAAGGCTTGCTTCACCTCAAAGCTAAATACCTTGCTGCCAGCAACACCGAACTGGTTAATTCCTTGCAATACCACTAAATAAGTACCTGGCTGATCTGCAGTATAAAACTCAACACTCACTTTGCCATCTGTGCCAGCTATCAGGTTGGGTGCCCAGTGTAACAGGTTCCGTCTGTCTGCCAGCCTGCTTTGCTGCACTTCGGCTGTAGCGTAGGCAGGGGCATAAAACTCGCGCTGAAGTTGTTGCCCTTCATACTCGAGCAGCAAGGAGCGCGGATCTAGTTTAAATGTTCCAAGATCTCCTTTGTATGTGCTGAGACTCATAATGCCTTTATAAACCCTGGGCCCATGGTAATATTTTTTAGCCATTACTTCCAGCTTTTGTATAGTGAGCGGATCTATAGCCATTACTTTATTCATATCGAACACCGGAACACCGTCGAGCAGCACGAGGGGGTTATCGGCAAATATGGTATTCCCGGGCCTGTCCAGCACCGTCAGTTGGTAATCTCCTCTGCGCTTACGAGCGCGGACGGCAGTTACAAACTCATGCAGTACCTCCTCCAGTTGCTTAAACCGCGTAAACTCATCGAGTAGGTAGCGCTCGTCGGGCTCTCCATAAAATGCGGTACTGTCTATTTCCGGTGACCGAAACATTTGCTGCTTCTCACTGAAATAAGCATGCTGCAATTGTACTTCCAGGTGGCGCTGCGCGATCTCCGGCTGCAACCTGTCGGTTATAGCAAAAGCAGGCAGCCTTGTAAAACTGAATTTGTCAGAAAAAGGACTTAAAATCTGGAGTTGGTAACTGCTGTCCTGCAGGGTATTAGATTGTACTACTATCTCTTTAGGACCATAAAAATCCTTGGCTTCAAATTGTATGGTTCCGTCGCTGGCACTAGTAGCACTGTAGTGCCGCACATGCCGACCTGGTGCAGCCAGGTAAGCCGTAATGCCTGGGGCAGGGCTATCAGTTACTTTATGCGTTATTTTCCCTGTGATCAGGTGACCATCGTATTCAGGGGCAAAAGAAATGGCTGCTGGTGTCCGGGTTAAAACATCTTCCCAACGAAATCGGCTCCAGCCGTGCGTCAGCATCAGGTTGTCCAGGGCTTCATTTGCCGCAGGGCCTGTTTCTGCAAAGTAAAAGGCAGGTTGCTCTATGGTGCCTTTAAGATCTGAACTGAGCCATAAATATGTCCTTATATCTGCCGGAGTGGTAGCTGCCGAGGGCAATTGGTCGAGTCGGTAAACGGCCAGGGAAAGATTTGCGGCCGTGGCTGCGCCTGTGCCGGAGGTAGTTGTCTGCAACTCTAGCGACACCTTTTCGCGGGTCCCGTAAAAGCTTTTTGCTGTTTGTGCTGCTATTTCAAGTTTGGTGGCTGGGCGCTTAAAATACAGCCGCTCACACACCGGCTGCTTCTGACTGTTGAACAGTGTTAAATGTGTAATGCCTTCGGGTAGAGCTGCCTTATTAACAGTAAAAACAGTTTCACCGTTTCTGAGGGCATCGGTTTCTGCCACTGCTATTATTTGTCTGGCATGCCCCAGCAGGTAAACCGGCTCCACTTGCCTGCTGGTAGCAGTTACTTTTATTTTTAATTCCGTGGCCGAAGCATCTCCTACCTGCAGCACATACCCCTGTTCCTGGGCAGTTGGCAAAGCTTGCTGCATTACCTGCCTCTTTTGCGGCATTTTAACAAGAGCTGTATACTGCTTTCCTTGTTCCGGCTGAAACACAAAAGTGCCCATTCCAAACTTTAAGGTTTGAAACTGTGCTAACACATGGCCATCCTGATCAACAACTTCGCCCTCACATGCTATGCCCTTGCCAGCCTCTGTCACTTTAAAGGCTACTTTGCTCTGAATGCCATTTACCAGGTTGCCTCCCTCCGGAAAAAACTGAATCGCATAAGCTGTGTCCGTTACAGGTTTCAGTCCGGCATTTTTAAATGTGTTGATAATTGTAACAGGCTGCTCAAAGTAAAACGCAGGAGAAAAGTTCTTCATCCAGTTGGTGTAGGCTCTTACTTTGTAGTTGCCCGAATTAAGATCAAAAGGTAATTCGAAGGAGCCATTGCCCAGACCCTTTCGTAATGCAATTTTGCCTTGCAACACAGGCTGGTTTTCGGAATCGAGTACCTCTACGTAGGCAATTTTGCTGAGGTCGAGTGGCTGGTGCAAAGAACCATCTAGGTAATAAGTTTTAAACCACATAGTTTCTCCAGCCACATACAGGGGCCTATCGATGTGCAGGAAGATTTTTTCCTGCAGGGCCTGTTGTCTGTAGGTATCAAAACTAGCTACCAGCGTTTTCAGCGGATCAGCTTGACCAGAGGCTGTAAATCCTGAAGCACAAACAACAACAAATACCAACAGGCTAACAAGTCTATTAATTGCCCGCTGCCTTACGCACTGCTGAGTTTCCGTTTTATAACGATTGATCACCATCATAAGAAAAATTTTGTTTAATGAGGCCAGAAGCTAGGTTTAACATTGGTGCCATATTCGCGGCAGTCGACACAGCCTCTGAACTTAGCCTGGTAGCCTAACAGCTCATTACCCTCTCCCAGCAAGCGCTTTTTAAGTCTGTAGTACCTGTTATTCTGAATAAACTCCACCGCATTTGCCACCGATACATTGGCAGATTCGGCCACACATAACTGGCGCGGCAGCTCCCATTGCACAGGTATTTCCTGGCGGCTCACATACATCCTTTTTTCTGTAACCGAATTGGCACTAACAAACCCAATCACCAGTTCCTCTGAATCAGACAAGCTCTGGATGTTGCCGGTGAGCTGAGAAGGTAGCGGGTCAAACAAACTGCCGATATCTTCAGTGTTGCGTCTAAGGTTTTCCCAGTACTCGTAGGCCTCTCGGGTTTGAGCATATTGCTTCACCAAAATACTGTAGCCAATGCGCAGCCGATCTGATGCCGCCGGAATTTTAAGTAAAGGAAGTTTGCTTATTCTGTCGCTGCTGTTTTTTATCGATGTGCCTACTTGTATGGTGGCAGAAGGCTCCGTACGCCAGCAGGTGTACACGTTTTCGCTTTCGGGTACCATATCGCGTACCTGACCATCTACTATCTCCACCAAAGCTTTTTCTACAGAAGTAAATTCCCAGGTCTCCTCAAAATCCCAGCGGTAATAAAATGTGTTATTCTGGTCATCGTAGGTGCTAACGGTAATCAATAACCCATCGCGCTCAACTTGCCAGGCTACCTCGTCTATAGCTGGCGTAGGCGTTACAGGCACAAACTCTGAAGCATACTCGCCTCCGTTACCGGTTTTTATGTGCAACCGGTATTTCTTGTCTGGCTGTATGGGCAGAACAGGAGCAGCATAAGTTCCGGCAGTCTCTTCTGCTAATCGATAATAAGCTCCTCCCTCTTCTTCTACTGTTACGGTGGCCCCTGTTTCTGAAACTGGCTCTCCCTGTTCAGACAGGTTCTGCGTGCGGGACAGGCGGAAAGCAGTAGGTCCGTTTCCGCTGTTTATAAAGCCATCTACTACCAGGTAGTTATGCGACCGCTCTACTACTTCCGGCTGAAAAGGATCTATGCAACTGCTCAGGAGCAGCAAGAAACACCAGAGCAGGTACTTGTTATACTCGATTTGCATGGCACCTTAAAATTTAAAGTTATAGGTAAGTGTAGGTATAGGCTGACCAAAAATGGAAAGCTGGTAGCCCTTGATCTCGCCACCCTCTGATTTAAAGAAAACAGAATAAGGGTTTTTGCGCCCCGTCAGGTTATAAACGGCTAAGGTCCAGGAGCTGTGGGCCAGCTTCTGAATGCGGTGATTTCCCTCCAAATTAATGGCAATGTCGGCGCGGTAATAATCGGGCACGCGGTAAGCATTCCGGTCGGAGTACAGCACGCGTTGGCTGTTACCGTAGTTATACCTGGCAATGGGCAAGGTTATGGGGCGGCCGGTGCTGTAAGTAAAGTTAAAGGAGGTGCTGATACGTTTGCTGAACTGGTAGTTGCTGATGAGGGTGAAATCGTGGGGTTTGTCGAAATTGCTTGGGTAGTACGCACCATTGTTAATAACTTCGGCTGTTTCCGGATTATTCACCTGTATGAGGGTGCGGGAATAGGTGTAGCTGATCCAGCCGTTCAGCCTGCCCGACATCTTTTTCAGCATTACTTCAGCGCCATAGGCCTTGCCTCGCGCATTTACCACATCGGTCTCGATATGATGGTTCATAAAGAGCGAGGCGCCACTTTTATAATCCAGGAAATCGCGCATGGTTTTGTAGTAGCCCTCCACCGACAGCTCCAGGGTGTTGGCCCTGAAGTTCTGGTAATAACCTAGTGCCACCTGGTTCCCTACCTGCGGCCGTATATTGGTGTCGCTCAGTTTCCATACATCGGTAGGCGACATAGAGACTGTGTTAGAGAGCATGTGGATGTACTGGCGCAAGCGGTTATAGCTCAGTTTTACAGAGGAGTTGTCGGTAAGGCTGTACCTGGCTGATAGCCTGTACTCCGGCCCATGGTAGGTCGCAAAAGGATCTCCGGCTGAGTAAAAGGCTGTGTCTTGCACGGTGCTTTCTGTGCGGGGCGCGTTGGCAGCATAGTTCAGCACCTTTCTCGGGCCAATAGCATTAAATAGAGAGTACCGCAGCCCTGCCTCTACCGACAGCCGAGGGGTTATGTCAAATTTTTCAGATAAATAAATAGCCGTTTCCAACGCTTTTTCCTGCTGCAACTCATCTGGCGCCACCAGCGACTCCGGACTGTCTGGCATAAACCGACCAGGCGATATGCTGTAGAAAGTAGATTGGACGCCAAAGTTGATGGATCGCTTTGCATTCGGGAAATAAGAAAAATCGGCTTGCACGTTCGCCTGGTTCATGCCAAAACTTAGTTCAAAGGCATTTTCAGGATTTTTGTCGCTGGTAATGCCATAGCCGTAATGGCTGAAAGCGCCCGTAAATTCTCCAAAGAGTTTTTCGTCGAAGGTCCGGTTCCATTTCAGGCTGGCGTTGTGATTTGCAAATTGGTACAAGGTATCGGCACTGAGCCTGAACGCGTCGCGGCTCGTGTAGCCGGTAATGCTAAGGCTGTTCTTGTCATTTATTTTATGGCTGATATACCCATTAATATCATAAAAAGAAGCCTGACTGTTGCTAAAAGAATCGTTCGGCAGCTGCCTGAGCAGCCAGTTAGAATATGTACTGCGGCCACCTAATATAAAAGAGGTTCTGTCTGAGACAATTGGTCCTTCTAGAGTAAGTCTGCTGGTTAGTAAGCCAATGCCACCTGCTCCGGCAAACTTCTGCTTATTACCTTCGCGGGTTTTAATTTCAAGCACCGAGGCAAGTCTACCACCATAGCGGGCAGGAATAGCGCTTTTAAACAACTCCGCCGACTGTACAACATCGGGGTTGAAGGCTGAAAAGAAACCAAACAGGTGTGATGGATTGTACACAGTGGCGCCATTAAACAGAATCAGGTTCTGATCTGTGGAACCGCCGCGCACGTTCATGCCGGTGCTACCCTCCCCAACCGATTTTACACCGGGTAAGGTGAGCACTACCCGCAAAATATCGGACTCGCCAAAAGCAGTAGGCACCTGTTTTATCGACCTGATATCCAGCTTCTCCATTCCCATCTGCAGGCTCGACACATTCTTATCTTTGTCGGCCTCCACCAACACCTCCTGCAATAATCTGGCATCTTCTTCCAGATATATATCCAAGGTGCCGTCGCTATAAAGCTGGATTTGGCGCCTGGTGCTTTGCATGCCCATGCCTTTGATAAGAAGCTGGTGCCGCCCTGGTGGTAAACTGAGCGAGTAAAAGCCATCCGTATCAGACACAGTGCCAACCATAGGAGACTCTGTGTAAACCGATACCCCCACCACCGGCTCTCCTGTTGTATAGTTCTGCAAGTGCCCCGACAAAGTGACTTTGCCTGAAGTTTTGCCCGACCTTGTTCCTACTTCGTGCAGTTTTAGCTCTGATGTAGCTCTTCTTTTGCTACTGGCATTGGAGGGTACAAAGCCTGAGGCGATAGCCGGTTGCTGTTCTACATTTTCTGGCTGTATTTCAAAAAAACCGGCAGGCAGGTTCAGCTCTATTTGCCTCCCCTTGGTGATGTACACATTTTGCTGGGCATCTATCGCAAACTTAAATTCTGAGTTCTGAAATACCTGCCGCAGCACCGTGTCCAGCGGTTTATCTGTGGCCTGTACCGTTATGGTCAGGCTATCGAGCAGGTCGGGCTGGTAAAAAAACTGGTACCTGGTGCTCGCTTCCACCTTCTGAACAAACTCAGCGAATGTGAGATTAGTGAAGGTACCACTTACGGCTTTAGGCTCGCCAGACTGGGCAAGGCAGGGCGTAAGGCAACAGATGCAGCAGCATAAAAGAGACAAAATGCCTCGGTTTAATAGCATCATGGGAGGTGCGTTTCAGAATTAAGGTGTGATGAAGAAGTAAACCTAGCTACCTGACCAGAAAAAAGGCTCCGGAAGGCCATTTTCATTAGAATAATTTCAATTCAAAAAGAGAATTACTGCGTGTCGTAAAATTTTGCTGCCTCTACAATCGCCTCCTGCTTCTGTTTACCGAACTTTAGGTTCCGGGAGTTCAGGTGCTTTTTCAGCAGCTTTTTGTTTTCCTCAAAAACCTTTAACACAGATCCCTGGCTGTTCACAGGGTGGTACCGACCTTCTTTCAGAATAAAGTATTTGGTGGCCGGCTCGTAAGTTCCTGCCATTTGACCTTTCTCTACAAACTCCTGCGCCTGCTTCGAGTGCCTGGCATACACTTTTGTGGCGTGGTTATAAAGCAGCTCATAAATGCCCGGCTGTAACGACGAACCTGCCAGACTATCTTTTGGCAGATAGACAAAGCTGTGTCCACGCAAACGGAACGCTTTCAACTTCTCGGGGAGCAGCTTCTGCAATGCACCCTGGTTTGCGGTGATGACCTCATCCGTTACCACATCATAAAGCAAAGGCAGGGGACAGTGCCAGGCACCATCGTAATACACACCGCCCTGCGTAAGGCTGTCTGTTATAAAAAAGGGGTGACCTTTAAAGAAATGCTTGTGGTGTTGAATATATTCCGGGCCGTTGAAAACATGCGCCTGCTCTCCTACCGCCTGTCTGTAGCGGCTTAGGGCATGGTGCCTGGCCTGACTAAGAAAAGCCGTATCTCCCACCATTTGCTGCGCAAACGAAGCTTGAACTGACATAAGAAAAAGCACTAAAACACTTGGCAGAATTGGTACTTTTATTTTCATGATCCACGAGACTAAAGCCTGTTTTTATAACTAACATTTGCTAGCAACTTGTGAATATATGAATTATGTTTTTATTAGCAAACAATGAGTTCAAACAAATATTCTTCATTTTTTATAACACAGCAATTAAAAAGTAGGAATTAGCTGCTATTCTGACCATAGGACCTGCCTGCCAGATTTAAAAGTTTATACCTTATATTTGCGCAGGCTATTGCGCTGGCACCGGCGTTGTGGTTTCTGTACTAAATTTGCGCATGCCTATCATTACCCAACAATTTATTGTACATGCTCCTCTAGCCCGCTGCTTCGACCTTTCGAGGAGCATAGACCTGCACAAAATTTCGACACAGCACACAGGAGAGCGAGCTATTGCAGGCCTTGTTGCCGGGCAGATTGAGTTAAACGAAACCGTTACCTGGCGGGCAAGGCACTTTGGCATCTGGCAAACCCTTACCAGTAAAATCACGGCCTATAACCGGCCCTACTACTTTGCAGACGAAATGGTGCAGGGAATTTTTGAAAATTTCAGGCATCAGCACCTGTTCGAGGCAGTTGGCGACAGCACCCGCATCACCGATATCTTTGACTACACCTCTCCGCTCGGCTTGTTGGGATCACTAGCCGATAAACTATTTCTGGAGCGGTACATGGCCCGCCTACTTACAAAAAGAAACCTTGTGATAAAAGAATTTGCTGAATCAGGTAAATGGCAAGAGGTGCTGGAAATTCCGCGCAGCCACAGCCCTTTCGCTTAACGAACTAGCTTTCGCACCCTTATCAAAAATATGACTAAACTACCTCCGGAAGGGCATTTTCATTTGAATAATTTTGTAAAGCAGCTTTTCTAGGGTTGCACTAAATGCAAAAAGGCAGGCTATTTAGCCTGCCTTTTTGCATTATATGTTACTGACTAATAAAGGCAATCCACCTGCAGCACCGCATGGAAAGTATCTGCTCAGCTAGTAGCTCAATTTATAGGCTACTACCCTGTTGTTTCGAAAAGTGGGCACCAGTACCAGGTTTTCTGCCTCAATATAGTCAATATCGGCGGTGTTGGCACCTTCGCTTTTTGTATCGAGCATGAGGTGCTCTTTTCCATTACTGATAAAATAGATCTCACCATCCCAGCGGCTGGCAATAAAGGTACTGTCGTTCAGAATAACCAAACCATCACCCCCTTTTACTACTTCATTCACAGGCTCGGTGTTTTTGTCGGCCATGATGTAACGGTGTAAACCTGCGCCATCGAGCAGATAAAGCTGCCCCTCCTCGTTAAAGGCAAGTCCGTTAATATTCTCCAGGCCTTCTGCTATGAGTGTAACAGCACCATTTTCGAGCGCGTGCACTCTTCCTGTTCTGGAATCTGAGAAGTAAATACTTCGGCCATTAGTAGCCGCATCGTTCAGGAATACCGCATCCTGCACCGGGTACCGGTTACTAACCTTCTTGCTGGCAACATCAATCTCCACAAGCTCATCTATGTCTGTTACGTAGAGCTTTCCGTTTAGCAGGGCCATGCCTTTAGGGGCATTGAGGCCGGTCAGCCAGTTTAATTCACTAATGGAGCCATCAGGCTTCATGGTCGCAATAAAGCCTTTCCCGTTTTTCTCCGAAGAGTTTCCGCTGATGTTGCTTACATAAATGAGGTTAGAGGCTTTGTCGTATAGTGTCGACTCAGACGTTGTCATGATACTGTCGGTTTCCCAAATCTTGGTAAGTGTAGGATTCAGGGCTTCTGTTGCTTCCGCATTCTGTGTTGCCTGAGCCTCCTGGTTTTCTGTTTGGTTTGAGCAGGAGAAGCATACAGCCGCCACAACAGCATACATCAATGTCTTTTTCATAGGATTATCGTAAACAGTTTTAGTTTATTTAACTTATTTAATTGAGGAATCATTAAAGGCTTTTATTCTGGCTCGTCAGATAAAGCGGCAAATTAGCGCTTTACCGCGACAATATATAATATTAACAATTGATAATAATAATCACAAGTTCAGTAAAGTTAACCAGCGCGTTTTTTACCTGCTGCATAGAGCTGACTTACCTGGTTTGTAGCCATACATATACCTAAATCAGCCTGAAACGAAACAGCCTGTTAAATGCTCTGGAAGGTCTTTTTCATTAGAAGAATTTTATTCTGATACATGCATAGCCGCCACATGAAGCACAATAAAAACCTGATACTAAATGGCAGGACTCAACCTGTTAAACCAGTTTGCGTTTCTACACGAAGGTTCACTTGTAGCTGGCTTTTTGCTTTGATGACCTGATGAATTTACATGTTGGACAAAATCTACCGAGGCTTACCACCTTCAGTACGCCTGGAAACCGGATTTTAGTATAGTGTTTTGCCTATTTGTCAAATAAAAACCTCTAGCCATATGATGATGCAAAAACTATTTCCTGGAAAAAAGATGCTGTGCCTTGGTGTGGTACTGCTCATGGGCTTTACCATGCCTGAGACGGAGCTTATGGAGCGGAAAGCACCAACACATGCTCAACAGCCAAAACAAGCCACTGCCTTAGAAGGAGCCTGGCGCCTGAGCAAAGGAGCTGATGCCAATGTCAAGACGGCAGCCGGAGAAACTGTAATAAAGCTAGTGGCCGACGGATTTTTCTCGGTGGCTGTGTTTGACAAGGAGCAGAAAAAGTTTCTGGGCACCTATGGCGGCAGCTACTCCACTTCAAACGGTAAGCTAACAGAAACATATGATTTCCATACATTGGACTCTACACTGGTTGGCACCAGCGTAACGAGTACCTACAGTCTAAAGCAAAATAACCTGCAGCAAAAAACGACTACTGGCACAGCCGCCACCTGGGAGAAAATGGCCGCAAGCGGCCAGCAGGGCCAGCTAACAGGAGCCTGGCGCATAAGCGCACGCGAAACCAAAGTGGGCGAAATGAGCACCATTACCCCCGGCCCCCGCAGAACCATAAAAGTGCTGGCAGGCAACCGTTTCCAATGGATCGCCTTTAACTCTGAAACAGCAGGGTTCTTTGGCACCGGCGGAGGAACCTATACCACCACCAACGGCAAGTACACCGAAAACATCGAATTCTTTTCACGCGACTCCAGCCGTGTTGGTCAGCAACTTTCCTTCGATTTCGAGCTGAAAAACGGCGACTGGCACCACAGTGGCCTCAGCAGCACCGGCAACAAGATAAACGAAACGTGGCAACGCCTCGTTAAACCATAAATCCAGCTAAAAGCAAGAAGGCCAACAAAATGTTGGCCTTCTTGCTTTTAGCTGGATTTAGTATAAAACTGTTACCGGTTTTTCACCTGTACCGGCAGCCCCTCCAATTGGGCATAACTTAATTTCCAGGCCCCGTCGGTTTCTTTTTTCCAGAGCAAAATGAAATTTCCTTCCCCGATGCCGTAAGGCTGGTCTGGTCCGGCAGGAAGTACATCTACGGAGTAGGTTCCGCCTTCGTAGGCCGTCTGGCTATCAGCGCCGGAGCTTACCACATTAGTCTTTAAATCGGCAATGGTACCGGTAGTCTCCCGAACCCATTTTTGAGCTACCTCGGCTTTGCCCCGGTAATGCACCTCGCCCTGTAAAAAATGAACATCTTCGGCCAGCATGGCCTCCAGGCCAGATACGTCTTTGCTGTTCCAGGCACTGATGAACTGCTGATTAAGTGCCTGCACATTCACCGCTTCGTCTTTGCCTGCACAAGAGACAAAAACAATTACTAAAACGAAACTATAGATATATGATTTCATGAGATTGCTTTTTTTAAACTATTCACTCCTAAAAGACTTCGAACATACCTTTTATATGCTCAAGCGGATTAAAATCGAAGTTGGTCAGATTTTAAAGTAGAAAACCCAGGCAAAGGAGCCTGGGTTTGGGACAATAGTAGTACCCATTATTACCAGCTTTTCCTTCTGTATTCAGAATTAGCGTATGGCTTTGAATAATCTCCAAAGGTGTTGTTAGGTAAATAAGCCGAGCTCAGCATATTGGGCACTGTATTTCCGTCTGCATCATATACCGAAGTAAAATTAGATACAGCAAACTCTCCCTGCTCGGGTGCATACGCCCTGCTCACCGGAACTGCTTTTGCAGGAGCAGCGGGTTTGGCAGCTGCGACAGTTCTGGTTGGCTCCGACCTTCTGGCCATGGCGGCTCTATCAGCGGCGGCACGTTCGGCTGCAGCTCGGTTTGCGGCCGCTATTCGGGCTTCTTCCGCCTCTCTTTCTTTATTTTTGTTATCGATGTGCTTGCCAATCGCGTAACCGGTGCCTCCACCAACTACTCCACCTACCACACCGCCAACTACTCTGTTTCTTTTATGTATAACGGCACCTGCTGCAGCACCGGTACCGGCACCTATCACAGCACCTTTTGCCTGTGGGCTCCATTTCTTCTTTTCCTGAGCCTGTACAGTACCGGTAAATACGATGGCTACCATCAGCATCATACTCCCTATTAAAGTGGCCTTTTTCATAACATTGTCGATTAAGTTGAAAAACTTATTTGCTATATAGGGGCAATAATCACAATCCGCGTGCCATAATCAATTATAAGTACAAAGCACAGCTCCTGCCGATAGCATAATAGTAAGAATACCATATAAAGTATTTAACAGGCCACACAAGTATAAACCACATAATCAACTACTTAATAAACTATTTCGGATAAAGAACTTTTTTTACTTTAGCAGGCATCCAATAAGGTTAGAGTTCTACACACAAGTTCACGCCTTGGTCCTTCACACATTACCATATTAAGTTTTTTAGTACAGGTGAGGGTAACTTTACTGTCTGCAGCATTTACTGTGAATTCATAAACAACATAATAAGGTAGCACGCTATTACTTTGTTTTAAACTGACCGTATGCATGAAAAAAACTATACAAGCATGGAAGATCAAAAAGATAGAGCACAGGCAATTTTTCTGCAGATTTGCGATGTAAATGACCTGGATCCGGAAATGATAAAAGCGGAGTCGCAAACAAAAAGCTCCGAAAAACTCAGGTCGAGAGGCGAGGCAGAGGTCTGGATATATACTGCTTTGAATTACCGGGCCATGCAACTACTACAAGAGGCTGGCCTGGCTACCACAACACCTCTTAAGGGCGACGGAGGAGAATATTCTATAGATGCCGACCCTGCGGCTCCTGCCTTTGTTATCAACGAAGATACAGTTCGAAGCAAGCACGAACACGAAGTGGCTGAGCAGATTATAAATGCGCTTGCAGAGGTGAAGCTGCCAGTGCAGGCCTGATGAATGGTTATGCCGATTTTCGCTTACCAATCAGTTGGTTTACTGGATAAGTTTCGGCTTTTCCGCCTGCCAGATAGACTATTCAATTAAAGGTTAAATACCAGGCGAAGCAGGAAGAAAGGTAGTCTTCATTTTCTTCTTTATAAGCAGCTACGCTACCTGCAGCGTAGGCATCTACTCCTGCTATAGAACAGAAAAAGTTTTTTGCTAGTATAAGCAGGAAGTTAACTCATATAATCATTTTTTAAATGCTGGAGCTATGACCAATTTTTCGCGCAGAAACATCCTTAAAAGTCTGGCAATGGGAGGAGCTGCTGTCCTGTTCTCCCCCAATATTCTTTTGGCGGCCACGCGGCAACAGAAAACCCGCCTGGGCGTGGCGCTGGTTGGTCTGGGCCATTACAGCACCGATTTGCTGGCCCCGGCGCTGCAGCAAACAAAACATTGCTACTTAGCCGGCATTGTAACAGGCACACCAGCCAAAGCCGAAGCCTGGAAAAAAAAGCATAACCTGCCGGACAAGAACATTTACAACTACGACAACTTCGATGAGATTGCCAACAACCCCGACATAGATGTTGTGTATGTGGTGCTGCCGCCCTCTATGCACAAAGAGTATGTTGTGAGAGCCGCCAATGCCGGAAAACATGCCTGGTGCGAAAAACCGATGGCCATGACTGCCGAGGAATGCAAAGCTATGATAGATGCCTGCAGCCAGAACAAGCGCTCTCTTGCCATTGGTTACCGCATGCAGCACGAGCCAAACACACAGGAGTTTCAGCGCATTATTAAAAACAAGCTCCTGGGCAATGTGCAGCAGCTGACTTGCGGCGCCGGCTACCGCGACAACCGCACCAACCATTGGAAGCAAAAGAAAGAAATGGGCGGCGGGGCTCTTTACGATATGGGTGTTTACTCTATTCAGGGTGCGCGCTTAGGCACCAACATGGAACCCATTGCCGTTGTATCTGCCGAAACCTCTACTACAAGGCCCGAAATATATAAAGATGGCCTCGACGAAACGACAACAGCTATCCTGGAGTTTCCGGGCGGCATACTAGCCAATATTAAAACCAGTTTTGGCGAAAGCCTGAATTACCTGAACATCACTTGCCAGAAAGGCCACATAAATATGGAGCCTTTCCAAAGTTACGGAGGCATTAGAGGCAGTAGTCCGCTTGGTGAAATAGCCCATACCTACCAGGTGCCATGGCAGCAGGCTAAGCAAATGGATGACGATGCCCTTTCTATTATGCAAAACAAGCCCATGTTGGTACCCGGCGAAGAAGGCCTTCGCGATATCCGGATTGTGGAAGCCATTTACCAATCAGCCAGAACCAGGCAGCGCGTAAAGTTGTAAGCTGCTGAAAAATGTTTGGAGAGTTTGCCTGAAATATCCTTACTTAGAGCCTTCAACCCACCTAACCAATAAGGTACTATGATTAAGGTAAATGAATATTTTGATGGCGCTGTTAAATCGCTTGGCTATCAAACTGCTGCTGGCCGATCTTCTGTAGGCGTAATAAACGAGGGAGAGTATGAGTTTGGCACTTCGGAGCACGAAATTATGCACATCATCGAAGGCGAATTAAAAGCACTGCTGCCAGGTGAGCAGGAGTGGCAGTCCTTTGGTCCGGGCCAGCATTTCGAAGTGCCGGCCAATGCCTCTTTTAAAGTGCAGGCAGCCGCACCAACCGCTTACCTGTGCCAGTACCGCTAAGGGCTGCGCCCAAATTCAAAATTCAAAATTAGAAATTCAAAATGAGGAATGGAGCGTAGCTGATTTCATACTGAAAGTAATGTAAAGCTGGTAAACAGCCTCAGTAAATCAACTATAGAACTAGTTTCTGCCAGAGGGCAATCTTAAACTCGTACCAAAAATTTCTAATTTTGAATTTCTAATTTTGAATTGGGGCTGAAAGCCCCTAAAAGTGTTTCCAGCCCTGGGCCTGCAACGGAAACGATTGACCATGCTTATTTGCCAGGTTGATGCCTTCGCCTTTATCTGTTATTTTTCCGATAATGGTAATATCAGGGTGGTTCTTTACTTTATCGTAGTCGGAGAGCGGCACCGTGAAGAGCAATTCGTAGTCTTCTCCTCCATTCAGAATGCAGGTAATCGGGTCCAACTTAAACTCCATGGCTGCTTCTAAAGCCTGCTCATCTACAGGTAGGTTATCTTTGTAAATAGTGGCCCCTACCCCAGACTGCGCGCAAATATGGAAGAGTTCAGAGGCCAGCCCATCTGATACATCAATCATAGCAGTGGGCTTGATACCACGCTCTTTCAGGTCATAGATCACGTCCATGCGGGCTTCGGGGCGCAACTGCCGTCCAATAATATATTGCTTGTCTTCAAGCTCCGGTTGCATGTCGGGGTCTGCCAGAAACGCCTGCTTCTCCCGCTCCAGTATCTGAAGCCCCAGATAAGCGGCACCCAAATCTCCGGTAACACAAATCAGGTCGTTTTCTTTGGCGCCACTCCGCAGCACCGCCTCGCCTTTGGCTACCTCTCCTATGGCGGTCACGCTTATGACAAGGCCTGTTCTGGAGGAGGTAGTGTCGCCGCCAACCAGGTCTACCTTATAATTTTCGCAGGCCAGCCGAATACCTTCGTAAAGCTCCTCCACTGCCTCTACTGTAAACTTGGCACCCAAGGCAATATTTACCGTAATTTGGGTTGGCTTGGCGTTCATAGCAGCAATGTCAGACACGTTTACGGCCACTGCCTTGTAACCAAGGTGTTTCAGCGGGCAGAACGTTAGGTCGAAATGCACTCCCTCCAGTAGCATATCGCTCGAAACAACCAGCTGTTTTTCAGTTGGTTCCAGTACAGCGGCATCGTCGCCAATGCCTTTTATAGTAGATTCTTGTTGAAGGGTGATTTTATCTTTAATCAATTTGATTAATCCAAATTCGCCCAAGTCGCTTAAGGGGGTCATGTTGCTCATGGTACATACTACTTTTATAATTACAAAGGTAAGGCATTGAATCAGGAATAACCAACAAGGCAATTATTCTAATGAAAAACCCCTTCCGGAAGCTTTTCTAAAATTTTAGATACTAGACTTTAGATGTTAGATTTTTCAGTTTCTACCAGACACTCGCAGGAGCTGCGAGGCCTTACAAGAACCATCCATTTAACAATTGGGTTATTTAACAATCAGCAACTAACAAGCAACAAACAAATTCTGCTAATGAAAATACCCTTCCAGAGGCTGGAAAGCGCTTTCAGGCTAAAGAGTTTCTTGCTTGGGCCAATCAAAGTTACTCTACCTCCGCCACAAAGGCTCCCAGTTCTGCCACATCATGAAATGGAATACCAAGGGCTAGCAGCTGCGGTTTTAGCCGCTCCAGGTACCAGGGGCTGTTCGAAGTATCCAGTATAAGCTTCCGAAAACTGATTTGCTGCAGGTCTTCCGGCACCACGCGGGCATTCTTACAGAGGAGCACATAATCGGGCTGCAAAGGCTCCAGGGACTTTACCTGAAGCGGCCGCGAAAGGAGCAGCACGCGCAGGCCAGCCCAATGGTACACGCTGTTGCTATCGGGTAACATGGCGTAGGCAGCAGTCGGAGCAGGTGCGTGTAACCGAACGAACTGTGGTTGCCGGACACCTTGTTGCCATAGATGCGGCTGCACATGAAAAGTAAAGTCTGTGGCGGCAGGATCAAGTGCCGAACTAGCTACTACGGTTGCCTCCCTCCCTTTTACATGTGAAAAGGCTGTAGTGCCGCGCAAGCTGTAAACCGTAAACCGATGTTGCCTGCTTTGCTGCACCGTTTCCTGCAGTTGCTGGTAGCTAAGCAGGCCGACCACTCCTACTGCCAAAGCAAGGTAGCGCAATTGCCTGTACGCCAGAAAAAGCAGCAACAGCAGGAGTAACCCAAACAACAACCAGGTCTGCAGCACACTCACATCCACCCCTTGTATAATAGCATGTGGCAACTGCCCCACCCATAGGTTAAACTCGTTCATGCACCAGATCAGGCCGTAGTGCAACCTGAACAAGGCCCAACCCACCATCGGCACCCAGCACAAAGCCAGTGCTGCCACTCCTACATATAGCACCAGCATCGCCAGTGGCACCACCAACAGGTTCGCCAGCCAGAAATAACTCGGAAACTGATGAAAGTACAGCAGCCCCAGCGGAAAAGTAGCCACTTGCGCCGCCACAGAAAGTGTAAGCAGTTGCCACAGTTTTTCCGGCAGATGTAACATGGCACTTTTAACAAATTGAGCAGGTGATTCCTTAAAGGTTTTCCAGTTCAGAGGGGCAGCACTTGCCTGCATTGCGTCAAAATCGAGCAGCTTGAACAGCTTCGGCTGTATGTACACAATTCCCAGAACTGCCAGAAAAGACAACTGAAAGCCTACTTCCAGCAAGTTATAGGGGTTCAGGAACAACAGCGTGAAAGCGGCGATGGCCAACGTATTGTAACTGTTCGTTTTTTGCTGCATCGCCTGCGCCAGCGTTACCAACGAAAACATCAGCACGGCCCGCTGCACCGAAGGCGAAAGACCAGTCAGGAAAGCATACAGCACCAGTATGGCGATGATAGCTGCAGCCCCCACTGTGCGTTGCCTGCCGGTTCTTCTGAATCTGCCAAATACCCACGAGAGCAGCAAGTAAATCATGCCCACATGCAAGCCCGACACCGCCAGCACGTGCATGGTGCCGGTGCTGGCGTAGGCAGTGCGAATGGCATTGTCCAGGTCATCTTTCACCCCGAGTACCAGGGCCGACGCTATGCCATATTCCCGCCGTTCGGGTATGGCAGCCCGCAGCAGCCCGTCCAGCTTACGACGAAGCTGTATGCTGTAGAATTTTAAGTAATTAGGAGGAGCCTCACCAATTTTAATAAATTGGTTTAACCGCAGCGAGTGCCGGTGGTAAATGTTTTTATTGGCCAGGTACTTCCGGTAATCAAATTGATTAGGGTTGGCAGGAGGAGGCACCGTTTGTGGAGCGCCACGTATCAAAAGCCTGTCGCCGTAGCTTACTTCATAGTTTTTTCCCGAATCGTGCGGCACCGAAATTTGTACGTTTCCTTTAACCTGCCACCACTCTCCGTTTACCTGCACCTGCTCCACCCGCAGCACCGTATTCTGATACCCCGGCTTCTGGGCCACAAAATCGCTTACGGTGCCTACATAGGCTGCAGGAGCTTGCCGTAGCTGCAGCAGGTGAGCGTCTTGCCGCCCCTCATGATGCCAATCTGCGAGCCATGCACCACCAGCCATAAAGCAAAGCAGGCCCAGAGTGCCAGCCACAGCCGTAGCCCTTGCACTTTTACGGTTCCTGCTAACCAGATAAGCCGCTCCAAAAGCCACCATAAAAAAAGCAAGGAGCTCCTGGCTATGCCGAAACTCCCTGCCTGAAATTATGTACAATAAAATGCCTGCTATAAAACATAGCGTGATGCGCAAAAACGGGTATGGTGCCCAAGGCAGCTGCATCAGCCTATATAGTACATTTTGTAGTGCTCTATATCGCACTCGCTGAACTTTTCTCCTTCCGCTTCAAAGCTGTGGCGACTGTAGAACTTAAAAGCCGGCAACTGTGCGTGCAGGTAAATCTTTTTGCCAGGATGCTGCTCCTGCACATCTTCCAGAACTGTCGCCAGCAACTTCTCCCCTATCAGTTGGTTTCGGTGGCTTTTCAGAACCGCAAAACGTTCCAGCTTTATGCCGTTTGCTGTTTCGCGCCAACGGGCTGCTCCTACGGGTGCCCCTGCATAGCGCGCCAGGTAATGAGTAGCAGTACTATCGTGTACATCGTATTCCGCATCGGCTGGCACCCCCTGCTCCTGTACAAACACCTCTCGCCGTACCTGCAGTGCCAACTGCTTTTCTGTTTCTCTTTCTATCCGGATGATCTCAATCACATCCTCCGGAGCTTCTACCTCTCTTTCGTGCTGCATGCTACTTTTACTCTTGCTTTAATATTGGATAAAATACGATTATATAAGTCTTGTGTTTACTAGTGCCTGCTTCAGAGGCTGGCTCGTTTTTTTCTACAAATAGGCTCTGGCCATGTTGTTTGCACAAAGTTACCGTATTTCGGGTTTCTTCTTCACCTGAATTATTTAAATAAAATCATCCTTCCGGAGGCATATCTCGTGTTTACCACCTTGGCCCTTATTACGCAAAAAGAGCTCCTGCTGACAGGAGCTCTTTTGCACAAATTCAAATTTATAAGATTACCATAGCTTGTAAACCAGTGGCAGTTCATTTTGTCAAACACTTAGTCCTTTAAAACTGGTTCAAAGTTCCTGCGGCGGTCGCTTTCCCTGCTTTGCCCGCCAACCTCTGCCGTAGCTTCGTCTTTGGCGGCACGGCGGTCCTCATCCAGTTTGGTGTAGGCATTCACGATGTCTCTTACCAGTCTGTGTCGCACTACATCTTCTGCCGTCATCTCTACAAAGCCGATGCCTTTAATATCGCGGAGAATGTGCAGGGCCTCCATCAGGCCAGAACGTTGGTTGCGCGGCAAGTCGATCTGAGAACGGTCGCCGTTTACAAGTACTTTGGCGCTCGGCCCCATCCGCGTCAGGAACATCTTGATCTGCGCCGGGGTAGTGTTCTGCGCCTCGTCGAGCAGCACAAATGCGTTGTTGAGCGTACGCCCGCGCATGTAAGCCAACGGCGCGATCTCAATAATTTTATTTTCCTGGTAATACTTTAGCTTTTCGACCGGTATCATGTCTTCCAGTGCGTCGTAGATAGGGCGCAGGTAAGGGTCTACCTTATCCTTCATATCGCCTGGCAAAAAGCCCAGGCTCTCCCCTGCCTCTACCACTGGTCTGGAAATAATGATTTTTCGGACTTCCTTGTTCTTCAAAGCCCGCACCGCCATGGCAACCGAAATATAGGTTTTACCAGTACCAGCAGGTCCAAGAGCAAAAACCAGATCGTTTTTGGCTACGGTGTCTACCAACTTTTGCTGGTTCGCGGTTTTGGCTTTAATCATACCGCCCTTTACACCGTACACGATTACGTCTGGCGCCGTGATTATTTCTTCATCATCCAACAAAGGATCTGTAGAAAGGTATCTGTTTACACTATTTTCCGTAACCTTACCAAACTTATGATAATGGTCGATAAGAGAAGAAAGGATTTCGTGGATTTTAATGATCTCGGGCGTTTGACCCTGAATCTTGATCTCGTTTCCTCTCGAAATAATCTTGCTGCTTGGGAATGCAGCGGCAAGTTGTTTTATGTTCTGATTTCCTGTCCCCAAGAAGTCTACAAGGGAGATGTTCTCCAGCGTTATAACTTTCTCTACCAAATGCTTCCTCTTATAAATAGTTCGATGGTAATTTTTTGCTTAATTTAAATAAATTTGTCACATATAGAATACAATAATCCTGAAATTATAGTTCGTGATATGGCTGTAATTACGTTTACCTCCGATTTTGGATACGCCGACCACTACGTGGCAGCTGTAAAGGCCAGAATTCTGACGCACGATGCCAAGGCTCACATCGTGGACATTTCTCATGCCGTGGAGCCGTTTAATATACCGCAGGCCGAGTATGTTTTAGGTTCTGTCTTTCACGAATTCCCGCCCGGAACGGTTCATTTAGTAGGTTTAGACACACATGGCTCTAAGCAGGTACAATATCATGCTGCCCTTTACAAAGAGCATTATTTTGTGATGGCAGATAATGGTTTGCTGTCGCTGCTCACCGATGATAAGCCTGATAAAGTGGTAGAAATTGCAACGCATGGCAATATTTATTCTTTTCCGGCTAAAGAACTACTGGCTCCAGCGGCTGTTTTCCTTGCCAAGGGAGGCGACATCGACATTTTGGGTGAAGCCACGTACAATTTCAGGCACCTGCTAAACCGGCAGCTCCGCCTCAACGACCACTCCATTACAGGCCATGTTATACACGTAGACCAATTCGGAAATTTGGTTACGAACATCACCCGCGAGTCCATCGAAACTATCTCGCACGGCCGCACCTATACCATCCATTTTGGGAGAGAAACGATTGCCAAAATATTAGGCAATTATAACCAGGCCGACGATGGGGATACCTGCTGCATTTATAACAGCCTCGACCAGCTTTGCATCGGCATTAACAAAGGCAACGCCTCTCAGGTCCTGCGTCTCGGCTTCGACTCCAAAATAGATGTTCGCTTTTACCCGGGAGGGTGATAATTTAGAATGAGTGAGTGATTGAGCGAATGATTCTGGTCTTAAGCATTGGCGTGCGGCAAGAGCAGGAAGGCCCAACAAAGTTATCCTTTATTAGGATGTTAGATTTTAGATTCTGAAAACAAAAGATATTCCAAAGGCGGAGGCTCTAAAATTATATCATTCTTAGGATTTGAACCCTGTACAAAGTTTCAGACAAAATATTCTCTCAATCACTCAATAAAAACTCAAAATTAGGAAATGCTGATACGCATTGTCAGAATGGCTTTTCGGGAAGAAGAAACCGCTGTTTTCCTGGAGATTTTCAGGGAATCCAAAGACAAAATCCAGGCCTTTGAGGGCTGCCAGCGTTTGGAGCTTCTACAGGACCTGCACCAACCCAATGTATACAGTACTTACAGCCTCTGGGAGTCTGAGGCACATTTAAATGCCTACCGGCAATCGGAGCTATTTGGCTCCGTCTGGAAAAAAACGAAAGCCTTGTTTTCCGAAAAGGCTCAGGCTTGGTCGCACAGGCAAGTTGTCTTTCCCTGAACTGCCCTCGCCGGATCTGATTTTCTGCAGCTGCCTTACCTCAGGCAGCTTTACTGGACGTAGCATTAACTTAACATAACAAACAAACTGAGTATTTACTATCTCTAGCTTGCCTTCTTCACCAGCCTATACTCGATCTGCGGTTTTCCTCGCTCTCCGTTTTGTGCCATGGAAGTAAACCGGAGTTTGTAAATATTTCCGTCGGCATCTTTTACTACATAAAAACGATCGGTGTGCACATTAGGGGCTCCTGCACCCGTAGTAAACCGCCAGTCGGAGCCAATGGCCAGCTTGTTAGTTTGGAACTCAAGCGCAGAAAGATTGGCTTCGCCGAATGCTTCGTAGCTCACCATGCTGGTCTGCACTTTTGCCACACTGGCCCCTCCCAGGTGGTTTAGCAGCACCATATCCTGGAAATAATAAGGAATAGGGCCCAATTTATAGGTGTAGGCGGTCCAAGCGATATCCCAGCGGTCTTTGGCAGGCTCTACTGCCACGGCTCCAGTTGCAAACGACACATAGCTGAAGTTCAGGTTGCTGTCTTTTGTGATGGTGAGTTCTTTATAGGTGGTGGCTTTTATATCGGCATACTGCAGCTTATAGCCGTTGCTGCTGCGCAACACCCGTATTTTTTGCCAGCCCCGGGCAGTTGCTCCTTTAGTACCCCGGTTTACGATGTACACCTTGTTTTCAGAATCCGTGGTAGCTACGGAAGCTATCGCTGTCTTAGTGAGGTCGCCCTCCACATCATCTATATATTGCATGGCTTCCGGAGAGTAAGTGTCTAAGGTTAATTTTGCCACCAGTGCCACGGTATCCTGCGCTGTTACCTGGTTCAGGTCGGTTTTATCTAAGGCCACAGCCAAAGCGCCTGTCTCGTTATTCAACACTACCCTGAATTCGTTGCCGGAGTAAAATGCAAGATCCCAGGCAGTACGGGCAATTGCCGTTTGCCGATTGGCACTTAGGTCGATGAACACTTTATTTGTAAAAGCAGCACCTCCCCCATTCAGCACCATAGCAGCACTTTCTGAAAGTATTTCGGAAAAGCGGAGGGTAGTAGTGGTGTTACCGCTCAGCACCACAGCCGGACTGGCAGCCGAAACAGTAAAAGTAATTTCTTCGTCTCCGTCTAACAACAGTACACCGGCTACTTTCTTCACCTTCAGCACCGCCTCAGAGCTCCCGGCCGGCACTGTAAGGGAAATGGAGCCATTAGAAGCGGCCGGATCGGTGGTGAATTCAGTGCCGTAGGTTAAGCCGCTGCTTTGCAAGGCCAGTGTAATAGGCACGGCAGCATCTGCAGCCCGACTCAGGAGCACCTTCACCTCCACCTCACCTGCCTGTGCCTCAAAGCCTATTGCTGGAGCTTCGAACTGCAACAGGTTGTCCGGCAGCGGCGGGTCTTCGTCTTTACAGGCACTTAGCGTTGTCAGAAAACCTAGAACAAGGAAACTATATAATCTTCTTTTCATAAAAATATTGGTTATAGAATGGTAATGGGTTAATTTGAAGTTAGAGCTGCGTTTTAACTTATCGGAATCAAAAATGGCATCACCTTGAGAGAAACGACACACGAATCACGGCACACAACTGCTACTCATTTATATAAAAGGTGAATTCAATTTCGATGGGGTGAGCCGCTGTTTACGCGAGGAAAACAACCGTTGACTTCCAGCAAAAGCCTGATGCGATGCCATGGAATTCCACTAATGAAAAAGCCCTTCCGGAGGCTATTTCAAGATATTAGATACTAGACTTTAGATATTAGACTTTTCCTCTGGAGTGGCTTTCCTTCATCTGCTTTGCTCACAAGACGCTCGCAGTAGCTGCGCGCTCTGCGAGGTCTAATCCTGTTCTTGCACGAGCCAGCTAGTCATAATCTTATCCCCTAAACAAATAACAATTAACAGCAGAGGCGCTGGGACCTTTGCCGCACAAGGGTCGGCCAGGCTGTGCGCTAAAAGCAAATAATTATTTAGCGAACCGGAAACTGAGCCCCAAAAAGAAGGAGCGGCCATACCCCATAGGGTGGTTTCCTCCGGTGCTGTGGGCACCACCACTTGCTATTTCAGAACTGCTAACCTGCTTTACATTCAACAGGTTTTTTACACCGGTTTGCAGGGTCAGGAGCTTACCCAGCGATTTCGTAGCAGTTATATCGGCCCAGGAATAACCATTTATCTGTGCCAGGTAAACAGCATCTGATCCGAGCACATAGGTTGGCAAAGCACCGGTATATTTGTAGAAAAAGCCTAGGCTGGCACCTGCCTTGGTAAAGGTGTAGGTGGCATTCAGGTTTACTTCGGGATACCATGTAAACAGCTCCAGACCCTGCTGCTGCTCATAAAGTTGGTTGTAGCGCCCAATATACGAGGCTCCCACTGTGGCTTCGAGATCGTGCAGCCGTAGCGTGTTCTGGAGCGATACGCCCGTGGTTTTATATTTTTCTATATTGATATAGGTGTAGTGTGTGGGGTTGCGCTCATCCTGCCCGGTTGTGATCAGGTGCTCGAGGTGGTTATAAAAGCCGCCCAACGTAGATAAAACCTGCATCTGCTCTGCCTCCCATACCTGCCATGCCAGTGAGCCATTGAAGCTGTGCGAAAGCTCTGCCTGCAGATTAGTATTTCCCACAATGTTATGGCTTGCGTCATGAAAGTTGAAGTACAGCTCGCGTAGCGACGGCGCCCGGAACCCGCGACCGTAAGCCAGCCGTAAATCCAGCTTCTCCGTTAGGCTCACCTTGGCATGGAGCGATGGAATTACAGGAGGCGCCTCATACGCAGAATTATGCACCAGCCGCAGCCCGGGCCGGATATTAATTCGCGGCTTCGGCTTTAGCTCAGCCGAAAAAAAAACTGCATAATCGTTTATGCCAGCCGATCCCGCTAATCTCTCTCCGCTCCCCTTTTCGAGGTTCAGGTCAAGGCCGGGCTGAAGGGCCACCACAGGAGAAAGCTTGTAGTGCACTGTACCACGAAACGAGGCCCCTTCAAAACGGGTATGATCCTGTGCGCCGGCAGCCAGCGAAAGCGTTTCGCGCCCAGTTTCTTCTTCCACCTCCACGCCCTGGGTTCTGCGGCCAAAGTCGGTGTAGGAGGCAACGCTAGTCATGTTGATTTTATCTGAAATCTGCCAATCGGCCTGCGCCTGGTGCATTATGCGTTTGCTCAGAAAATTTTTGTCGGTGGCTTTTCCGTTCACAAAAGTGCCCAGGCTGTTAATGGTCTCATCGAGCAGGTTCAGGCGGTACCACGCGTGCACTTTAGCCGATCTGTAACCTGCCGCCACATCGCCGAGCCATTGCTCTTTCGGGTGCCATGCCCACTCCAGTCCCCGCCCCTCCTGGTTCTCTTTTAAACCCGAAAACTGATTGTGCGAAAACCCGCCTGCCACTTGCCAGCCGCTGCGTTGCCAGGTTACTCTCGCGCTTTGGTTATGAATACCCCGCCCGGCGCCATATTCTTTGCTAATGGTCTCCTCGTGCAGCCGTGCCTGTAGGGTGAGCTGCTCTCCCTGCGGCTTTTTCGAGATGATGTTGATCACGCCTGCCAGTGCATCGGCACCGTACACTACCGACATCGGTCCCTCCACAATTTCGATGCGTTCTATGTTGTTAACATCAAGCTGATTTATGTTGATTTCATTGGAAGTTCCGCCACGGCCAACCAGAGGCGCGCCATCCAGCAGCACCTTCACGTTTTGGCCAGAAATTCCCTGCAGGCTCAGGTTGGAGCTTCCCAGCGCCAGATCCTGATCAAATCGAATGCCCAACTCGTTGTTCAGCACCCCCTGCACATCGGTTGCTCCCCGCATTTTAATTTGCTCGCTACTAATGGTGCGCATTTGGTACACCGACTTCCGTACCGACTGCGGCTCATACTGCCCGGTTACCACCACCTGCTGCAACTCCACGGCTTTCTGCTTCAGACGGATAGGCGGAAGTTCAAGGGTTTGCTGTGACTCTAGCTGAACCATGCGCTTTTCTACAGTGGCTCCAATAGCATGCGCTGTTAAGGTATAGCTGCCAGTGTGTGCCGCAAGGGCAAAAGTGCCATCATCGCGGGTTGTGGTGCCGGAGGAAGTGTTCTCTAAAGCAACAATGGCGTAGGCAACCGCTTTACCATCGGCGGTAACTACCTTGCCTTTGAGCGTACCCAACTGTTGCTGCGCAAAGGTAGTGCTAACGCCCAGCAGCAGGCAAAAGAGCAAAAGCGTAGAAATTCTTTTCATAATTTTATTTAAAAACAGGTTAGGCGCATTTGCTGCATGCCGTTTTTTCAGTCATAGCAGTTTCCTTTTACCTTTGTTTTACCAACTTTTGCAGGAGGCCCAAAGGTGATTTTAGCTGCCATAAACAGCATACATCTTATGTTAACTTAAAGCAATGCACTAGCTCCTGCCAATTGCTAAAACAGGTAGTGCCAACAAAATCTGTTGAAGGTAGGTGTTGTGAATTCGACTAATGCATCCCATTGTACCGACTAGAATGACCTTTGACCAAGGAGCTGCTTTTATGCTGAAAATAGCTCTGGAAGGCCATTTTCATTTAAATAATTCATCCTTATTAAAAGCTAAACCTCGCCATTCTTATTTAGTGATATCGGATGCAGCACTCTGTACTTTCGTATTAGGGCGCTGGAGGTGACTCTTATTACATCACTTTGGAGTTAAGCCGAATCATCAGGAATTCCCTTAACAAATGTTCCGTTAGGGCAGGTACTTGCAACTGGTACCTGGTACCTGCCCCTTCAGAATCATCAAAATAAAGCACTAAAACACTAACATAAACAACTAAACTTTAGCTACAGCTTCGGCAGCTGCTTTACGAGGTTCTTCCATTCTTCCATTTCCGGCTGCCCTGGCTTACGCAACCCAAAGTAGCTTACTACCAATTCCTGATGATGGTCGAACAGCTCCACCGATGTTACAAGCCCGTCGCGGGTAGGTTTTAGCACAACCCAGGCGGAGGCAATAGTGTCTTGCAGCAGGTGCATGTTAAAGTGCGGATCGAGCACATTTACCCAGGTTTCTGCGCCGGCATGTCCCCGCTCCAACACCCTGATGGTGCGCACCTTGTCCTGATGAATCTGGATGTTGCCGCGGTTGCCAACAAATATCATAATCGGGATCTTGGCGGCCGAAGCAGCTTCCAGTAATGTTTTGGAGCAGGCAGGATCCACTTCGTACGTGAAGGGCCCTTTTGCCAACTGCAAGGCATGGTGCCGCTGCAGCTCATACTTTTGCAGCATGCTATGGAAATGGTGCGTGTCCTGCAGCTCCGACCAATCGTACAGCAGCGACTCCACATCTACCTCGGTAGCAAAATTTTTGGGTGGGTAAGGCGTTGTATCCTGCTCCTGGCTCTGGTCCTCCGACCGGAAATCCTCTTCTATGCCAGCCAGTGCCTCGTAGCTACTTTTGCCTTCCTGCAGGTAAATTTTTGTAATCGCATCACCGGCTTTATCAAACACCTGCAGGCTGGTAAGTTTTCGACCGCTTTTCTCCTGCTCCACCAAAAAGGCAACATGCCAGTTAAAGAAGAACATGCGCGTTTCTATAGGGCCGATAACTGTACCTACTCCGCCGCTGGCACTAACTTGCTCAAAAGAGCCTTTGTGCTCCAGAATGCAGCTGTTGTTGCGGGTAAGCGACATCACGTGGCCCAACTCCGGCAGGCGCTTTACCAAGGCATGCCAGTTATTGTTAAGACGAATAGCCTGGGTGCCTACCATGGTGGCTACTAAGGCGGCTTCGGTGGTCCCCAATTCGCGGGCACCCTCCCTGATGCGGATTCCGGGCTTTGCCTGCTGCAGTCCTTCCCAGGCTTTTGCCAGCGCGCTGGCATTGGTAGCGGCTTTTTCTTCTATAACTGTATTATCCATGATTGCTGATTTTTATAGGGTAAATAAGTTTATTTTCTATTTGATAATGTGGCATAGCCATTACAAAAGGACGGCCACAGCAGCCATTGTGCACCACTTGCACCGGGTGCGAAAACGTGCGCTCCAGTATTTTTTCCTGCAGTACTTCGGCTACAGGGCCCTGTGCTACTGTTTTACCGCTTTTAAGTAAAAGTAGTTCGTCGGCATACTGGGCCGCCAGGTTGAGGTCGTGCAGAATGGCCAGCACGCCAACATTTTGCTGACTCAAGGCTTTAGCTAAGTGCAGCATGCTCTGCTGCTGCGCCATATCAAGGCTGGAGGTAGGCTCGTCGAGCAGCAGGTAACGGGGCGCAAGTGTCTGGCTTTTAATTTGGGCCATAACTCTGGCCAGCTGCACCCGCTGCTGCTCTCCGCCCGAGAGCGTACTATATTTTCGGTCGGCAAGGGCCTGTATGCCTACTTCGGTTAATACTTCTTCTACAACTGCCTCGGTTTGGTGCCGAGGCTCCTGGTAGGGTAGCCGCCCCAGTTGCACAATTTCACGGGCCGTAAACGGAAAGTTGATATGAGTACTTTGCGGCAGCACCGCCCGCAACAGCGCCAGATCCTGTGCCTCGTATTGCCTCAACACTTTTCCATTGAGACTTACTTCTCCGGCAGAGGGTGCCAGCTCATTGGAGAATACTTTAAGCAAAGTAGATTTACCTGCTCCGTTGGGGCCCAGCACGGCTGTAAACACTCCTGGTTTTATGGCCAGACTTACCTGATCCAGCACCTGCTGTTGGCCTCTTTTTAAAGATATTTGGTTGGCTGAGTACATGTGCTAGAGTATGCGTTTATTTTTGGCATTTATCAAAATCCAGATAAAAAAGGGGCCTCCCAACATGGCAGTTACAATGCCAATGGGCAGCTCCGAAGGCGATACCACCGTGCGGGAAAACAGGTCGCTTAGTACCAGCACGACAGCTCCTGTGAGTACGGCACCCGGCAGCACCAACCGGTGATCGGGGCCAAAGGCCATGCGCAGGATGTGGGGCACCACCAGCCCCACAAACCCGATAATGCCAGTAAGCGAAACTGCAGCCCCTACAGCCATGGAACTGAGTAGAATAACGCTGTACTTAACACGCTCCACCTTTACACCCAGATGGTATGCCTCCGACTCGCCAAGTGCCAGCGCGTTGAGCGGGTTACCGAGCTGCGTGAGGAATAGCACAGGCAGCAAGAGCATGGGCAAGGCTACACCCAGGCGACTCCAGGTAGCACCTCCCAGGTCACCCATATTCCAAAAAGTAAAAGAGCGAAGGGCGGCATCGTCGGCATAATACACACAGAGCCCAATAAGTGCTCCAGCCAGCGCGTTAATGGCAATACCTGCCAAAATCAGGATCGTGATGTCTACTTTTCCTTCCCGCTGCCCCAGCTTGTAGGTAAGCAATGTGGTAAGCAAGCCTCCGGCAAAGGCAGCCACCGGCAACATAACAGGTCCCGCTAAAAGAGCACCTATGCCAGTAAGGGAACCTCCGAAAATGATGGCAACCACCGCGAACAAGGCCGCTCCGCTCGACACGCCAATTAAGCCTGGCTCCACCAGCGGGTTCCGGAAAAGTCCCTGCAGCGAAGCACCTGCCACTCCCAACGCTCCTCCTACTACCATGCCCAACACGAGCCGGGGCAACCGAATACTTAACAGCACCACCTCCTGCTGCCTTGTAAAGCCCGTATTGGAGCCACCTAGTTGGTGCATCAGAATGGCTACAGCCTCTGTTGCTGTAATTTTAACGGCCCCCACCTGCAGCGACAGCACCAGCACGGCCAACAAGAGCAGGAACAGCCCAACCAGCACCATCCGGTTTTGTCCCGATATGGCTTTTATCTGAAGTACCTGCATTATAGATTTGTAAAGGCGGTGGCCGAAAAATTTGCTTGCTGCTGTAGCTCCGGGTGCAGTTGCAGGGCCAGGTCCTTCACGGCTTTGCCTAATCGTGGCCCGAAACCCGACAAATACAGCCCCTCCATTGCCACCACCTGCATTTTCCTGCCGGCTGTTGTCTCGGCTATACCCGGAATAGCGGCTACTCCGTTGGCACCTCCCAGGCTTTGCAAACCCGAATCGAAGAAGAGCAGGTAATCGGGGTTGGCTGCTATCACCGCTTCCGCGGTAAGGGGTTTGTAATCTTCAATTTCCGGCACAGCCAGCTGCGCTTCCGCCAGTTGCAGCATGGCTTCTGCAAAAGTATTCCGGCCGCCAATGTTCAGAGTGCCCTGCCCCCGCGCATATACAAAGAGGACCTTGGGTTTAGAATGTACTCCTTGCAGGAGCATGTCCGCTTCTGCTAAATCAGCTTCGAGTTGCGCAACCAACTCTTGGGCTCTTTTTTCGCGGTGCAGCAACTGCCCTAGCTGGGTAATAAGCGCCACAGTGCCTGCTTTCGTTAACTTGTTCTCGAAATGGTGCAGCGGTACCCGTGCCGACCGAAGCTGCTCTGCCACCTTTTTATCCAGAAATCCTTCTTCCACCAGCACCAGGTCTGCACCAGCAGAAATAATGCCTTCGGCCTTAATGCTGTTGCGGTAGCCTAATGATGGCAGCTGCTGCAGTTGCTCCGGATAGGTACTGGTGAGGTCGGTGGCTACAATGTTATCGCAGAGGCCCAGGGCGCAAACAGTTTCGGAAACCGTACCGCCGATTGCCACAATTTTCACGGCCGAGGTGATAGCTGCCTCGGCTTGTGTGCCGGTACTTTGCTTGCAGCCCAGGGTACCGAGGCAAAGCAGCAGCAAGGGCAACAGCAGCATTTTATTTTGTACAAATTTATTTATTTTTATAGTTGATTCAGAAGCTCTTACCATGCCCTTTGTGTTGAGATTGATTGTTTTAACTGTTACAAAGGTAGGGGCAATAGCAGGGCCCTGTCAATCGCCAGAGATAGCCTATTTTTATACCAACAGTAGCTAGAAGCGTAGCTAGTTCTAGTGACTAACGGGAAAAAAGCGGCCATTCCCGAAACAATGTAAGTTGCCTCCAAGCAAGCTTTTGATACCTGCCCGGCTTTCTTTTTTCTGGACTGCAAACGCAGAACCAGTAGCTATTGCTCTTCTTTAATTATGCTAATAAAAACGCGCTCCAAGAGGCATTTTTCATGTTTACAGGCCTAAGGTCCAGGCTTTATTTTAATAATGCCCAGATCAAGGGCTTTAATGATAAGTTCGGCGGGTGATTTAATCTGCAGCTTGCGCAGGATATTCTTGCGGTGAGAGTTGATGGTGTGGTAACTGAGGTGGAGTTGATCGGCAATTTGCATGGTAGATTTGCCTGCCGCTATAAGCTGCACAATTTCAGTTTCGCGGGGCGATAGCGGCTCCATCTCTGGCTCTGCTACGCCAGGCTTTGTATCTGAAAACAGTAGCTCCAGCACTTGACTGCACATAAACTTGTCGCCGCGTGCCGTAGCCCGAACCGCCGTCAAGATTTCCTGCTCTCCGCACTCTTTTAAAATATAGCTGCAGACACCACTGCGTAGCACCTCCAGAATATGGCTTTTATCTGCCTGGGCACTCAGTGCAAGCCAATGCGTGTGCGGGTAGGTCGATTTCAGGTCTTGTATAACAGCGGCTGAAAATGTTTCTGGCTGCGTGCAATCTATGGTGACCACCTGTGGCTGGTACTGCTCCACAAGTGGTTGCACCTCTTGTAAGGTATTGGTTTCGCCCACAAGCTGCACCTCTTCCTGCTCCGACAGCAAAGCCACCAGCCCCCTCCGGACAAGCAGGTTCGCTTCTACAACAAGAACAGAAATTGGGGGCATGTGCAGGTCTGGCTTCGTGAATAAAAGCTAAATGTATAGAAGAATGTGTATGTATACAAAGTTATTTAGAATAATTCTAAACAACTAACACATATTGCATACTTTGCTCCTCTCATTGTAATAGGCTGGCACCAACTCATTTTTAGCACATAACCAATGGCAAACTACTGATTTATTATTAAAACATATTATACTAAGGCGGTGAAATGTGAATATGCTAAAAAGCCATGTGGCAGATTATTTTACTTTCTCTACCATTCAAAAGCAGTAGCTGTAAGTATCATCCTGTCGCAACCAAAATATCCTCTCTTTCTCATCCTTAGCTGATTATCGTGTTAGAAATTATAAAGCAACTAATCTTATAAGCAAAAACTATATTATCATTACAAATATCAATTTGATTAATAATCGCACTTAGAGCAGCTTTGCAGCATATTAACCAACCATACTACGAATGTTTAAGCACAAACTTTTACTTCTGACGACACTTTTTAGTGCTCAAGTAGCCTTTGCACAGCAAAAGCCACTTACTACCAATACAGGAGCTCCGGTAGGCAACAACCAGAACTCAAAAACGGCCGGAGAAAACGGACCGGTCCTATTGGAAGACGTACACTTAATTGAAAAATTAGCAGTTTTCGACCGGGAGCGGATACCGGAGCGTGTGGTGCATGCCAGAGGCGCAGGTGCCTATGGGGAGTTCGAAAGCTATGGCGACTTTGCACAATACACCAAAGCCTCATTATTTAGCACCAAAGGCAAAAAAACGCCGCTTTTTGTACGTTTCTCAACGGTGGTGCACCAACAAGGCTCGCCGGAAACGCTGCGCGACCCACGCGGTTTTGCCATTAAATTTTACACCGACCAAGGAAACTATGATTTAGTAGGAAACAACCTACCTGTTTTCTTTATCCGCGATGCCATTAAGTTCCCGGACATGGTTCATGCCTTTAAACCTTCGCCAGTATACAATGCGCAGGACCAGAATCGTGTGTTCGACTTTTTCTCACACATTCCGGAGGCTACTAATATGTTCACATACCTGTACACTAACCTGGGAACACCTGCTAACTATCGTCAGATGGATGGTTTTGGAGTACACGCGTTCAAGTGGGTGAATGCACAGGGCGAGGTGGTTTATGTAAAATACAAATGGGCCTCGCAGCAGGGAGTAAAGAGCCTTACAGCATCAGAAGCCTCTGCTATGCAAGCCAAAAACCATCAGCATGCCACAGCCGACCTTTATGAGGAAATAAACAAAGGTAACTTTCCTGCCTGGGAGCTTTCGGTGCAAATGATTAAACCCGAAGACCTCGACAAGTTTGACTTTAACCCCCTCGATCCTACCAAAATATGGCCTGAGGCAATAGCACCTAGTATGAAAATTGGCAAAATAGTATTGAACCGCATGCCTGAAAACTTCTTTGAAGAAGTAGAACAAGCTGCCTTCGCGCCAGGCACTTTGGTACCAGGCATCGAGCCTTCAGAAGACAGGTTACTGCAGGGCCGCGTTTTTTCATACTTTGATACGCAACGATACCGCCTGGGCACCAACTTCCAACGCATTCCGGTAAACGCTCCTAAAGTGGAAGTAAACAGCTACAACCAGCATGGAGCCATGAGCAACCGTGGTACAAAGTCTAATGTGAACTACCAGCCAAGTGTAACACAGGCAGTAACAGATAACGCTCAGTATGCCTACTCCACCCGTAAGATCAATGCTGAAACCATGCAACGAACTATCTCCAAAACCGACAACTTTAGCCAGGCTGGCGAGTTGTACCGTTCCCTGACAGAAGCTGACAAAAAGCACCTGGTCAGCAACCTATCAGGTGACTTGGGGCAGGTGCAGAACAAAGAGGTTCTTAATAGAATGGTAAGCTATTTCTACCAAGCTGATGCCGATTTCGGTAACAGACTGATCAAAAGCCTGAAGCTAAACCAGAAAGAGGTAACTTCTTTTGTAGCTGCTGCAAAATAGTAGCATTTTATAATGAGTGATGGCGTGAAGGTTTTTGTTTCAACCGGTGAGGGAGAGGATAAGGTAAGTCTTTCCATGGTGGTAGCATCATAGAAATTCATCCGACTCACAAGAACAACCTTAAGCCTGTCACGCCCTCGCTCATTTCTTCATTTAACTCATTTTATTCCTAGCAATACTAATCCAAAATTATGCTTAAAGCAGTATCTCTTTCGCACCAAACGGCTGCCCTAGCTCATAGACAGGCCTTGCAGCTCAGCAAAGAAGAGGCCGCGACCTTTATGGACTTGTTGAGAAGCAGCGGCTTGGTGGAGGGGGTAATGGTAATAGCGACCTGCAACCGGACAGAGGTGTATTTTGAGGCTGCTACCACCACCCCGGCACAGGTACAGGAGCAACTATTGCAGTTTAAGGGCCTTCTAAGTCAGGCTTTTTACGATAATTTGTTTACCCACTACAGCTACAGCGAAAGTACCCTCCAGTACTTGCTGGAGGTGGGGCTGGGCCTTCGCTCTCAGGTACTTGGAGACCGACAGATATTAGGGCAGTTTAAGGAAAGCTACCGGCAAACCTCTGACCTGAAACTGGGAAGCCCCTTACTGCACAAGGCGCTACAAACCTTGTTTAGGGTACACAAGCGGGTGCATAACGAGACGGGCTTCCGCTCCGGAGCCTCTTCAATTGGTTATGCCGCCCTGGAACGCATAGCCGATTTTATACCTCGCAAAGAAGTCTCATCAAAGCGGCTGCTCCTGATTGGTGCCGGGCAAATGGGCGTGGATGTAGCCAAATACGCTGCTTCTTTTGGTTTTAGAGACATAAGTGTAACCAACCGCACCAATGCTAAAGCTGAGGCACTAGCCTCCAAAATGCACCTGCACTACTTGCCTTACAATCAGTACCAGGCAGAACTGCCAGCCTTTGATATCGTGATTTCCTGTGTGAGTGGCGGAGCACAGCTGAAGGCCGTGCAGTTTGGACAAAGTGCCAGCAGACGTGTGGTAATAGATCTGTCGGTGCCGCAGCAAATTTCTCCAGAAGTTGATAAGCTGGCGCATACCACCCTCATCAATATCGATCAGATTACAAGCCATACCCAAGCTGTAAAAGCGGCCCGTATAGAGGCTATTGCAGCTGTGGAGACCATTGTTGAAGAAGAAACCATGCAATTTGCGCAGTGGCTGGAAGAGCTACCAGTGGCCAGAACTATACATGAGCTCAAGGCATTTTTTGCCGGCGTGCTGGAGCATGAGCTAGGCAACCATGACAGCCAACTACAACAAGACACAGCTCGCAGAATGGCAAAAGCAGCACTTAACCGGCTCATCAGAAGACCTGCCGGTGCACTCAGAGCCACGGAAGGTCCCTCTCGCCAGGTATTGCTCGACTCACTAAATACCCTTTTTAAAATAGCGTAGGCTAAAGTTACATACATCAAATTTTTATTTAACATAACAAATCAACCATGAAAACGTTTTTCCTGAACCTCTTCTTTTTGCTTATACCTGCTGCACTTATGGCACAATCCACTGATCTGATTGCAGCAGCCAGAGCCGGTGATGCTGCCGCCATTCAAAAGCTGTTGCAAAACAACACGGAAGTAAATTCTCAGGATCAAAAAGGGTTTACACCACTTATAATTGCTGTGTATGGTGGCCATATTGAGGCAACTGAACAATTACTAAAAGCAGGTGCTAATGTGAACCACCAGGATGCCACCGGTAACACGGCCCTGATGGGAGCTGCATTTAAAGGCAACTATGAAATAGCGACACTATTGCTAAAAAGTGGTGCTGAGGCAAATCTGCAAAACGGCAATGGCGGTACCGCACTTATGTTTGCCAGCATGTTCGGCCGCAACGAATTAGTTAAAATACTGTTAGAAAATGGAGCTGACAAAAGTGTGAAAGACGAGCGAAATTTGACTGCTCTTGACCTGGCAATTCAGCAGGGAAACCAAGAGGCAGTGGTATTGCTTCAGTAGTCTTGGCGTGCCACAGGAAGTAAAGCGCCAGACAACTTTTTGAACTAAATAGCCAATACACAATCTAAAAATAAAGAGGAGCGTTTATAAACAGGTGGTAACTTGCTAACTTGCTTATATGAAATGGATATTTGTAATTGTTCTGTCATACTTAACTTCCTGTGCTGCCCCACCTCAGCAGGATAATGCCCAAGTTAACTCTGCATTAACCGCTTCAACTTATAAAGAAGATCATCATGCAAAAAAGAAAAATACTGTTCTGGTCGATGTGCGCACTCCTGCTGAGTTTGAAGGGGGACACCTCCAAGGAGCGCAAAACGCCGACTTCCTGAGCCATGAATTTCAGGAGGCGATGCAGCAATGGGACAAGTCTAAAACCTATTATCTGTACTGCGCCTCCGGCAACCGCAGCGGCAAAGCAGCCAAACTCATGGAAGAAGCGGGCTTTAAGCGGGTGTTCAATATTGGTGGGTTCAAAGACTTGAAAGAAGCCGGTTTACCCCTTGCAAACCCTAAGCCTTAAACATCTAAAAATACCTGTGGAAGGGTAAATTCATTAGAATAATTGGTAGCTGCTTGCTAGGTACCGCTTCTTAAAGAGTCGTTTTTTTAGATTTTGAATGGTTACGGAAACACCCCTTTCAAACTCTTGATAGTCTAACATCAAAAAACATCCGGAAGGCAAAAATCATTAGAATAATTTAGCAGAAGTCTAACCAGGAGGCCACAGCGCAAACACCATTGCCAGGTGCACCCATTGACGATTTTTTGTTTGAGCGTTCAGCGAGTTCAAAATCGTCTTGATTTTTTTGGTTCTTTTTGAATCAAGACAAAAAGAACAAGAAAGCAGGCAATGGAACAATTAGCTTCTGCTGTCACAGCTTTAGTAGTAGCTATGCGAACTTAGACTAAAAATAACAAAAGGGAAGCAAAAGCTTACTCCAATCAACTGAAGCAAGTGTCAATTACTGAATACAAGTGCTTATCTAATCACGAAGCGGCTGCTAAATGCTGCTTCTACTACTCCGCTCCACTAAACGCTTTATCAAAGAGCCAAAGCGGCACCCGCTAAACTTATCTCTAATTTTTGTGGCCATCACTTGCCATGTTCCGCTATCCTGCTGTATCTTGGAGGTATTGGAGAAAGGAATCTGGGAACATGCGCATACTACACACCTCTGACTGGCATTTGGGCCAGCGCCTCGTCAACCTCGAACGGACAGAAGAACACCAGTGCTTTCTGGACTGGCTGCTGAAAACTATTGAAGAGGAGCAGGTAGAGGTACTCCTCATGTCGGGCGACGTGTTCGACACAGGCGCTCCCTCTAACACGGCTCTGAAACAGTATTACCGTTTTCTGACCAATGTCTGCGCGACCTGTTGCCGCCACGTCATTATTACAGGCGGTAACCACGACTCCGTCTCCACCCTCAACGCGCCCAAAGAACTTCTTAACTGCCTCGACATAAAGGTAATGGGTGGTGCCACCGATAATATTTTAGACGAACTCATAGAACTTCACGATGCGCAGGGAAAGCTGCAACTGGTGGTGTGTGCCGTGCCATTTCTGCGCGACCGCGATGTTCGGCTATCGGTGGCGGGAGAAACGTATGAGGAGCGGGAGCAGCGCATAAAGCAGGGCATTGCCGCACATTACCAGGCATTTGTGCCTCACCTGCAGCCCTACAAAGCGCAGCAGGTACCGGTAGTAGCTATGGGGCACTTGTTTGCAGCCGGCGGCACCGCCTCCGAAAGCGAAAAAGAAATTCATGTGGGCAACCTTGGGCAAATTGGCGCAGACCAGTTCCCTGCAGAATTTGACTATGTGGCCCTGGGGCATCTGCACCGCCCACAGCTGGTAAACAAAACGCACCACATCCGCTACTCCGGCTCTCCTATTCCGCTTAGCTTTAGCGAGGTAACAGATAAGAAAGTAGTGTATGTGCTGGAGTTCCATGCCGGCAAACTCACCGATCTGCAGGAGCTGGAGGTACCCTGCAGCCGCAAACTTGTTCGGTTTAAAGGACCGCTGGAGAAGGTGAAGCAGCAGTTAGCCGTGTACGACAACAGCAGCTACAGCCTTACCGCCTGGGCCGAAGTGCAGGTAGAACTCGAAACCCCTCTCCCCGACCTGAACCAGCAACTCGAGGAAGTGCTGCGATTAAAACCCGAAATAGAAATGCTTATTCACCGGCCGCCACTTATCCACTCAGTGCGGCAAACGCTGGAGCAACAGGTAGAGCAGGAAGCAGACCTGCATACACTCCGCGAAAAAGACGTGTTTTTGAAACGTTGCGAAAGTGTATTCCCCGACACAGACCACACCGAACTGCTTGCCACCTTTTCGGAGCTGCTGGAACTTATGGGCCAGGAGAAAGAGAGTTAGCAGCCAATAACAGCCTCTCGCCAATTTATCACCTTAGCATAATTTACCATACCGCATGAAAATCCTCGCCGTCCGTTTCCAGAACCTGAACTCACTTAAAGGGCAGCACGAAATCCGCTTTGACCAGGCTCCGCTGGCAGAAGCAGGTTTGTTTGCCATTACGGGTCCGACAGGAGCAGGCAAAACCACTATTCTGGATGCGATTACGGTAGGTTTGTACGGGCTGGTGCACCGCCACAGCAATGACAAACCACTGGAACTCATGACGCGCCATACGGCAGAAAGCTCCTCAGAAGTAGAGTTCGAGGCCAATGGCAGGCGTTACCGCTCCAAATGGCAGATCAGGCGGAGCCGGGGCAAGGCAGATGGCAACATGCAGGCGGTGCACATGGAGGTGTGCGACCTGGCCGACGAAAAAGCGTTCGACCTGAAGCCAAGCCAGGTGCCCGACAAAGTAGCTGAGCTTTGCGGACTCGACTACAGCCAGTTTTTGAGGTCGGTCATGCTTTCGCAAGGCGATTTTGCCCGGTTCTTAAAAGCCAATCCGAACGAAAGAAGCAGCCTGCTCGAGAAAATAACCGAAACAGGCATTTACTCCGATATCTCGCGCTTTGCTTTTGAGAAAGCCAGAACAGAAAGAAGCCAGAAAGAGGAGCTGGAGCGTCGGCTGAAAGACACGAAACTACTGCCGGAAGAGGATTTGGAGGCCTATCAGCAGCAAATAACAGAGCTGCAGGCGCAGGAAAGAGAGCTGCAACAAGAGGCTCAAGTGCTTCAGGAGCAGGTGCAATGGCTGGGGCAGGTACGGCAACTGCAGGCAAGAGAGCAGCACAGCAAACAGGCCCTGCAGGAGCAGGAACAGAAGCTGGCGCAGCTGCAACCCGATTTTCAGAAACTACAACAGCACGAGCAGGCAAGGCAATACGAAGGCGACCTGACGCGCATCGACATGGCTGGCAAACAACTGGTGCAGGTGCAAACACAGCTCGAGACTTTGGTAAAGCAGTTGCCAGTGCTGGAGGCGGAGCTGGAGCTATCGGGGAAGGTGGCAGAAGAGGCTGGCAAGCAACAACAACAACAAGAGGCGGCCCTGCATGCGCTGGAGCCAATTCTGCAAAAAACTGCGCAGCTCGACCACCAGCTACAAACCGTACGGGAAAGTTTTCAGGAAAATAAAAAAATATACGAGCAGTTTAATGCTGCCCTGCAGCAGGAAAACCTCCTTCTGAAGCAAAAACAGGAGGAGCTGGAAACGCTTACCCAAAAGGCAAATGCGCATAAAAACTGGCTGCAACAACACCATAAACTCAAAGACCTGCAGCTGCACCTCCCCGAATTCAGCCAAACAATAAAGAGTTTAGCTGAGCTGGAAAAAAGTACGCAGCGGCTACTGCAGGAGCAGCAAAACCTGCAACAAGACCTGCAACAGGAGGCGCAGCAACGGGAGCAGCTAACCAAACAGCAGGCCTCTCAACAGGCACAATACAAGGAACTGGAAGCCCAGAAACACCAGCAGTTTACACAACTGCAGCAACTGCTTGCCAACCGGAAACTGGAGGAACTGGAAGCGCAGCCCCAGGAGCAACAGCAACTTTTAAACAGGTTTGAGCGCCTCCTGGAGCTATCGCACCAGCATGCAAACCAGCAACAAAAAAAGCAACAGCTCACAGCGCAGTTGCAGCAGGACCTGCAGCAGCTAACGCAGCATCAGGCTAAGCTGCAGGAAACCCAAACAGCACATGCCGCTGCCAAGCAACGGCTCGAAGACCTGCAGCAAATTGTGGCCTTGCAGCAACGGATTCAGGAATTTGAGCAGGCACGGCATACGCTGCAGCCAGACGAACCATGCCCCCTCTGCGGCTCTGCCCACCACCCTTTTGTGGAAGGCGAGTACAAAACCACCTTATCGGAAGAAGCGCTGCGCCGCGACAAGCAGTTGCAGCTTGTAGACGAGCTGGAGGCAGAACGAAACAGCCTTCAACTGCGGTTGCATACCCTGCAGCACCAGCAGGAGGCAAACGTTAGGCTACAAGCTGAGGCTGAGGCTGAAATAGACAGGTTACAGCAGTTATATAAGCAACAGGCCCAAAACATTCCGGCTACTATTGCGGAGCCGGAAAAACTATCGCATAGCCTGGCGCAGCAGCGGGAAGCCCTGGGTAAACTAAACCAAACCATAAGTCAGGTTCGCGCCCTTAGCCGCGAAACCGAGAAGCTAAACCAGGCCTTGCAGCAGATCCGCGAAGATCAGATTCGGGCACATGGTCAGCAGAGCCGGCTGGAGCAATCGGAGAAAATGCGGCGGGCGCACCTCCACAAGTTACAGGCGCAGCTACAAGACTTGCAGGAACAGCAGCAAGACCAACAGGAAACAGCTGCTTCGTTTGCGGCGGCCTACGGCGCTACATTTAACCTGGCACAGCGGGAGGCAACGCTGCAGGCTTTTGAGGCGCAGGTAGCGGAATATCAGCGGCAGTTTGCGGCCTACGAAGACCTGCGTGACCCGTTCCAGCAGCTGAAGGAGCTGGTTAAAAACCTAACGGTCCGGCTCCAGGAAAAGCAGCAGGACCTAAAAGAGCGCCAGGAAAAACTGCGGCTGACCCACCTGTCGCTCACCCAGCTGAAAGAAGAGCGGAATCAGCTGTTTGGCGATAAACAACCGGAAAAGGAGCGAAAAAAGGCGCAAGAAGAACTAAAAGCCAAAACGAACCTGGCCGAAGAAGCCCGCGCGGCGCATCTTCGCAAGCAGCAACAACTCCTGGAGAACCGAAAGCGCCAGCAGGAGTGCCAGCAGTCGCACCACGAAAACCAATCGGTGCTGGACAAGCTCCGGGACGGCTTGCTTCGGGTACTACAGCAAGAGGGCATCCAAACCATAGAAGCTTTGAGCCAGATGCTCCTGGACAAAGACGAGGCTCTGCGCCTGGCAAATCTGAAAGCCCAAACTGAAAAGCACCTGACTGAGCTTCGCAAGAGCACCGCCGATGTACAGCAGGAGCTGGCCCAGGTACAGCTCCGAAACCTGACAGATAAAAGCGCAGACGAACTACAGACTCTGCAACAGCAAAAGGCAGAAGCACAGCGCCACCTCATCGAAAAGCGCGCACGTTTTGAGCAACTGCTGGAGCAGGATGCGCAGCAACGCAACAAAAATCGCGAACTGGCTGAGCAACTCCAGACACAGCAGCAGGTATGCAACCGTTGGGATCAGTTGGCACAGCTCATTGGCTCTGCAGATGGTAACAAGTTCAGCCGTTTTGCTCAGGGCCTCACGCTGGCACGGCTCGTAGACCTGGCCAACCGCCACCTGCTCAAGCTCAACGAAAGGTACCGTATTCTAAAATCATCGGCCGAAGACCTGGAGCTGCTGATCGTAGACACCTACCAGGCGGAGGCGGTGCGACCGATGAACACGCTATCGGGTGGCGAAAGCTTTTTGGTGAGTTTGGCGCTGGCCCTGGGCCTCTCCGACTTAGCCGGCCGCCGCACCCAAATTAACTCGCTATTTATTGATGAAGGCTTTGGCACTCTGGACGCAGAAACCCTGGATGCTGCCATTTCTACACTGGAGAACCTGCAGGCAAGCGGCAAAATGATTGGCATTATCTCACACGTAGATGCACTGAAAGAGCGAATTAACACGCAGATAAGAGTCCAGAAAATGGCGGGTGGCGTAAGTAAAGTGGTAGTAGAAGGCTGATGCCAAATCACTTTTCTACGCCACAATACCAGGAAAGCTTTTGACACCCTTTTATCACAAAGCACTAAAATGGCTCTGGAAGGCCTTTTTCATTAGCAGAATTTGTTTAGCCTTTGCTACTGCCTTACGTATAGCTCTTAAAGTAAATAGGAAAAAGCATGAACCCATCAGAAAAAGAAACACAGGAGCAGGAATTCCGGGAGGTACTCCAGGAAATGGTGCAGCAAAAGGTATATGTGCGGGTGCAGTACCACAGTGAGATTGGCGAGTTTCTGGCTGCCAGGGCCCTGCTGAAGGAGCTGAAAACCACTGACGGCGGAGAAAATCTGATACTGGCTACCGGCGAGGAAATTCCGTTGTCGCGGCTAGTGCGTGTAGGAGATAAACCCGCTCCCGGCTACGACACAGAGTACTTTAAATGCGATATTTAAAGTTTGTCTTTTCTGCCACATCAGCACTATACCCCAACACTACCCTATTGAAAAAACGGGCTTAAAATCGTCGGGAGACAGTTTTCATTAGAATAATTAGAGTTGCGCCATAGCCACTCCTTCTAATAAATTGCGGCAAGCAACAACAGGGCGAAGACATTTGCCAGGTGCACCTATTGAGCCAGCACTGTCCGAGCGTTCAGCGAGTTTGGCGGGTCTTAATTTTTTTGGTTCTTTTTGTATCAAGACAAAAAGAACCAAAAAGCCAGCAATGAAATAATTTCAGCTTGATAAAGCATCAGCAGTAGCTATGCGAACCTAAACTTAAAAGCAGATAGTAATAGCTGATGCATCTCGCCCACAAGATCCTTTCAGGATGACAGAATAAGGGAGTTGGTACAAGTAGAAATAAAAAACCCTTTTCTACCCCACAACTTAAGCAAAAACAAGATTACTTCAAATTGTTGGTTCGTTTTGGCTACTAGTGCTTACAGAGGCAAGCTCCTTTATCTATTGGTCTGAAACGAACAAATTTAGAAGTCAGGTAATTGTGCGGGTAGGCTAGGTCTGGCTGACTAGCGACACCGTTCTGCACGCTAAGCTGTTGCAACTGCCCATCCCTCAGAAAATCCACATGAAAATCTTCGTTCAGGTTGGCACTTACAATTCTGCGTAGTTCAAAAAAAGTAATATACTGCTCCTTTTCTTTATACAGCCTTAGCTCCTCTAAATCGGTCTCTACAATTTCAATTAAATCTTCCTGCAGGTTTGTGAGATGCAAATTGGTAGGAATAAACAAATGGTTGCTGTAACCACCCTCTGTACGCAGGTTGCTGAACATCGAGAAACTGGTTTGAGTTTTAAAGCCAAGGTAGGGATTCATGCCATTGAACAGTACCAGCGCCGGAAATACCCAAAGAGCAGCCGGCCTAATGGCGAAGTAATAGGAAAAGCTACTCTCTTTGGCAGGCCATTTCACAGTCAGCACCGTGTACACTACTATTACAAAAGCTCCATATACACACCAGATTAAAAGGCCAGCAAAATTAATGGCCCCTGCCCACCGAACAAGTATGGCTGCTGCAGCTATCAGCAAAAGCACCTTCAGAAAAAGGCGGAAAGGTCGCTTAATTTTATCATGGATAGGCTGCAGCAAATTGTTTAGGTTCGCTGTAAAAGCAGGTGGGGTGAACAGGAAAAAGAGTGAAAACAATAGCGAGGAGAAACTATAGAGCCCATCGTGTGGGTGCAGCGACAGGAAAAAGTGAAAACCCAAGCCTAAAAAAATACCAGCAGCACGTGTGCGCCTAAAGCAGAACATGAGTGGAATAGCAGCCTCTATTAACAAGGTACCATAAATCGCTCCTATTTGTGCAGTTTGGTTCGTAGGCAGAAAAGGCAAGCGGTCGCCGAAAGTCGTGAGCAGCACGGAACTGCAACTGATGTCGGTATTTAAGTAATCCCAGTTCAGCTTGTGGAGTACTGCATAGAAATAGAGCAGAAGCAAACTGATTCGGGCAGGTGCTGCAAAGGCATTAAATATCTGCGCTCTGAGTGCCGGGTCATCCAGGTCTGGGATTTTCCTGTTTTTATTGAAGGAGGAAAAGCAAGCATATAAAATGACCAACAGGATGGTAGAATTGAGCACGAACTCAAATAAAATATGATTGGGTGTGTCGGGCATCCAGCGAAATGTTCTGGTAAGACTGAAGCAGAGCATCAGGAACAGGAGCACCAAAGATTGGGGCCGGAGTACCAGGAGCAGCGCAAAAACGCCCACCAACCAACTGAAGGGGTCGCTTAAGCTAACAACGTAAGGGAATGAAAGCAGGTGAAACAAGTTTGCCATTCCCCATAGTAAACAGAAAACAGCCAACTGGTCGAGAGGTGCATACGTGGTCTTCAGGGGGTAAACAGTGCGCATAATAGTATAGGTCCTAAAACTGAAAGTAGAACCTACGAACCAGTTACCTATTGGTTGAAGCTGCCTCGTTAAGCTTATGTTAAGAAAAAAATAAAAGACTATTCATCGCACTAGATTCCTGCACTGCCTGTAAAACAAAACAGCTTTCCCTGTTAACAGAGAAAGCTGTTTATCTAATTGCTTTACCTGACTTGTAAGCAGGTTTAATCCAGGTCGCGGTCTCCTCTTCTGAGTTCTTCAACTGAGCGCATCACCTTGTCTTTAAGGCCTGTCTTGTATTTCTCCAGCTTATCGGCAATGGCGGCATTGGAGGTTCCCAAAATCTGAGCTGCCAGAATACCGGCATTTAAGGCTCCGTTCAAGGCCACTGTTGCCACAGGCACACCACCTGGCATTTGCAGGATAGAAAGTACAGAGTCCCAGCCATCTATAGAATTACTTGACTTAACAGGTACGCCAATTACAGGAAGTGTGGTAATAGAGGCCACCATACCTGGTAAATGCGCTGCGCCCCCTGCCCCGGCAATAATCACTTTTAAACCTTTTTTGCGTGCCGACTCAGCATATTCTATCATGCGGTGCGGTGTGCGGTGCGCTGATACAATGGTGAGTTCAAACGGAATACCCAGGTTCTCCAAAAATTCTGCCGCAGCATCCATTACACTCAGGTCAGATTGGCTGCCCATAATAATGCCCACCAGCGGTTGTGTATGTTTCGTTTCTTCAGACATAGTTTATGCTTTTACTTTAATTACACTTTTAACAGACTCCGCCCGTTGCTGTGCCTCTTCTATGTTTTGACCGAGCACGGTGATATGCCCCATTTTGCGGGCGGGCCTTGTATATTTTTTACCGTAGAGATGAATGTAAACTCCTGGTACTGCCAGCGCTTCCTGCAATCCTTCGTAGGCAGCTTCGCCATCGTAACCGGGCTCGCCCAGCAGGTTTAACATAACAGCGGCACTCTGTATATCGGTGGCGCCTAACGGAAGGTTCAGGATAGCCCGCAGGTGCTGCTCGTACTGCGAGGTAAAGTTGGCTTTTATAGTATGGTGTCCGCTATTGTGCGGACGGGGCGCCACTTCATTCACCAGTATCTGCCCATCTTTGGTGAGGAACATTTCTACTGCCAGAATACCTACCATGTCGAAGGCTTCTATTACGCGGCTGGCAATTTCTATGGCAAGGCGCTGTAGCTTATAAGGTACATTGGCCGGCGCGAACAGCGAATCGACCAGGTTGTGCTCCGGGTGAAAGCTAAGTTCCACCACCGGAAACGCTGTTACCTCACCTGCAGGGTTTCGGGCTACAATTACTGAAATTTCTTTTTCGTAATCTACCAGCTTCTCGAGTACCGATGGCTCCTGAAAACCTTTTTCCAGATCAGCTTTGCCCGCAAGTTTTACCACACCACGGCCATCGTAGCCTTCGCGGCGCAGTTTCTGGAAAGCGGGTAAAAAGTCGGTATTTGCTTCGAGTTCTGTTGCATTCTGCAGCAGCCTGAAATCGGAGGTTGGGATATTGTGCTTCAGGAAAAATTCTTTCTGCAGACCTTTGTCCTGAATGGTGCGCACGGTTTTGGCATCCGGGTGTACTTTTACGCCTTCCTCCTCCAGCTTCGCCAGGGCATCGGCATTTACGTGCTCAATTTCGATGGTGAGGATGTCACAGTTTTTGCCGAATTCATACACGGTATCGAAATCACGGAAGCTGCCGACAAAAAACTCATGGCAAATGTCTTTACATGGAGCATTTTCATCGGGGTCGAGCACCAGGGTATAGAGATTAAAATCCAGTCCGGCCTGCATGAGCATCCGGCCCAGTTGTCCGCCTCCCAAAATACCCAGCTTTATTTCTCCTTTCATAAATATTAATTAAGGTAACCTTTTAACTTTTCTTGCCTATAGCTGCACCAGTTGTAGCCGGGTCAGCCAAATGTTTCCTCAAAATTAAGGATTATCTACAAACCCTGCAGCCCCCGCTGCTGTATTATGCATCCTGTAAGCGTATACTTTTGTTTTGCATCCTGAAAAAGCTATATTTATCGACCTACATTACACGCTACTGATCCTCTATGGAAATTTTACTGGCTACATTCTCTGCCTTGTTTTCTGTTGTTAACCCATTTGGCGCCATGCCTGTGTTCCTTACCCTGACCCAGGACGATAGTCCGGCTCACCGGAACCAACAGGCGCTCAAAGCTTGCCTCTACATGGTGGGCATACTAGCCATTTTCTTTCTGACTGGCCAGTATGTGCTCAACTTTTTCGGCATCAGGATGCATGACCTTCGGATTGCAGGAGGACTTATGATTATGAAAGCCGGTTTCGACCTGCTTACACCCGGCGCAAACAAGAAAAAGATTTCACCGGATGTAGTAGAAGAAGGACAGCAAAAAGAAGACATCTCCTTTACCCCACTAGCCATGCCGATGCTCTCAGGGCCAGGTGCCATAGCAGTAAGTATCGGTTTTTTTACCACTTCCCTCTCGATAATGGACATGATCATGATACTGGCCGCTATCCTGCTGCTGGCGGTGGTCACGTTCGTCATTCTTCGTTTTTCGCACCAGCTCACCCGCTTTATGGGAAAATCAGGTTTGGCCGCTCTTTCCAGAATAATGGGATTCATCGTACTCTCTATTGGCGTGAACTTTATTGTTTCTGCCCTGAGAGCGCTCTTTTTTTAATTTTGATTGAGTGGATGAGTGAATTTTGAATGGTGGAAATTTTGCCTTTTATATAAAAGGTTTGGTGTTCGTTGCAATTATTCTAATGATTTGGCCTTCAGAAGGTTTTTCAGGTATTTATTGCCAAGGCATAAGAGTTATAGCTGAATGGCCCCTGCACAAGTTTCAGAAAAAGGTCCGGTTCGTTTTTCCACTCACTCATAAGTGCATTTGCTCCCTCTTTCCATCAAAATTTCGAAACAAAACCATTCATTCATCCTCTCATTCCTTCATTCGAAATCCTTAAAAATCCCTATCTTTGCGATATGCAACTGAAAAACGATTTGCTTATTAGAGCGGCTAAGGGAGAGGTAGTAGAACGTACTCCTGTTTGGCTTATGCGCCAGGCTGGGCGCATTTTACCTGAATACAGAGCTGTACGCGAAAGCCTGAGTGGCTTTAAGGAGCTGGTGGAAACACCGGAGTTCGCAGCGGAAGTTACCATACAACCGGTAGATATTCTGGACGTGGACGCTGCCATTATCTTTTCGGATATACTGGTAGTACCGGAGGCGATGGGCTGTACGTACGAAATGGTAGAAAAGCGGGGACCTTACTTCCCTGCCACTATCCGGACGGAACAGGACTTGAAAAGACTACGGGTTGCAGACCCTGAAGAACATCTAGGCTATGTGCTCGAAGCAATAAGAGTTACCAAAAGAGCCTTAAACGGCCGTGTGCCGCTCATTGGTTTTGCCGGGGCTCCCTGGACTATTCTGGCCTATATGGTAGAAGGTAGCGGTTCTAAAACATTTTCGCACGCCCGAGGCCTGTTGTACACCAACCCCAAGCTGGCGCACCAGTTGCTGCGCATGATCACCGATACCACCATTGCCTACCTGAAGGCACAGGTAAAGGCAGGTGCCAACCTCATTCAGTTGTTCGACTCCTGGGCAGGCATTTTATCCCCGGCGCAGTACCGTACTTTCTCGTTGCCATACATTAGTGAAATATGCAATGCTATTAACGATGTGCCTGTAACCGTATTTGCTAAAGGTGCCTTTTTTGCGCTGGAAGATTTCAGCAAATTAAATTGCGAGGTAATCGGTCTTGACTGGAACATGGAAATTGGTAAAGCACGCCAGCAGGTGGGCAACAGCAAAACTCTGCAAGGCAACATGGACCCTTGCCTGCTTTACAGCTCCTTTGACACTATTCAGGCAGAAACAATTAAGATGCTGAAGGAATTTGGACCACAACAGCATATTGCAAATCTGGGCCATGGCGTATACCCAGACACTGATCCGGAGAAGGTAAAATGCTTTATTCAGACGGTGAAGGAATATAGCAATATCATAAATAGCTAGCTTTGATTGCTTAGGCTTCAGTTGGTATAAAAGTAAATTATTGTAATAAAAATAGTCTTCCGGAGGTGTTTGCCGCCTTTACACCATTAGGGCTGAGGTTCGACAACAACAATTGAAGTTATTGCTAATATAAAAAAGCTGCCCCCAGGCCTGGACTAAACCTCGCTTGGGGGCAGCTTTTTTAGCCAACAGGCAGGTGGGTGGGTGGGTATTTATAAGAGGTGGATTTGGCTCTGGTACTGAGGGCTAGTGCTAAAGTTAAGGTACCCACCCTACCGATAAACATCGACAAAACAATTATGAGCTTTCCGGGATCAGAAAGGCCAGCTGTAATGCCAGTACTCAGCCCAACTGTGGCAAAGGCCGATACCTGCTCAAATGCCAACCGCAAAATATCGTATTGCGCATCGGTAATGGAAAGCAGAAAAATGAAGCTCATATCTATCAGCACGGCGAAAGTAAACACAGCAAAGGCTTTATAACTTACAGAGTGCGGAATTGTTCTGTGGCCTACTTCCAGGTTTTCGCGCCCCCGTATCGTAGTAATAACGGAAAGCAGCACCACCAGAAAAGTAGTTGTTTTGATACCTCCCCCTGTAGAACCCGGCGACGCGCCAATAAACATCAGCACCAGGAACACGAGCAGCGTAGGCACCGACAAGGCAGAGATATCTACAGTATTGAAACCAGCTGTACGCGTAGTCACCGACTGAAAGAAGGAGGTAATAAGCGCCTCCACAAAACTCATGTGCGAGAGCGTGTTGAAATACTCCAGCAAAAAGAAAAAAACTGTTCCAAACACAACCAGCACCGTAGAGGTGTAAATTGTCACGCGGGAAAGCAGCTTCCAGTTCTGCCAAGGCACATCCATCCGCCGGCGCATAGCCTTTGGCGATAGCACATCCAAAATCGTTGGAAAACCAATTCCTCCAAACAAAATAAGAATAGCAACTACAATGTGCAGAACGTAAGCCACCCGCACCGGCGCTGAATACAATCCCTCCGGGTAAAGGGAAAAACCTGCGTTGCAAAAAGCAGAAACAGAGTGGAAAATGGAGTAAAAAATCTTAGTGCCCAGGTTCGTAAATTCAGCATCTGGTCCCCAGGTAAAAAAGATGACCATCGCCCCTGTTGCCTCTATGGTTATAGTAAGGAAGATAAGCTGGCGTAGCAGTCCTTTAGTTGAAAAAAGCGTTTCACTTTCGAGGAGCTGGTGCATGGCCACGTGCTGTTTAAACCCAAGCCCCTGCCGCATAAGCGAAGCAAAAAAGGTGGCAAAGGTAAGAATTCCCAAGCCCCCCAGCTGCACCAGCATTAAGAGCACCACCTGCCCGGCAAAGGTAAAGTAGGTGCCAGGGTCTACCACAGCCAGGCCGGTAACGCAGGAGGCGCTGGTAGCCATAAAAAGAGCATCAACAAAGCGCATGCCTTCCGGCGCATTGGTCATCTTAGGCAGCATGAGCAGGCAGGCACCTCCTAGAATAAGCAGCACAAAGCTAAAAATAAAGGTTATGCTAGGTTTAAGGCGCACTGTTTCGTGAAGGACCTTTGTTTCGAAGAGCTCGATAAGCAGCAACACCAGCATGTAAAGGGAGATGGCGATGCGGTAGAGCTCCACCGAGAGCGGGATGCCCACGCGCTCAAACAGGATGTATACCACGGGGAAGCCCAGCAGGTAGGTGCCCACCTGGTTAACCAGGATCACCCCCATCAGCAGCCCCTCGAACCAGGTGCGCCGCAAAAAGCGGACCCGCTCAAAGTTGTAGAGAATGCGCAGGAGGTAGATCACCACGAACACCGCCAGGATGGCGTCGATGGCGTAGTACAGCACCTGCAGCTCCACTGGGCTCTCCACCACCCCGTGGGCGTAGATGAGCAAGGCTATGGAGAGCGTGGTCAGCACATAGGTCGTACGCCGCATCAGGGCGTAGGCCTTCAGCTTGCTGTCGTATAAATAGCTGTTAAGCGTTTCTGTACTCATGCATGTAAAAGAGAACTGTACTTAGCATTACCTTTTAAATATTTCTGCCTGTTCCGTCTATACTTCAATATTTTAACCAACCGGCAGGTGCGTCGGCGGGTATTTATAAGAGGTTGATTTCACTTTTGTACTGAGGGCCAGTGCAAGTGTAAGTGTACCAACCCTTCCGGTAAACATCGAAATGGAGATAAGAAGCTTACCAGGATCAGACAGACCAGCCGTTATACCAGTGCTTAACCCTGTTGTGGCAAAGGCCGATACCTGCTCAAACGCCAACCGCAAAATATCGTATTGCGCATCGGTAATGGAAAGCAGAAAAATGAAGCTCATATCTATCAGCACGGCAAAGGTAAATACAGAGAAGGCTTTATAGGATACGGAGTGCGGGATCGTGCGCCGCCCCACTTCCAGATTATCGCGGCCACGAATAGTGGTGAGAACCGAGAGCAGTACCACCAGAAAAGTAGTTGTTTTGATACCTCCCCCTGTAGAACCCGGCGATGCACCAATAAACATCAGAATCATAAAAATGAGCAATGTGGGCTCCGACAAGGCCGAAATATCTACCGTACTGAAGCCTGAGGACCTGGTGGTGACAGACTGAAAAAAGGAAGTAATAAGCGCCTCCACAAAACTCATGTGAGAGAGGGTATTAAAGTACTCCAGCAAAAAGAAAAAGACTGTTCCAAAAAGTAGTAAGGCGGCAGAAGTAAAAATGGTGATGCGTGAAAGCAGCTTCCAGTTCTGCCAAGACGCCTCCATCCGCCGCCGCATGGCCTTTGGCGATAGCACATCCAGGATCGTTGGAAATCCAATTCCTCCAAACAAAATCAGGATTGCAACTATCATGTGCAGCACGTACGATTTTTGTACTGGCGCAGAATACAGCCCCTCCGGGTAAAGCGAGAACCCTGCATTGCAAAAAGCAGAAATCGCATGAAAGACAGAGTAAAATATTTTGGTACCCAGGTTTGTGAACTGCGCCTCGGAGCTCCAGGAGTTGAATATGACAATAGCTCCAATAGCTTCGATGGTGAGCGTGAGAATGATGAGCTTGCGCAACAGTCCTTTGGTTGAAAAAAGCGTTTCACCTTCCATAAGACTGTGCATGGCCACGTGCTGCTTTATACCCAACCCCTGCCGCATAAGCGAAGCAAAAAAGGTGGCAAAGGTAAGAATGCCCAAGCCCCCCAGCTGCACCAGCATTAAGAGCACCACCTGCCCGGCAAAGGTAAAGTAGGTGCCAGGGTCTACCACAGCCAGGCCGGTAATACAGGAGGCACTTGTTGCCATAAAAAGAGCATCAACAAAGCGCATGCCTTCCGGTGCGTTAGTCATCTTAGGCAGCATGAAGAGGCAAGATCCTGTAATTATGAGCAAAACAAAGCTCAGAATAAAGGTGATAGTAGGCTTTAGCTGAAGTGTTTTATGGTAGATTCTGGTTTCGAAGAGCTCGATGAGCAGCAGCACCAGCATGTAAAGGGAGATAGCGATGCGGTAGAGCTCCACCGAGAGCGGGATGCCCACCCGCTCAAACAGGATGTATACCACGGGGAGGTCCAGCAGGTAAGTGCCCACCTGGTTAACCAGGATCACCCCCATCAGCAGCCCCTCGAACCAGGTGCGCCGCAAAAAGCGGACCCGCTCAAAGTTGTAGAGAATCCGCAGGAGGTAGATCACCACGAACACCGCCAGGATGGCGTCGATGGCGTAGTACAGCACCTGCAGCTCCACCGGACTCTCTACCACCCCGTGGGCGTAGATGAGCAAGGCTATGGAGAGCGTGGTCAGCACATAGGTCGTACGCCGCATCAGGGCGTAGGCCTTCAGCTTGCTGTCGTATAAATAGCTGTTAAGCGTTTCTGTACTCATGCACCTCGAATAGCCTTATTTGCTTTGCCTCCTCAAATAACCGTGCTTTATCTACCGGTACTACTCCAACCTGCTCACAAACAAGACCACCGCCTAAATTGCTCAGGCCGGCCAAAAATGGCATAGACGTTTGCAGCGCCATGCACAAAGCGGCAATACTAATAACAGTATCGCCTGCACCCGAAACATCGGAAATATCTCTCCGATGAGCAGCCAGGTAGGTCTTCTCTTCTCCTTCTGCTACAAACACGCCCCGCTCAGACAGCGTAACAAGCACGTTCTCCACTTCCAGGCGCTCCTGCAGAGTAACCACAGCCTTCTCAAAGGCTATGTGATTCTCATCAGAAAAATCAGTTCCCAGCCCCTCTTTCAGTTCTTTCAGGTTTGGCTTAAAAAGCCCGCACCCTATATAGCTCAGAAAATTTTTCTTTTTTGGGTCAACCACCGTAGGCACCCCCTGCTCTTTTGCCAGCCGAATAAAGGTTTGGATATTCTGAGCTGAAAAAATGCCTTTGTCGTAATCCTCGAAAATGACCACATGCGCCTGATTGAGCAACCGGAGGTAGCGTTCTTCCAGAAAACGTTCTTCGTACTCTGTCAGGTTTGTTTCTATCTCGGAATCTACCCGAAGTAACTGTTGGCCAGAGGCTATGATCCTGTGTTTAATGGTAGTAATGCGTTCGGGACTTTGCACAACACCTGCCACCGATAGGTTGCGTTCCTCCATTAACCGCAGAAAGTCGGCACCATCGGAATCGTCTCCTACAACAGAGCATAGTAAAGGAGTGGCCCCTAATGCCTGCACATTAAGGGCCACATTGGCGGCTCCGCCCAATCGTTTCTCGCGTTTTACCACGTTTACAATGGGCACCGGAGCCTCAGGAGATATCCGAGTAGACTTACCCCACAGATACGAATCGATCATGACATCGCCTACGATCAGTACAGTAAGTCTGTTAAATGCTTCGGATATAGCCTCCAGAGAATTTATTTCATTCATCTATTGAAGTTTTGCCAGACTTTTCTTGATGCGCTCCATGGCTTCAACGAGTTTTTCGTCGGAAGTGGCATAAGAGAAGCGGATACATTGTGGAGCGCCAAAAGCATCGCCACTTACCAGGGCCACATGGGCATCGGTCAGCAGGTACATGCTCAGGTCAAAAGAATCTTTTATTTCTTTGCCATCTACGCTTTTTCCGAAGTAGTAGCTCACATCCGGGAACAGGTAGAAAGCACCATTGGGCACGTTGGTCGCAAAGCCTGGGATATCCTTCATCAGGTCCAGCACCAGGTCGCGGCGACGAAGATACACAGCAGACATTTCCTCAGCGGCTGACTTACCACCTTGCAGGGCAGCATAAGCAGCTTTCTGGGCGATGGAGCAAGTGCCCGATGTCATCTGGCTTTGTATTTTGTCGCAAGCGGTGGCAATCTCTTTGTGGGCAGCAATGTACCCTACACGCCAGCCGGTCATGGCATATCCTTTAGAAAAGCCGTTTACCGTAATTACACGGTCCTTAATAAAGTCGAAGCTGGCAATGCTGGCATGCTTTGCGCCAAAGTTAATGTATTCGTAAATTTCATCAGCCATAATATACACCTGCGGATGCTTCTCCAGTACCCTGGCAATAGCTTCCAGTTCTGCTGCATCGAACACTGAACCCGTTGGGTTACATGGCGATGAGAACATAACTAGCTTGGTGTTAGAGGTGATTGCCTGCTCCAGCTGCTCGGCTGTAACTTTGAAGTCATTTTCGAGCGTGCCCATGATCGGCACAGAAACGCCTTCCGAAAGCTTTACCACTTCTTCGTAAGACACCCAATAAGGTGAGAATATAATAACCTCATCACCAGGGTTTACCAGGCACATCACCACGTTTGCGATAGACTGCTTGGCACCAGTAGAAACCACAATGTTCTCTGGTTTGTAGTCGAGGTTGTTGTCGCGCTTGAACTTGTCTACAATCGCCTGACGCAGCTCAGGATAGCCGGGCACTGGCGTATAGAAAGTAAAACCATCGTCGATGGCCTTTTTGGCAGCGTCCTTGATATACTGTGGGGTCTGGAAATCAGGCTCTCCAAAGCTCAGGTTTATCACATCGAAGCCCTGAGCAGCCAGCTCACGGCCTTTTTTTGCCATAGCGATTGTCTGAGACTCCGCTAATGCGTTAATTCTGTCTGATAGTACAATATTCACCTCTTCTGTCTGATACATAAGGTTAAAATTTATTTAAGCCAAAGTTACTTATTCTAAAACAGACTTCCCAACATGGCAAACGCCCTTACTTAGGAAAGCCTTTTCATTTAAGCGGGTAAATTGTGAATAAGCAATGGATTTTAAAAAGAAAAACACGAAAACTTGAAAAAATTTGAATGCAGCCCCTCTAAAGCTTCTACTTTGAATATTTTCAGCTACCTGATATAGCAATGCAAAATTGCCGTCGGATCGAATTGTTTTTGAACCAGGAGGAGAAGGTGCTTTGCTGTTTTGTGATGACTTGCCCAACTAAAGCTTGCATGTGCAGGCGCATCACCTTCAAACAAAAAGAGATACTGCGACGGGCAGTATCTCTTTTTGTTAATTATCAATTTCTTTTTATACCTTTCCGTAGTTGGTTCTTTCTACAATGCTACGGCCAAGCGTAATCTCGTCGGTGTACTCCAGTTCTCCTCCTACAGGAACTCCCCTGGCGATGGTGGTGATGCGCACATTGGCATCGCGGAGTTTGCGAGTGAGGTAGAAGCCGGTGGTGTCGCCTTCCATGGTCGGGCTTATGGCCAGCACTATTTCTTTTACCTCCGATTTAGGCAAGCGTTCCAACAGCGACTCTATGTGCAGGTCGGAAGGCCCAATGCCCTCGATAGGTGAAATAACTCCACCCAGCACGTGGTACAAGCCTTTATACTGAGCCGTGTTTTCGATGGCAATAACATCGCGAATATCGCTTACAACACAAAGCAGGCTGCGATCGCGAAGCGGATTAGCGCAGATACTGCAAATGTCAGTGTCAGAAATATTATGGCATTGCTGGCAGTGCTTGATTTCGGCACGCATTTTTACAAGTGCCTCGGCCAGCTGAAAGGTTTCTTCAGATTCTTCTTTTAATAGGTGCAGCGCAAGCCGCAAAGCAGTTTTGCGACCAACACCCGGCAGCTTTGCCAACTCCTCAACAGCGCCTTCTATAAGCTTAGACGGAAAATTCATTCAACCTCCGTCCTGTTATTCGATGTTAGCTGAAAGATCTTTGTCGTGTAAGGCTGTGCACATACCTTCCAGTTCTTCGTAAGCCCCCACCTTTACCGTGCATTTCCCTTTATAATGAATCAGCAAGGTGCACTGCTCTGCCTGTTCCGCATCATGGCCGCAAACTCTGATCAGCGTTTCGATCACATGATCAAAGGTATTTACATCATCGTTGTAAACAACCAGGTTCCGGAAATCAGTAGTTTCTTCCAAAACTGCTACATCTTCCTGATGTAAAATTTCTGTTCCTATATTCATGACACGAATTTATGAAAAATTTTAAATTTTATGAAGCCCGTGCTCAATACTTATTCAATAGATTAAATGTATTCTATTGATAATGAGCGTTCCATAAAACAAATTCAAACCAGGTTAAATTCCACAATGGTTAATATTATCCCTCTCTATACGGCTGGTCAGAAGTAAAAGCTATTTAAAGCTGTTTTCGTTGGGAATCAACTTTAGCCCTGCCGCTAATTATGCTAATAAAAATAGCCTTCCAGAGTAAAAAAGGCACACACATTAAAAGGGTCCAGATCGGTGATATTCTAAATAAAAGTGCTGGATATAGAGCAACTAAACAACTGGTCCAATAGAAGTTCTGCTTCTACCAGCCTCCCAATTTCCATGTTCACCTAATACCGCACAGATTTAAATTATGCTAATGAAATTGACCTTCCGGAGGTATATTTACTTAATTTTGGCCTAGGGTGGGGTGCAACTAGCTGGCTCCTGAACCTACAGCTATTGTTTCAGCGTACTTGCTGAGAACTCGAACGTTAATAATTTTTGAATTATGCCTGCCATCTCCCCTGCCTTACGTCAGGCCGTGCGCCAATTAAGCGACAAAGAAAAAGAAGCCGTTATCCTGAAGGCGGCTCGTCGCGATGCCGAACTTTACGATATACTAAGCTATGAGCTTGTAGAAGAAGTAACATTGCAGGAGGTTTACAATCAATCGGCCGAGACCATAACGGAATTGCTGCACAACGCTAGCGGCCGCAACATGAGCAAAGCCCGCAACAAAGCTTTGCGAAAAGCAGTGAAGGAGATTGCCCGTTTTAAGCGCATTACCAAAGATCCCAAAGGAGAGGTAGACCTGCACCTGCACACCCTTCGCCTTATTTTCGAGCATTACACCAGCCACTTTGAGGGCTACTACAAAAGCTTTTTTACGGCTACAGCGCGTCTGCTGCTCAAAACAACGCAGCTCATCCGAAAAAACCTGCACGAAGATTACCACCTGGAGTACAAACCGGAAGTAGACCACTTTCTGCAGCAGATCCACAACCGGAACCAGCCGCTGAGTTTTCAGCTGCCTTGGGAGATGAATAAGTGAGGGAAATTCTTTACTATAAGTACTACAAGATTGGCTATTAATTTGAAGATTTATTGCTTCAAAATATTTTATAGATAATTATATACAAAATCCAATTTTTTTCTAATTTTACTTGATTAATAAATTAAGTACTTAATGGCATAAATTTTCTATTTCCTAAAATTCACAAAAGGTATAAGCTTTAAAAACATATAAAGTTAATCTTAACAACTATGTTAACCACCTGCTGCGCTTTTCGCCAAAAGAGTAAATTATAAGAGTGCACGACTAGTTGAATTTTTTGAGACATTGCCTTTAATAAGATAATTCCATCAAAAGTGCCTTCTTATATTTGTTTCAAAGCCTTCTAAAAATCAATATAAGCTATGAACCTCAACATATCCTTATTAACAATCGCACTCCTAGTACTCCTACTTATATCCGGAGAAACGGCAAATGCTCAAGACCGAGTATGGGAAAGAATAGATACTCCTTTTAACGGAGTAGCATCATCTGCAGTAGATCATGAAGGCACACTTTGGGTAGGCATGACTCGCGATCTCAGACCAAGAGGAGCCGCACTTTATTTCTGGAATGGTAGTTCTTGGGGAGCTTATGACTATGGAGGCAGGCACTATCACACTAATGACATTTTAATAGATAAAACAGGTGTACGGTGGTTTGCAACGAGTGCAGGTGCTTTTAGCTTTGATGGCACTACCTGGAAGAATTATAATGATGATCTAAAAATTGTCAGGGATGAAGATTTTTCAGAATATGCTAATCCTGCTAATGTAATTACTATACAGATGGATAAAGATGGGGTTCTATGGTTTCAGACGTATGACAACAGAATTGTTCGCTACGATGGTACCTTCTGGCGCGATTATATTACTATGCCAAATAATGTTGAAGGTAAATTTAAGCTAGACAAAAAAGGTGGATTCTGGATTAGAGCTTCTAAAGGTCTACTTCACTTTGATGGGCTAAGCTGGGTTCAACATACTTTTGATGAAAACTCAACAGATGAATACTCAGTAGATAATAATTTTCGTGATTTAACAATAGATGACAATGGCATTATTTGGGCAGTATCATCTTATAAATTACGTCGTTACAATGGAAGCTCTTGGACTACATATGAAGTTGGGAAGGAATTACCTTTTAGTGATCTTACTTGCGTAACTGTTAATAATGATGGTAAAGTATGGCTTGGCACAGCTGATGGCACTTTTATTTTTCAAGGGGATGATAATTGGCATTTATTCAGACCACCTGGAGCAGGTGGTGGTCCTGGCTTCGGATTTAATTCAATAAGGGCAGATGAGAATGGTAAAATTTGGGTTACTAAAAATTATCATGGTTTATTTGTTTTATATAACCGACCATTATCTTCTGCACCAGCTTTTACAGATAAAAGTGATAAAATAGTGTATCCAAATCCTGCTATTGATTTCGTTAAAATAATAGGCGACCACTTAGGCTCAGATGTTTCCATCTACAATTTAGAAGGTGCTTTACTTTCCAACCAAAAATTACGTTCTCCAGAGACATCTTTGGATATTCGGATGTTACCGCAAGGAATTTATGTAATGCGTATAAAAAACAAAAATGGAACTACTACAGAAAAGTTAGTAAAGAAGTAAATTATCAGCTCAACTCTGGCATTGTTCCACAACCGGAACCAGCCGCTGAGTTATCAGCTACCTTATGCTTTTGAGATTGATTAGGAACCTCTGCAGGGGTGTAAAAGATGCTTACATTCGGCGTTGAAAAGCAACTATATCGGCAAATATGCGATAAAGTCTTTTTATTGGCTGCCACAAACCGGGCGCATCAGGGTCCCTTGCACCATTAGAAACTAAGCTAGTTCAAGCCTACGCTGCAAACTTTATATCAGAAGTAAAAAGAATAAATTCTGAAGACTCTGAACCTATTACTTTTCCCATATCTGCGACATTTCACTCACTCTGCTTCTGAGCTCAGACCATTGCGCTGGGCTCCATGCTTTGGAAACCAGAGTTCCGGAGCAATTATAGACAGCTTCGTTGCAAGCGCCTACAGAAGAGGCAGGATTGGTTAAGTAGTACAAAGTTTCTTTTTCAGCTTGATAAGAATAAATTTTTGCCCCCGCATAGAGCTTGCAGTCTCCTCCATCCTTTATCAGCAACTGGAACCAACCTGATTGTTCTACTGTAGATTCCTCACAGTTTTTCATTTGCGTCAGGTCAAAATCATCGTTAGCACAACCTATAGCGGCAATTACCAGCAATAGCAGTATCAAATGGCTTGTAGTTTTCATGAGTAATTGTTTTAGCATAAGATGTAAGATTAGCGCCAACACCTAAACTGGCAGATATAAACAATATGACATTTTTTGTAACAGGGGTTTATAAGCTATTAGGAATTTCAACTATAAAAGAAAATGGAGAATTTCATCTCTTCAAGTCAACATCGAAGCGACTCTCCCGCACCTCCACCTTTTCGCCCTGGTCATCCACGGCATCGAACCAAAAGGTGCCGGGAATAAAAATGATTTTGCCTGGTGATGTGCAGCTCGCCCTGGTAAATGCCACTCGTGGTAAACTCATGAATATTACCTCCTCCTGTTATAGTTGCATAGCCCCTAAAGGCTTCCCTCTCCTCACCCCATTTTTTAAGCACATAAGTTTTACCGACCTCAACAGCTAACATATTGGCACTTATGGGCACACTTTCTATGCCATCCCTCATTCGCAAGCTGGCAGATACACTAAAGAAATGTTCTTGCACAGGAGGTAAATTGGAGTAGGCGAGCTCACTTTTATATCTGGGCCCCTCATCTTTTCAAACCTTGACACAAAGGCCCTCCTGTTAACTAATGTTTCCCCGTTTGTGTGGAGGGTAGAAGCTGCTCAATGGCGACATATCCTTTTTCCTGCAACTTAACAAAAGCAGCAGGATCAGCGGCAATAGAATAAAAGGTTTAAGTAATTGTTTCACAGCTCATCAGGTCAGGCTTTAACAACAGCTAAATATAATAGTTTATTGTCTTAATATAACAATTATGTTATTCGTTTATAAAACATTTTAAATATTATATTAAAACACCTGGACTTACGACTTTCTTCTTAACCATCTTAAGAGTTGTTATAAAAGCTTTTTCACTGCCACTGCCCGTCTAATATTCTCTTCAATAAGGTTCACCTTAAAAAAATTGCACGCAAATTTCATTCTTGGAGTACAAGCTAGATTGATAGCCAATTCATGCAGCAGATCCATTACCGGAATAAGCTTCAGAGACTCCAATTACCTTTAAAACTTAGTAAGGTCGACGGCAAAACAGAATTGCAAAAATTGCAAACTTTTAAATAAACCCTAATTAAATTGATACTAATAACCACTAAAAATTCATATTCAAACAAGCCTTTAGCAGCTATTTAAAAATTATTTTCATTTACCCTCATAGGGGTTCATTTGGCCTCTGTCTAAAGAACACTTGTTCTATAATACCGGCTATCTCGCTGCATTACCATCATGCAATGAGAAATTACCCCTAAAAAAACAGGGGTAATTTCAGATCTTAAAGTTTCAACCCACTAAAAAACCGAAAACTTTTATATCTTTGGGCTCTGGAAAAAACCACATCTACATCTTACAAATGTCTAAACACACTTTTTTAAGTTTGTTTCTGGCGGCTGCTCTGGCTTTACCAGCTGGGGCAGCCCTTGCCCAGGAGAAGAAAGAAGACTCTAAATGGAAAGTGGATGCAGCCCACGGCCCCCAAAAACAAATAACCATCACCACAGACGAAGGAACCTGGATGAACCTGGACATTAGTCCGGACGGAAAGGAAATTGTTTTTGACTTATTAGGAGACCTTTACATAATGCCTGTTACAGGCGGCAAAGCTAAACTGCTCTCAGGCGGACCTGCTTATGAAGTGCAGCCGCGCTTCAGCCCCAACGGCAAATATATTTCTTTTACATCTGACCGAGCAGGCGGCGACAATATATGGATTGTGAACCGCGATGGCTCCAATCCCCAGCAGGTAACAAACGAGAATTTCAGGCTGCTCAACAACGCTACCTGGACACCCGATAGTGAATACCTGGTTGCCCGCAAGCACTTTACCGCTACCCGCTCTTTGGGTGCCGGCGAAATGTGGATGTTCCACCGGGCAGGCGGAGGTGGCGTGCAGCTTACCAAGCGCAAGAACGACCAGCAGGATGTAGGTGAGCCTTGGGTGTCGCCGGATGGAAAGTACGTGTACTTCTCCGAAGACATGAGCGGCGGCTCTACGTTTCAGTACAACAAAGACCCTAATTCTCAAATCTACGTAGTTCGCCGTGTAGACCGTAACACAGGAGAGATTAAAAATATAACTGGCGGAGCGGGAGGTGCTGCACGCCCTGTGGTATCGCCGGACGGAAAACATCTGGCTTTTGTACGCCGGGTACGCACTAAATCGGTGCTGTTTCTGCATGACCTTAAAACCGGGGAAGAGTGGCCGGTGTACGACAACCTGAGCCACGACCAGCAGGAAGCATGGGCTATTTTTGGCGTATACCCGAACTTTGCTTGGACACCAGATAATAAAAGCATTATTTTCTGGGCCAACGGAAAGATAAATAAAGTAGACGTAGCCACTTATAACACGTCTGTTATTCCGTTTGAGGCAACTGCCACGCATGCCATAGCTGAAGCTGTTCGCCACGACCACAGCAAAGCAGGTCTCTCTCCAAGCCAGTTTACAGCCAAAGCTATTCGCCATGCCACCACTTCGCCCGATGGCAAAACACTGGTATTTAATGCTGCCGGACACCTCTATAAAAAGTCGCTTCCTAACGGAAAGCCGGAGCGTATTACCAGTGGCCAGGACTTTGAGTTCTACCCAGCTTTTGCTCCTGATGGCAAGACAATAGTATATGCTACCTGGAGCGATGAAAACCTGGGTGCGCTGCACAAAATGGATATCAGCAAAAAGAACCCGAAGCCAACTAAGCTTACGTCAGAAAAAGGCTATTATACCAATGCTTCTTTTTCGCCTAACGGCAAGCTGATAGTGTACACGCGGGAGAGCGGCAACAACCACCTTGGGCATGCCTTTGGCAAAGAAGCCGGCATCTATTATATGCCTGCTAACGGAGGAACGCCTGTGAAACTAACTGAACAAGGAAGTTCTCCGCAGTTTAACACTACCTCCGACCGTGTTTTCTTTACAGGAAGCAAAGATGGCAACACTACCTTCCAGAGCATCAGCCTACAAGGAACTCAGGAGCAAACGCATTATACCTCTAAATACGCCACCGAATTTTACCCAAGCCCCGATAACAAATGGATTGCCTTTGTTGAATTGTTCAATGGCTTTGTAGCACCTTTTACACCAAACGCTGGCGCCCTAGATCTGAGCGCCGAAACCAAGTCCATACCTGTCTCTCGCTTTACCCGTGACCTGGGCACCAGTATCCACTGGTCTGCCGACAGTAAAAAAGTAAACTGGGTTACCGGCGATGAATACTTTTCGAATGACCTTAAAAATCGTTTCAAGTTTGTTGAAGGTGCACCAGACAAACTCCCAGCCATTGATACAACAGGCACCAAAATAGGGCTGGTTTTAAATACCGATATTCCGCAAGGCAAAGTTGCCTTTACAAACGCCCGCATTATTACCATGAAAGGCGACGAAGTAATTGAGCGTGGCACTGTGGTAGTAGATGGTAACCGCATTATAGGCATAGGCGCTAATGTGCAGGTACCGGCCGGAGCCAAAGTAATAGACGCAAGCGGCAAAACGATTATGCCGGGTATAGTAGATGTTCATGCACACATGGGTACCTTCCGTTTGGGCATGAGTCCGCAAAAGCAGTGGGCATATTATGCCAACCTGGCCTACGGCGTTACCACCACCCACGACCCGTCTTCTACCAGCGAAATGGTGTTTAGCCAGTCGGAGGCTGTAAAAGCCGGCACTATGGTGGGTCCACGTATTTACTCTACAGGTACCGTGCTTTATGGAGCCGATGGCAATTTTAAGGCCGTAGTAAATAATCTCGATGATGCCCGATCTCACCTGCGCCGTATTAAAGCGCTAGGTGGTTTCTCTGTAAAAAGCTACAACCAGCCACGCCGCGAACAGCGCCAACAAGTCATTCAGGCAGCCCGCGAACTAGACATGACCGTTGTGCCCGAAGGAGGCTCTACCTTTTTCCACAACATGAGCATGATTCTGGATGGCCACAGTGGTATAGAACACAACATACCCATAGCGCCGCTTTATAAAGATGTGGTGGAACTTTGGCGAGCCAGCAGCACCGGCTACACCCCTACCCTGATCGTAAATTACGGTGCCGTAAACGGAGAATACTACTGGTACCAGAAAACCAATGTATGGGAGAAGGAACGCCTGCTGAAGTTTACGCCGCGCTCCATAATAGACAGCCGCTCGCGCCACGTAACACAGGTGCCAGACGAGGAGTACGAGAATGGTTATATTAAAGTATCGGAAGCCTGCAAAAAGTTAACCGACGCTGGCGTGAAAGTTAACCTGGGTGCACACGGCCAGTTACAAGGCTTGGGAGCACACTGGGAGCTTTGGATGCTGCAGCAAGGTGGTATGAGCAACCTGGAAGCCATCCGCGCCGCTACCCTTAACGGAGCAGAGTACATCGGCATGAGCAAAGAAATTGGCTCACTGGAGGTTGGTAAACTCGCTGACCTGATTGTGCTGGACCAGAACCCGCTCGAAAACATCCAGAACACAGAGCATGTTCGCTACACCATGGTAAACGGCCGCCTCTACGATGCCGCCACCATGACCGAAATTGGCAACTACGACCGTAAGCCAGGCAAATTCTACTGGGAAAACAGCCGCTACGCTAGCCCCTTCGGCTGGCACGAAGGCACCGATTCTCACGTAATTGGCATCGCCGGAGAGCAATGCTCCTGCCGCCACTAAACACAACAATTCTACTAAAAAAGCCACCTCCGCTTGTGCAGAGGTGGCTTTTTTATTTTAACCTTGCAGTCGTAATCCTGCGGCAAAACACTTTTACTTGCACAAGCTACTGCGCCAAATTCACCAATAGAAGTTATGGATTGGCTCAAGTAAAACTCTTCATATTTGCCTCTTGAAGGCCTTTTTCATTAGAATAATTCTACCGCCATTCATTACTTTACCATAGCACCTCCTGTACCGCAAAGCCATCTACTGTTATGGCAACTTCCTGAAAACAGATTAATCTACTTCTAATTTTCTCCGTACAAACAACATTCAAAAAAAAGTACTTAATCTCCGATATACCAGGAACCCCATTAAACCATGAAAGAAGATCAATTAAAACACCTATGGTGGCAGGAAGGCGTCATCTATCAGATTTATCCAAGGTCTTACCAGGACAGCAACGGCGATGGCGTTGGAGATTTGCAAGGCATCATTAAAAGACTTGACTACCTGAAATGGCTTGGTATAAATGCTATTTGGGTATCTCCAATCTTTTCATCGCCAATGGCCGACTTCGGTTACGATATTTCCAATTACCAGGACATTCACCCACTGTTCGGAACAATGGAAGATTTTGATCGGCTGCTGGCAGAAGTGCACGCCCGGGACATGAAACTGATTCTAGACCTGGTGCCAAACCATACCTCCGATCAGCACCCTTGGTTTCTGGAATCTAAATCCTCGCGCGACAACCCAAAACGCGATTGGTACATCTGGCAAGATGCTCTCCCTGATGGCTCAGAGCCCAATAACTGGCTGAGCGTTTTTGGCGGCAGTGGCTGGGAGTGGGATGAATCTACGCAGCAATATTACTATCACGCCTTTCTGAAGGAGCAGCCCGACCTGAACTGGCGCAACCCTGAAGTGCAGGAAGCCATGCTGAATGTCATGCGTTTCTGGCTCGACAAAGGCGTTGACGGTTTCAGGGTAGACGTAATGTGGCACATGGTAAAAGACGACCGGTTGCGCGACAACCCAGTCAATCCTAACTACGAGCCGCACATGGCCACTTACGAAAGACTAATACCGGCCTACTCCACAGACCAGCCGGAGGTACACGACATTGTCCGAAAAATGCGCGCGGTACTTGATGAATATGAAGAGCGAATGATGATCGGCGAAATTTACCTGCCTATCCATAAACTCATGACCTACTATGGCAACGACAACAATGGAGCGCATTTACCTTTTAACTTCCTGCTGTTGTCGCTTAAGTGGGAAGCACAGCAAATTGCCTCTAACGTAGACATGTACGAAGGTGCTCTGCCTGATGGAGGCTGGCCAAACTGGGTATTAGGTAACCACGATCAGCCCCGTATTACCAGCCGGGTAGGTGCCTCTCAGGCCAAGGTAGCAGCTATGCTCCTACTTACTTTACGTGGCACCCCTACTATATATTACGGAGACGAAATAGGCATGCGAGATGTACCTATTCCACCTGAGGAAGTACAAGACCCGCAAGGCCTTAACATGCCCGACCTGCACCTGAGCCGCGACCCGGCCCGCACGCCAATGCAGTGGGAAGATACTCCTCACGCAGGCTTTACAGATGGCAAGCCCTGGCTCCGGCTCCCTGATTACTTCAGAAGAATTAACGTAAAGGTGCAGCAGGACGATCCGTTCTCAATGCTAACCCTTTACCGGCGCCTGATAAAACTGCGCCAGGAAGAACCGGCTCTCAAAATAGGAGATTACATTCCGGTGTACTCCGACCACCAGGTGCTGGCTTACATCCGCAAATCTGGTAGTCAGCGGTTCCTGATCGTACTGAACCTGAGCCACAGACCTTGTTTCTTTAAGCCGAAACATCAAACATTTTCAGGAACTGTACTTCTGGCCACCATCCCGGAGCGAGAAAACACCACCATTACCGAAAGCATCAGCCTTGGTGGTGACGAGGGCATCCTGGTAAGGCTCGACAACTAATCTTCCCCCTTATCAGAAACACCTGAAAAACCTCCGGAAGGCCATTTTCATTACAATAATCTGAACACCAGTAGCACATATAAAATATGTCGGCCTGGTGTTCTGTTTTTTATGAGCCACTAAGCTATTATCAAAAATAAAATCACGTCTGCCTGCTACCATAGTAAAGCACCAAACTTATCCGTATTAATTTCGTCTATACCCTAGCTTTATTCAAAATAGAGTATAAAAACCAACTGGCAGAGAAATCTACAGATTTTGATTAAGTGTTTAACTCAGCAATCAAAATAATTAGTTATAAGAGATGGATCATATTGGGGCAGCGTACTTAGGGAATAATAAATGTAAATTTAACGTTTGGGCTCCTGAAAAGGAGACGATGATACTCCACCTGCTTTCTCCGAAAGACAGGAAGATAAATATGCAGCGACACGATTTCGGGTATTTTAAAGCAGAAGTTGAAAATGTAAGTCCAGGCGACAAGTATTATTATATGCCAGACGGAGACCAGGATTTTCCTGATCCGGCTTCCCACCACCAACCGGAGGGAGTACATGGTCCATCTGCCGTCGTAGATCATTTGTCCTACAACTGGCAAGACACCACCTGGCGTGGGCTTCCGTTTAAAGACCTTGTGCTGTACGAACTGCACGTAGGCACTTTTTCAGAAGAAGGAACTTTCGAGGCCATCATTCCCCGGCTCGAGAGCTTATACGAAACCGGTATAAATGCCATAGAGCTAATGCCGGTGGCGCAGTGCCCGGGGAGTCGCAACTGGGGCTACGACGGGGTTTATCCTTTTGCGGTGCAGCAGTCGTATGGGGGCCCTGATGGTTTGAAAAAGCTGGTAGATGCCTGCCATGCCCGGGGTATCGCCGTGTTTTTAGATGTGGTGTACAATCACCTTGGCCCCGAAGGAAATTACTTTGGCAAATTTGCACCCTACTTTACCGACAAATACAGCACCCCCTGGGGCGAGGCCATTAATTTCGACGATGCCTGGTCTGATGGCGTGCGCGACTATTTCTCCAACAACCCGCTGCACTGGTTCGAGCATTACCACATAGACGGACTTCGACTGGATGCCATTCATACCGTATTCGATAAAAAGGCGATTAATTTTTGGGAGCTTACTTATTATAAGGTAAAGCAACTCGAGCAGAAACTAGGCCGCACTCTTTACATGACTGCCGAAAGCGATTACAACAGCCCTAAAGTTATGAAATCGCCGGAGGTAGGCGGGTTCGGGTTTCAGGCGCAATGGCTCGATGATTTCCATCATTCGCTGTATGTGCTGCTCAACGAGGAAGCCAAAAAGTATTACGAAGATTTTGGGCAGATGGAACAACTTGCCAAAGCCTACTCCGATGGCTTTGTGCACAGCGGAGAATTTGTAAAGTTCAGGAAACAGCGGCATGGCGCTTCCTCCGCTGGCATGTCGGGCGACAAGTTTATCGCCTTTATCCAAAACCACGACCAGGTAGGCAACCATGTAGGCAGCCTGCGGTTAAGCGCGCTTGTAGATTTCGAACGGTTAAAACTGGCAGCCGCTGCAGTTTTGCTGGCCCCTTATGTTCCTATGCTCTTTATGGGAGAAGAATATGCCGAAGACACTCCGTTTAACTACTTTGTGCATCACAGCGATGAAGAGCTTATAAAGGCTGTGCAAAAAGGCCGCGAAGAAGAATTTGCTGACTTCCATTGGGATGCCGCACCACCCGATCCGCAGGCCGAGCAAACATTTCTGGACTCGAAGTTGCGCTGGGAGAAACGCGACAGTGGTAAAAACAAAACCATGCTGCAATGGCATCAGGAGCTTATAAAACTTCGGCGCACAGAACCGGCTCTCCAGTGCTTCGACAAAAACCGGATTAGAGTGTACACCATAAACCAGAAAGGCTTTGTACTATTGCGCCAATGCGAGAACGATCAGGAAAAGATGCTGTGCCTGTTTAACCTGTCGGAAGAAGCTTTGCCTTATACTTTTCCTGCCAATGAAGAAACCGGATGGAAAAAATTGCTGGACTCAAAACAAAGCAAATGGCAAAACGGCGGAGACAAAAAGGGAACTGCTACCCTGCCAGCCCAGGCTGATAGCGGTAGCAACCAGGAACTGCCTCCTCTGAGTCTTACTGTTTATAGGGCTATCAAGTAAGGTCATTTAGATTCAGCAATAAATGGTTCAGGTACTGCATCCTCAATTATTCTAATCAAAAAGCACTTCCGGAGGTTAATTTGCTATTTTTGATTTAGGGGAAAACAGCAGGCATTTCCCATGTCATTTCAATTTATAAAACGACACATAAATGACCTATGCCGGTTATGTGTCGTTTTGCGTTTACGGCTGCTCCTGCCGCCTTCAGCAGCTTACTACTCTCCTGTAATGCTCAGGTAACATACTACTCTTTTTAAAGCGTTAGCCTTTACAGGTTCTCTTCCTCTTATACCCTTCCCACATAATAGCACATGCACTTGGGCTATAATAGTACTAAACTAATACCGCTGCGCATAAAGCAGGAGACTTTGATTAGATGTTGCACCTGGCAGAGCACAAGCTGTGCAATAAATTTATAATAACCTTCAACTGGAAATTAACATGGCATAGACTTGAATATAGAATTTGCCAAAACTCAAATACTATCAAGTGTTAGGTATGACATTACCTCTTATTGATGCAAATCATTATCTAATCAGAAAAAAAGATGATCAAAAATTTAAAAAAGTTAATTCTATGACTGCATTAAATATTTTTGCCAACAAGATGGGGAAAAGGCAATAAAACCCTTCATTTTTAGCATGTATATGCCTGAAAATCAACAAGATGATTTATACTCAGAACCTCACCACAGCACAACCATCAACTCGCAAGATGCAGACTATCAAGTTTTTATGATTTTTTATTTGTATTAAAAACTTTCTTAAAAATATAGTAACAACAAATTAATAGTTTGATAATCAGCTTGTTTTAGAATCCTTTCAAATTCACACATTAACAATAATACTGTCTCATTTTTACCAATTTAACAAACAAGAACAATTACTTCTGTTCATTTATTAATAACATGAATTGGAAAATAAAATTTTATTCAGTAACTTTTCACTCGCCTTTTGACCAAGGAGACTTAAACAATAGCTTTTTAATAGATGATTCAAACAGATAAACCACAGCGAGGACTCTATACGCCTGAGTTAGAACACGACTCCTGCGGTGTTGGATGTGTGGTGAACTTGGATGGAACTAAGAGCCATTCAACAGTAAAAGACGCACTCACCATGTTGGAGAACATGGAACACCGTGGTGCCACCGGCAGCGACTCAGAAACGGGTGACGGAGCAGGAATTTCAGTACAAATCCCTCACGAATTCTTTCTAAAAGAGTTAGAAGAATTTGCCATTAAGCTACCCAATGCTGGTGGATATGGTGTAGGTATGGTTTTTTTCCCAACTGTTTACGAAGTAAGGGAAAAAAGTCGCAAAGCCTTAAACCTAAGTATCAGGGCCCAGGGATTTGAACTGCTGGGGTACCGCCTCGTGCCAGTAAACGGACAAGTTCCGGGGCACGAATCTAAAGCTGTGGAACCGTATATCGAACAGGTTTTTGTAAAACCTGTAGATCCTGCCCTGAAGGGTGAGGACCTGGAGCGTAAGCTGTTTGTGTTACGGAACTCTGTTTCTCATAGTATCAAAAGAACTGTACCTGGCGAAAACGGCACTTTCTTTATTGCCAGTTTCTCGGCACGTACTATTATATATAAAGGTCAGCTGAAAACAGATCAGCTTGGGCGTTATTACCACGACCTGCGCGATCCAGACTTTAAGTCGGCGCTGGCCATCGTGCACTCCCGCTTCTCTACCAACACGTTTGCGAACTGGAAACTGGCACAGCCATTCCGTTTTATTGCCCACAACGGTGAAATCAACACCATTAAGGGAAACGTGAACAAAATGAAGTCGAAGGAGGCCTTAATGTCTTCTCCGTTGTTTACCGACGAGGAGATGCAATCGTTGCTGCCGGTTACGAACCCCGAGTTCTCTGACTCGGCCAACCTCGATGCCATGGTAGAGCTGCTGACCTTAGCTGGCAGACCGCTCCCGCACGTGATGATGATGCTGGTACCGGAAGCTTGGCAGGATAACCCCTACATGGACAAGCGCCGCAAAGCCTTCTATAAATTCCATGCTTCTTTAATGGAGCCTTGGGACGGTCCTGCTGCCCTGTTCTTTACAGATGGTACTCAGATTGGTGCAACCCTCGACCGTAATGGTCTGCGCCCGGTGCGCTATTGCATCACCAAATCTGGTCGCCTGATAATGGCCTCTGAAACCGGAGCGCTGCCAGTAGACCCGAACGATGTAATTAAAAGAGGCAGGTTACAGCCAGGCAAAATGCTGTTAGCCGATACTGCTTTAAACAAAATTTACCACGACGACGAAATAAAAGAGCTGGTATGTAACGATAAGCCTTACATGGAATGGATTGAGCAGAACCGTATCCGGTTGCCGCGCATTCCTGACCCACGTGTACCTGTTACTACTGTTCGCCCGGAAGCCATTCGTCAGACGCAGAAAGCTTTTGGCTACACTGCCGAAGACCTGCGCATGCTTATCCAACCGATGGCTGTTACAGGCAAAGAGCCGGTAGGCAGTATGGGTTCCGATGCACCTTTAGCTGTTTTGTCGCGCCAGAGCCAGCACGTGGCAAACTACTTTAAACAACACTTTGCCCAGGTAAGTAACCCTCCTATCGACCCGATTCGGGAGCGCCTGGTAATGTCGCTTTTCACAAGAGTAGGAGAATCGCTTAATATACTTGATGAGACACCGGCGCACTCACGCCAGGTGCACATTCAACAGCCTGTTCTCAGAAGAGAAGATTTCCATAAACTGCCTTACCTGAAAAAGCAGGGGTTCGAGTACCAGATAATTGATGCTACGTTTAACACCAGAGAAACCGGCTCGCTGCAAAAAGCGCTCGATATAATTTGTGCGGAAGCGGAAGAAGCAGTTCAAAACGGCAAAAAAGTACTGGTAATCTCTAACAAAGCCATAAAGGCACAACGTGCTGCTATACCATCTTTGCTGGCGGTTGGTGCCATTCACCACCACCTGATCGAAAAAAGAATCCGGACTAAAACAGGTCTGGTTGTAGAGGCCGGGGATGCCTGGGAAACACACCATTTCGCAACTATTATAGGTTATGGAGCGAGTGCTGTCTATCCTTACCTGGTGTACGATACCATTCAGAGCCTTTATGAGCAGGAGAAGTTAGATAACTCCAAGCCACTGTCTTACTACTTCCAGAACTTTATAGAAGCGGTAGGCAACGGATTGCTTAAGATTCTCTCGAAAATGGGAATCAGCACGCTACAGTCTTACCAGAGTTCTCAGATTTTTGAGATACTCGGCTTTGGGCAGGAAGTTGTACAGAAATGCTTTAAAGGCACCACCAGCCGCTTAGAGGGCTTGAACTTTGAAGACCTGGAAAGAGAAGCCCTTACCAAGCATCATTCTGCCTTTAACAACAAGAATGGCATTTTAGAGATGGGCGGTTTCTTCCAGTGGAAGCGCACCGGAGAAACGCACTTGCTGCAGCCACAGGTAATTCACCTGCTTCAGAAATCATCCAGACTTGGTGACTTTACGCTCTTCAAGGAATATTCTAAACTCATTCGGGAGCATCAGCAGAAAACAATTACATTGCGTAACCTGTTCGAGTTCCGGAAGCGCCAATCTGTGGCTTTAGAAGAAGTAGAACCTGTAGAGAACATTCTGAAGCGTTTTGCGACAGGTGCCATGTCTTTCGGTTCTATCTCGCATGAGGCGCACACCACGCTGGCCATTGCCATGAACCGCATTGGCGGTAAAAGCAACAGTGGCGAAGGTGGCGAAGATGAAGCACGCTTTATTACCAAAGCAAACGGCGACTCCGAAAGATCTGCTGTAAAGCAGGTGGCATCCGGCCGATTCGGGGTAACCAGCCACTACCTGGCTAATGCCGACGAAATACAAATTAAAATTGCACAGGGAGCCAAACCAGGAGAAGGTGGTCAGTTACCTGGTCATAAAGTAGACCATTGGATTGCACGCGTGCGCCATTCTACTCCGGGCGTTGGTCTTATATCTCCTCCTCCGCACCACGATATTTATTCTATTGAGGATTTAAAGCAGCTGATCTACGATCTTAAAAATGCGAATCCGAATGCCAGAATAAACGTGAAGCTGGTATCAGAAGCAGGTGTAGGTACTATTGCCTCTGGTGTAGCCAAGGCAAAAGCAGATGCCATTATGATTTCTGGTGCCGATGGCGGCACAGGAGCCAGCCCGCTGAGCTCTATCCGCCACGCTGGTTTACCTTGGGAAATCGGGTTGGCAGAAGCACACCAAACGCTTATTAAAAACAACCTGCGCAGCCGCGTAGTACTGCAGACCGACGGTAAATTAATGACTGGTTATGATCTGGCAGTAGCTACTTTGCTTGGAGCAGAAGAATATGGTGTGGCTACCGCTGCCTTGATTGTAGAAGGTTGTATTATGATGCGTAAGTGCCACTTGAACACCTGCCCTGTTGGTATTGCCACGCAAAATCCTGAGCTTCGCCAGCTGTTTACCGGCGACCCTGACCACCTGGTGAATTTCTTCACCTTTATGGCCATGGAACTCCGCCAGGTAATGGCGCAGCTTGGTTTCAGAACCATAAACGAAATGGTGGGCCAGTCGCAGGTACTGAAAGTAAGAACCGACATTGACCACTGGAAGCTGACAAACCTCGACCTCTCTCCTATTCTTTACCAGGAGTATGTAGGCAACAACGTAGGTATCTACCACCAGATCTCTCAGGACCACGAAATAGACCATGTGCTGGACAGACAGCTGATCCAAGACTTTGAAGCTGGTAAACAAGGTGTGCAGGAATATAAAATTGTAAACATCGACCGTTCTGTTGGAGCCATGCTTTCTTACGAAATTTCTAAGAAATTCGGAAAAGCAGGTTTGCCGGAAGACAGCTTTACAGCTGAATTCCATGGTTCAGCAGGTCAGACTTTCGGAGCTTTCCTGGCACCTGGTGTTACGTTTAAACTGGTAGGCGAAGCAAATGACTACATTGGCAAAGGCTTATCAGGCGGTAAACTGATCATTAAGCCGTTTAAAGAAACAAACTACGCAGCGCACGAGCACATAATTACAGGCAACGTGGCGTTTTACGGTGCCACCTCTGGTCATGCTTATATAAATGGTATGGCTGGTGAGCGTTTCTGTGTAAGAAACTCAGGAGCTGAGGCTGTGGTAGAAGGTATTGGCGACCACGGTTGCGAGTACATGACAGGTGGAAAAGTGCTGGTACTTGGCGAAGTTGGCAAAAACTTCGGTGCCGGTATGAGTGGCGGTATGGCCTTTGTGTTCGATTGCAAAAATCAGTTCCAGGACCAGTGCAACCTGGACATGGTAGACCTGGAGCAGCCCGATGAATCTGATCTGGCCTGGATCGAACAGAAACTCATTGAGCACTACAACTACACAGGAAGTGCCCTGGCGCAGCAACTACTCGATAACTGGGATGAACAACAGAAGTTCTTCCAGAAAGTAATGCCGCACGATCTGAAAAAAGCCTTGCAAGTAAGTATTAACGAATCATTAAAAGTAGTAGCCTGATGGGAAAAGCAGATGGTTTTTTGATATTCGATCGTGAGTTACCCTCTTATCGCGATCCGAAAGAAAGAATAAACGACTCAAAAGAAATATATTTAGAATTTCCGGTTATAAAAACGCAGGAGCAGGCAGCTCGTTGCATGGACTGTGGCGTTCCTTTCTGTCATAACGGTTGTCCACTAGGCAACCTTATTCCTGACTTTAACGATGCCGTGTACGAAGGCGAATGGGAACGTGCAGCAGAAATACTGTACTCAACCAATAACTTCCCGGAGTTTACCGGCCGCATCTGCCCCGCTCCGTGCGAGTCGAGCTGCGTGCTTTCTATAAACAAACCGGCAGTAGCCATTGAGCACATCGAGAAGTCGATTGCTGAAAAGTCTTTTGAGCTGGGTCTGGTGAAGCCGGAGCCGCCAAAGAAAAGAACAGGTCGTAAGGTAGCAGTAGTTGGTTCCGGCCCGGCAGGTCTGGCAGCAGCAGCGCAACTGAACAAAGCCGGTCACCTGGTTACCGTGTTCGACAAGGCCGACAAAGCAGGCGGTTTGCTGCGCTACGGTATTCCGGATTTCAAGCTGGAGAAATGGACCATCGACCGCCGCCTGGAGATACTGGAACAGGAAGGCATTATGTTTGAGCTGGGTGTGGAAATTGGCAAAGATGTAACGCTGAAAAAACTTTACAAAAAGTATGATGCCGTAATTCTTTGTATAGGATCTTCTAAGCCACGCGCACTTACTATTCCTGGCAACCACCTGAAGGGTATTCATTTTGCCATGGATTTCCTGACGCTGCAGAACAAGAAGGTGGCTGGCGAAACCATACCGGCTGAACTGGACATAGATGCCCGTGACAAGCACGTGATTGTGATTGGTGGTGGCGATACCGGCTCCGACTGCGTAGGCACCTCCAACCGCCAGTTTGCAAAATCTATTACGCAGCTGCAATACCGCAACATGCCTTCTACGCAACGCATGCCGACCAACCCTTGGCCAGAGTTACCGATGGTGTTTACCGCCTCCAGCTCTCACGACGAAGGTTGCGAGCGTAGCTGGGGCTGGCTGAACAAAGAGTTTATTGCCGACGAAAACGGCTATGTAAAAGGCCTGAAAGTGGTGGAACTGGAGTGGAAAAACCACAGAGAGTACACTGAAAAACCAGATAGCGAAAGAATTCTGCCGTGCGACCTGGCCTTTATTGCCATTGGTTATGAGCGTCCGGAGCACGATGCTTTCCACGGCAATTTTGAGTTTGAGTATGACAACAGAGGCAACTTTAAGCTGCAGAACTGGCAGACTAGTGTTCCTGGTGTGTTCTCTGCCGGTGATTCTTACCGTGGGCAGTCGCTGGTGGTGTGGGCCATTTCTGATGGACGTGAAGCTGCCCGTGCCATTGATATTTACCTGATGGGAGACTCTAACCTGCCATCCAAAGAAATATCGAAGCTGGAACTGGCTTAAGCATGATAGTTACATAGTAAAAAAGCTCCTGCCGCTAATCCGGCAGGAGCTTTTTTTGTAATGTCCTTTTAAAAGAATCCTTTTGTTACAGTTGCCCCAGGTAAAGCACTGGGAACAGCAAAGGCCCCGTTTATGAGGTTAAACTAACTCTGGACCTCAGACAATAGAAAAAGTCCTGTAAGGCCTTTTTCATTAGAAGAATTGCGCTGTTGAGCCAGTTGTTAGCTGCAGTTTAATTATAGGTTGTTTGGCTTGAAACTATTTCTGAGATTGGTATTGCCAAAGCAGTTAATTATTCAATCTTTCCTAAAATAGTTCTCGAAAATTTAGAGGAACTCCCTTGGACTTAGAACAGTAAAAATGCCTCTGGAAGGTCATTTTTATTTGAATAATTTCATCGGTTCTTGCTTTGCGGCCATACTTATCGGGCGGGCTCTTTTTCAAGGTCGAAGAGCATTGTCAGGCTTCCGAGAAGGGCTTCAGCTTCCCCACGTTGGCAGGCGGCTTTTAGCTCCAGTGCCGGCATCTTCACAATTTTGTTGAGTATGTTGCTGGTAATGGCTTCTACCATTTCTTTTTCTGCTGCGCCCAGCTTTTTGGTATAACGGGCAATTTCCTGTTGCCTTATCTGCTCCAGCGTGTTTTTGAACTGTTGCAGAGCCGGTGACATAGCCATTTCACGTGTCCAGGATTCGAACTCAGCTGCTGCTTCTGCTATAATACGGTGTATCTGCGGTATCGCCGCCAGCCGCTTCTCCAAAGCTTCATTGGTGCGATTCCGGATATTGTCGATGTTGTACACATAAGTGCCAGCCAATGTTTTAAGCTCACTATCCAATATTAATAAAGAAGCGCCTTTTATGCGTTAACAGCTGCTCCCCTTTTTCCCTGGAAATAAAGAAGCAATCGCCTGGCACTGCTGAAATCACTACATCGGCCTGCTCTATCTCCTGCCACACATTTTCCCAGTATACAGACCGAGCACCTGCCTTCTGTGCCAATTCCTGCGCCTTATGGTGAGTTCGGTTAACAATAATCAAGTTGTTGATGCCTGATTTCTGAAAGTTCAGACACACTTCTCTGCCCATATCGCCCACCCCAATTACCAGCACCCGCGGATTTAAAATGTTTTGTGTCAGTTCCTCTACCAGTTCTACGGTGGCATACGACACGGAGGCAGCTCCCGTGCGGAAGGCTGTTTCGTTTACTACAATTTTGTTGGCGTTAAAGATCGTATGCAGCAAACGGTGCAGGAAGGGACCAGCAGTACCGGCATCGGCAGCCCATTGGTAAGCGTTTTTTACCTGGTTCAGAATCTGCACATCGCCCACCACCTGCGACTCCAGCCCAAGCGCTACGTTGAACAGGTGCCTCACCGCCACATCGTGGTCGTTTATATGCTGAAAATAAGTGGCTACAGTGGAGGTAGCTACAAATCCTTTTTCTATGGTAATCAGCTTTATCAGTTCCTTTTCAAAACTACAGTCTGCGGCATAGTAAACTTCGGTGCGGTTGCAGGTCGAGAGTACCAGCACATCGGTTGCGCCGGTAAATTCCTTTACCTTATCCAGCAGGTTTCTGCAGGCGATTTCGTTTAGCGCAACAGCCTCACGAACAGCTATAGGAGCGTTTTTAAAGGAAAGGGTAAGTACCTTGAACTGATTCTGCATTTTGTTTCGATCCGTTAACAATCAAAATTCAGGAAATATGCGAAGGTAAAACATGACAATTGTCAATTTTAAAGATGAGATGTAGCAGGTACTACGCTTACTGGAAGCCCTGTTGATTCTACACCTGAAAAGCCTCTGAAAGACCAGTTTTATTAGCAGAATTGGTTGTTGGCTGCTGATTGCTGAATGGTTAAATTGTTAAATGGCTAAAAGGTTGTCGTGAGCAGGAGCAGTAAAAGCCTTGTAGCGTACGCAGCTCCTGCGAGCGCCTAGAGTTGGCTTGGCAACAGTTCCAATAAAAATCTTACAGCTACAATCCAGCATCTAAAATCTTATTAAAAGCTTCCGGAAGGTCACTTTCATTAGAAAAATTTCCCTTCCGGTTAGGACTTATCAGCTCAACTGTACCCTCAATTTAATTTCTGGAGTTGATTGCGCAATCAGCAAAGTAATTCCAAAGCCGTCAGAGGCCGTGGAATAGTTGGCACGAGCAAGGACGCTCGCGCTATCATAATTTCAAATTTATAAGTTGGAGAAGCGCTAGTTGCGCATGCGCCGAAGCTTTTCGCTGTTGATAATCGTAATTTTGCTACCCTGACTCTCGATCAGTTTTTCGTCTTTAAAGTCGGCCAGCGTCCTGATGACAGTTTCTTTAGAGGCACCCACTATACTAGCCAGGTCTTCTCGCGAAATAACCACTTGTGTGGCATCTTTTTCTTCTGTCTTGTACTGCTTTTCCACAAAGAGCAGAGCCTCCGCCACACGCTTCCGCACGGAGTTATAAGCCAGCTTCAGCAGCCGCTCCTCTCTTTCAGCAAGGTTATCAGAAAGTATTTTTATGAATTTATTGGCCACCAGCCGGTTGTTGTGCAGTAGCAGAAAGAAATCTTCTTTTGAAATAACGTAGATCTCTGAATCCTCCATTACCAGGGCCGACTCGCGATAAGCTTTTTCTTCAATCAGGTCGAGGTAGCCAATAAAATCGCCGTCTTTGTAGAGGTTGGTAATGTACTCCCGCCCGTCTTCGTTCGATTTATAGGTCTTTACCTTGCCTTTGTTGATAAAGTATAGCGCATTGGGGAAATTTCCTTCAGAAAACAAAGGCTGCTTTTTCTTAAAACGCTGCAGCTTTTGTTTGTCAGAAGTCAGTTTGTCTAGGTTTTCCTGGCCTTTGGCTTCCTGTATAAACTCGTTAAGACCCTCCGCATTTTTCTGGAAACCGCTTTTCAAGGCTTCGTTCTTCCGGAGTCGCATTTCCACGGCATCTAGCAGTTCCAGGTCGTCGAATGGTTTAATCAGGTAATCGTCGGCGCCCAGATTCATTCCCTTTCTAAAATCCTCCTTCTCCGATTTGGCTGTAAGAAAAATAAACGGAATGGCAGAGGTGGCTGTGTTTCCGCTGAGCATGTGCAGCACGCCGTAGCCATCGAGCTGAGGCATCATAATGTCGCAGATAATCAGGTCAGGAAGCTCCCTCTTTGCCAGGTCTACTCCTACTTTTCCATTTTCTGCTTCCAGTATATCGTAGTTGGCGAGCGAAAGTATTTCGGCAATATTCTCTCTGATTTCCTGGTTATCTTCTATCAGTAGTATCTTTTTCATGATTCGGAGGTTAAGGGAAATGTAACGGTAAAGGTGGTGCCTCTGTCCAACTCGCTCTCGTACTGGAGGGTGCCAGCCATAATATCCATATATTTTTTAACGATGTTCAGCCCCAGGCCAGTACCCTGAATGTTGGTTACGTTCTGGGCACGGAAAAACGGCGTAAACAAGTGGGCTTTGTCGTTTTCGGGTATGCCAATACCCTGGTCCTGCACTTTTACAATAATTTGCTTATCAGTTATCTCGGTTTCGAAAAAAACAGTTTTATGTTCGTTGGAATATTTGCTGGCGTTGGAGAGCAGGTTGAACAGAATGTTGCGCAACAGCTGCTTATCCAGGTGCACTACGCTTTGATTCCCTTTGTGCTGATAATTTATCTGCTGCCCTACTTTCAGCACGCCCTGCGCCTCTTCCGAAATTTCTGCTGCAAAGGACTCCAGGTCAAAGGTAGAGGGCACGTTGTATATTTTACCTTCTTCTATGCGGCTGATGGACAAAAAGTCGTTCAGAATACTGGTTAGGTTACTTACAGCAGATTTTATACGGTCTACGTGCTTTACCCGCTTGTCGTCGGTTTCGGCGGTTTTGTACTTGCTAATTAATGAAGCCGACGAGAGAATTGTACTTAGCGGCGTTCTGAATTCGTGTGAGGCAATGGTTACAAACCGGGATTTTAGCTCATGCAGTTCTTTCTCTTTTTGCAGCGCTTTGCGCACTTCCAGTTCGGCTTCGTGCAGGCTTTTGTTGGTTTGCTCGAGTTTCTGAATAACCTTGGCCAGCTCCTGTGTACGGTCTTTTACCCGCTCCTCAAGCTCTGTATTGAGCCGCTGAATTACAGCCAGGCTCTTGGCATGCTCAATGCTGTACCGAATAGACCGTTCCAACTCGTTCGGACTGATTTTACCTTTTACCAGATAATCCAAAGCCCCTGCCCGCATGGCCTTTTCATCGGTTTCACGGTCGCTTTGGCCGGTTAGTAGAATAAAAGGAGCGACAGAACCACCCTTAACGGCTTCTCGAATCAGTTCCAGCCCATCGTGTGCCCCTAACCTGTAATCTACGAGGTAAATGCTATGCCTTCTCTCCTCTATTATTTTAAGAGCGTCTGAAAAAGAACTTGTCCACTCCAGCAGGTAATGCCGCTCAGGTATATCGGTAATAATATCGCGCGTGATGATGTAGTCATCCTCGTCGTCATCTACCAGTAGTATGCGTATTTCATCAGGCATTCAGAAAGAGAATTAAGCTTAAAGTTTTGGCAACTCTACTATTTCGAACCAGTACTTGCTCAGCGTTTTCATAACATCTACTAAAGAGGCAAATGTTACTGGTTTTGTAATAAAGGATGACACTCCTAAATCGTAGGTCTTCAGAATATCTTCTTCTGCCTTAGAAGTTGTTAACACCACTACCGGAATCAGACGCAGGTGCTCATCTGCCTTAATTTCTTTCAGCGCTTCCCGTCCATCTTTTTTCGGCATGTTCAAATCCAGCAATATCAGGCCCGGTGTTGGATGCTGGGTTTTGTCGGTGTACTTGCCCCGGTGGTGGAGGTAATCCATCAGGTCTTCTCCGTTTTCCACAAAATGCATGTTGTTTTTAAGGCGGCTCTCTTCCAGGGCGTCTTTAACCAACATGCGGTCTTCGGCATCGTCATCTGCAATGAGTATGACAATCGTTCTTTTCTCAGGCATTGTATTCTTCTTCTGGTTGTCGTAATGCTAAGGTAATAATAAAGCGAGTTCCCACGCCTGGCTGGCTGCTGGCTGTAATGTCGCCTCCATGCCTGATGGCGATTTTGCGGCAAACTGCCAGACCTATACCGGAACCTTCAAACTTCTGGCCCTCCAGGCGCTGAAAAATGTTGAAAATCCGGTCCAGGTACTTTTCATCGAACCCGATGCCGTTGTCTTCTACATAAATCTCAGTAACCTCGTCGCCGGGCGTTGCCGTTAGGTGCGCCGTGCGTTGCAGGTGCTTGGCATATATGTTGATAATAGGGCTTTCGTCTTCTTTCCGGAACTTAATGGCATTGCTGAGCAGGTTCTGAAACAGCTGGCGCATCTGGGTTGGTTCCGCTTCTATTTCGGGCAGAGGAGAGCGAATTATTTCGGCACCGGTTTTCTCGATGGTTACCTCCATGTCCGATATCACTTCTGTCAGAATCTGGTCGAGGCTCACTTTCACAAAAGAATTTGCTTTAGAGGTTACTCTCGAAAAGTTCAGCAGGTCGTTGATCAGGTTTTGCATGCGCGAGGCTGCATTGAGCATGCGGTCTACATAGTCTTTCCCCTGTTCGCTCAGCTTGTCGTAATCCTTTGTTTTGAGCCTGTCGCCAAACGCCTGTATTTTGCGCAGCGGCTCCTGCAGGTCGTGCGACGACACATAGGCAAAATCCTGAAGTTCGCGGTTACTTCTTTCTAGTTCAGCAGCATACCGGCGAAGGCGCTCTTCATTTAGTTTTTGGCGTGTAATGTCATGCACAAAGCCAGTGTATACCTTTCGGTTCATAAGCTGCACCTCGCTTATGCTCAGGAAAAAAGGAAAAACACTTCCATCTTTTCGCTTGCCAGTTACCTCGCGCCCAATCCCGATGATGCGTTTTTGACCTGTTTTGTGGTAGTGGTGGATGTAGCCATCGTGCCTGCTGCGGTCTGGCTCCGGCATCAGCACGTTTACGCTTTTGCCTATAAGCTCTTCTACTTCGTATCCAAACTGCCTGGCAGCGGAGGGGTTCAGCATTTCTATTATGCCGCGTGTATCTATGGTTATAATACCATCTACAGCGCCTTGTATAATAGAGTGTATTTTGTTCTCACTTTCGCGAAGGGCCGCTTCGGCTTTTTTAAGGCCGCTGATGTCGTGCACAATGCCGGTATAGATAACTTTATCCTGCAGTTTTACTTCGCTAATGCTGAGCAGAAAAGGAAAAGTAGTACCGTCTTTTCTAAGCCCCTGTACCTCACGTCCTTTACCGATAATCTGCCCTATGCCGGTGCGGTGGTAATTTTCTATGTACTGGTCGTGCTGGCTTTTGTCCGGCTCCGGCATTAACATGCTCACGTTCCGGCCAATGACCTCGGCTGGCTCGTAACCAAAAATACGGGCGGCGGCAGGGTTTACTGTTTCTATAATGCCCTTCTGGTCTATTGTAATAATACCATCTATGGCCGTTTCGATTACAGCTTTTAAGCGCGATATATTATCTGCACTTTGGTTTCCGGTATGTAAGGATTCTTCCAAGCTTAAATGAATTTTAGCTAAAAATAGCTATTCCAATATCAATAGCAAAGCAAACAAAGGCCGTAATTCGCTCTAGATGATATATATCACTACTGAGGCTGCGGCAGGTCATTCAACTGTTTAGGGCCCCTGGGTACTTTTACAGAACCAAAAAGATTTGCATCGCAGGGGCAATGGCTTTAAAACTAATTAGGACTTGCTTTTAAAAGAAAAGCTAAAAATTGTTAGAATTCTTTACATGAAAAACATACTTTTTTCGACTGATTTATCTAAACATGCTTGTAACATAGCTCTTTATGCAGCCTATTTGTGCAGGTATATTGGTGCCCGCCTTATTATTTTTCATGCATACGAACCCACTGGCCAACACGCACAATCTCCCCAGCATGTCCATATGGAAAGGGCGGTGCAAAGCAAAATGGATAACCTGACCTGGAAGCTGAAAAAAGTTCCGAGCTTATCTATTACACGCCTGCTCAAGCCGCACCTGTCTGAAGACGAGACACTTTACATAGCCCAAAAAATAAAGGCTGATCTGGTAATTATGAGTGCGGACAATGCCAGGCCTGCAGCATCCAATGCCACCCTTACCCTGCTCACGAATGCCCAGCTACCTACGCTGCTTGTTCCGCCCAAAGCAGCCTTTAACCCATTTAGCCGAATCGCTATTTTTGAAGAAACCGGAGAACAACCAGTAAACTGCATCGGCATTAATTTTTTAAGGCACCTTTCCGATTCTACCCGGCACCTGGAACTGATCAGGCACCTGCAGGCACACCAGCACAACGTGTATGCTGCTGCAAACAAAGAAGTAAACACCGCGCAGCCGCTTCATGCCAATAGCTCCACTCCCTCCTACTCCATTATAAACGGCGCACAGGAAAACCTTGCCCTTATTATCACGGTCTGTCAACCTGAGCTTATTGTATTGCCCGCTCCCATGGCCGACACAGCTCCGGCTATGGCGTCTCGTATCAAGTCCGTACAGAATAAATTCATTCCTATTTTGCTTGTTCCACCTGTAGAAGCCCAGGTAGCATTAGCCTAACTGTCACGGCCTGCTTCAACAAGCCTTGGCCTTAAAAGCAGTAAAAAGCCTCTGGAAGGGCTTTTTCATTTGAATAATTTATGTTACCTTCTTAAAAGAATCAGACATGAACCTGGAAAACAAAGAAAATAAAGACATTCTGACGCTGGAGGATATTAAAGCCTTGGTGGATACTTTTTATTCCCGCATCCGGGAAGATGAGCTGCTGGCGCCTGTTTTTGAAGACCGGATAAAAGGCAATTGGGAGAAGCACCTGGACACCATGTACCGTTTCTGGCAAACAGTGCTGCTGGAGGAGCGCACCTACCAGGGCAGCCCCGGCATGAAACACATTACCCTGCCCGTTGGCGAAGCACATTTTGAGCAGTGGCTCCGCCTGTTTTACAAAACCATAGATGAGCTATTTGTCGGGCAGAAAGCGCAGGAGGCCAAATGGCGTGCAGCACGCATGGCAGAAATGTTTGCCCAGAAAATTTCTTACTTTCAGCGCAACAAAGGAGGTATTCTGTAACAGGTAAGGCTGAATAGAACTTAAATTGGACCAACACCTTATTTATAAAATTTATTATATAATCTTGTTTTTAAACGAATTACTGCAGGAAGTAACAGGATAGGGAGCTATGGTTGCTACACCTTGGGAACAGTATGTTTTTTATTCACCATTCCGAATAGAAGCATCCATTTTGATCTATTCACTATAAAGACTATACTACCTGCAAGCACTATTATCACAAATGCAACCCCAACCATTCCAAAAAATGGGGCTTCTGGTATCCTTGTTAATACTTCTGCTGCAAATGCTGAATACAACCCAATCACAGACCAGTACATAAATGAAAAATGCATGTACTTCCATTTGTTAGCAGGTTTCTTCGTCCATATGGGTATCATTCCTAAACTAACTGTTAAAAGGCTGGCGATAGTTGTGTAATGAAATATTCCCCATCCGTTGAACAGCCTGTAAATCATGAATGAAGTCAGAAGTAACAATATCATACTTGTTACAAAAACATATCCTATTTGCTTGTGTCGGATTGTCCCTTTTTTCATACTCAGGACTAATGTCCCGGCTACCAAAGCAACTACTGAGGAAATCAGATGAATTAACCCGTATGTATCTCCGACTAAATGTTCCATCTTTTATTAAATGCTAACGTCACATGCATGGTGTGGGCAAGGCGTAGACGAAGTCTAATTATCAACCTTGTTAGGCTATCGCTATCCTATTTTTCCTTCTGATTCTTTTGATTCATCGGAAGCATAAGTATCAATTAGTTTTCTACACTTCCTAAGAATGTCAGCTTTAAACATCCTGTTATTCTCGTCAAACTCTTTCTCAAGTATAATGAGCTTTTCAATATTCCACTGAAGCCGTTCCGTTCCAACTGGCAAATCATCAATATGTAAATCATAGTCTCGGAATATACTCATGTCTACATCATCAGTCCTTTTGTAAGGCTCTAACCAGCGCATGATTTGATCCATTTTGTAGACTCCAAGGGGTATAGCAACTTGGTTTGATATTATGGCTCTTGCGTTAGAGACCATCTTATTAATAATTCTTTGCCTTTCCTTCTCTTCTGGACTCATGTAGACTTTCTATAAATTATAATGCAGTTCAACTATTGAATAAACATTCTCTAACCAAACTCTTATCTGCACTAAGTGCAAAGGTGGTTTTGCTTGCATTACTACTATCCTGCATATTTTTTATATGTATATGCTGGGTACTTATTATCTAAGATAAAAGCTTATTACTAAGACTCCTAATCAAATACCTTGTATGTATTTTTCTTTAGAAGAAGCTTAGCTCTGCTATATTGCTTCTAGTTATTTGTAATTAAGGTCCTGAGCCATGTTTAGCAGATTGTAGCGAAGAAGGGGCAGGCTAAAAAGTCTAAAGGGGCTACCGGAGGAAGAGGGGCAACATAGTTAAAACATATGCTTCAGCTCGCCCTGCAGGGTTTTGCTGAGCACCAGGTTGGCCTCGTGGGTCTTGATATCAGGCTGCAACATGTGCACGCGTACCAGTCGCTGCATGCTGTGCAGATTGTGGCTCGTAGCAGCATCTGCTTCCCAGCGTTCTCCCAGGTTCAGCATGAGCTCAGCTTTAACGGTGTACACCACCTCCCGGTGCAGCTCCGGCTGTGGTCTGTGGGTACACGAAAATGCCAGCTTAAATAAAAGCAGCAGTGTGGCTACGGATTTCATGATCGTAAAAGTTAGTGGTTGGAGCGCTGGCAGACTTTTCAGGAAAAAGGCTTATCCGAGATGTCTCCAGCCCACTCTAAAACTATTGCATACAAGTTTAGCTCGTATGGCCTTGCCTTAGAATAATGCTAATCAGCCACACAGAGGCCTTTTATCCATAAAAATAATGGCTGCGGATTATTGCTCGAAGAAGATGACCGATGTCATTCTTGCAACTGACGCTACTCATTCCGCCCCCTCCCTGACCGTCTTACCTTGCTACTGTTTAAAGACTACCCAAATACAGGTGGGCTGCTATACTCAGCACCTAACCATAATTAAAATTCAAAATCAGAGCGCCTGATTATCGATCATTTATCAAAAGTAAAACGCACACACATGTTACAGACTACTCCGCACACTTTCCATATTCCTGTCATGGGACTGGCCTTTTCTGTAGATTCGCCTCTAAAAGTTGCCCGATTTGGCATTTCATCTGTGCTCTCTCTAAGCAATGATGCGCTGCTGGAGCAGATGCGTTCCTACTACAGCCAGCAATATAACCTGCCGTACGCTCCTATTTCTGATAAAGATGAAGATTACAGAGCACGCCGCATAACGGCCTGCCTTAACATGGTAGACACGGTGGTGAAAAAGCAAATGGAGGAAATGCGCAAGGAGAAGTTTACTCCTGATAGTCAGGTAACAAAGTATTTTACACTTCTGCCGGATCATTCCCCACTCAAGGCTCTGTATCATCACATGCAGGAATCTGAGTTTCCGTGGTTAAAGGAGATGTTGCAGGAAGAACTGCTGAATGCTATTGTTCCCGGTAGCATCGATGTCAATATCATGACCAAACTGGACCGTGCTAACTTCGATCAGAACGGTGAGTTGCTGCCACAGGAGTACTGCGATGCCCTGGCTGCGCTACGCGGCTTTGCCAATAGCACAGTTCGCTCATCGGTGATATTTTCGGCTGGCATGAACATGCAGCTTTTTGCCTACATGGATCAGTTTCCTTGCTTCTTACCCAATGCGGCCGGTGCCTTTCAGAAAAGAATTATCATTAAAGTAAGCGATTACCGCTCTGCCATGGTGCAAGGCAAAATATTGGCAAAAAAAGGGCTGTGGGTATCTGAGTTCCGTATCGAATCGGGTCTGAACTGTGGCGGGCACGCTTTTGCCACAGATGGCTACCTGATCGGGCCGATTCTGGAAGAGTTTAAACAGAACCGCGAAGCGCTGCGCATCGAGCTTTACAGCCTGTTCAGTTCCGCACTGGCCAGCAAAGGCCTGCATGTACCTATCGAGATTCCGGGCCAGAAGATTACGATGCAGGGCGGCATTGGCACAGCCCGTGAAAATGAATTCCTGCTGCAGCATTATGGTATGGATGCCACCGGCTGGGGAACGCCTTTCCTGCTGGTACCAGAAGCCACTACTGTAGACGAAGAAACCTTACAGCAATTGGTAGCCGCCAAAGAAGAAGACCTGTACCTGAGCCCGATTTCGCCATTGGGTGTACCATTTAATGCCTTGCGTGGCACCTCCAGCGAGCAACTCAAAAACATGCGGATAGATCGTGGCAAGCCAGGAAGCCCTTGTATAAAAAAGCACCTGGTTTCGAACACTGAGTTTACCGATGAACCTATTTGCACGGCCTCCCGCAAGTACCAGCGCCGCAAGCTGGAGCAACTGCAGAGCCAGCAACTGGCGCCGGAAGTATACCTGGCCGAGAAACTGAAGGTGCTGGCCAAAGATTGTTTGTGCGACGGACTTGCAAATGCCGGTACGCAAATTTTTACGGCCAGCAAAAAAGCTTCTGTAAAAGCAGTTACTATTTGCCCTGGCCCCAACCTGGCTTACTTTTCGGGTGTGTTTACGCTTCAGGAAATGGTAGATCATATTTACGGCCGGTTTAATGCGCTGAATAAAAGTTACCGGCCCCACATGTTCATTAACGAGCTCAGGATGTATGTAAATTACTGGAAAAACAAAAAAGCCGAACAATTCGAAACACTTACCGGCAAACAATACAAATACCTGCAAAACTTCTGGAACAACCTACAGGAGGGCATCCGGTATTACAAGCAAAAATTGCCTGACATGTTTAATGAAGAATTGGAAAAGCAGGTGATAATGCTCAATGAGTTACTTGAAGCAGAAAACCAGTTGTTACAGGCCAAACTATAGAAAACACCGGCCCTTTAAAACCCTGAGCGTCATCAGAAGCAAGATCAGGCTGACGCGCCTGTTCACGTTTCAGGCGGCCCATGTGCTACAGAACTACGACGGTGCCCGCCGCAACATTCATGGGCACTCTTATAAGTTGCAGGTTACTATTATCGGAACTCCCATACTGAATAAGCAGCACCATAAATATGGTATGGTCATGGACTTTGATGACCTGAAAAACCTGGTGCAGGAGAGGCTGCTGCAGAAAGTTGATCATGCGCTGCTGCTTCGGGAAGACAATCCTCCAGAATTGCTGCAAACGCTCCAGAAGCTGCATCACAAACTGGTGCTAACACCCTATCAGCCTACTTGCGAAAACATGCTGCTCTACTTTAAATCCCGCCTCCGGAACTACCTGCCAGTGTACGTAGAGCTCCATAGCCTGAAGCTCTGGGAAGCAGGGAACTCCTTTGCAGAGTGGTACGCCTCCGACGAAGTATAAATTAGAAATCGCCCCAAACTGAAATTTTAAACTTTAAGGTTTGGTGCGATTTTTCTCTGCTATTTACAGCTTTACTAGCATCGGCAGGATTTGCTTAAATTACTTTTTAGTCTTTCTGGTCATTCTGTCGCAGGTATTCCAGAAGCCCCAGGCATCAGGTTCCAAAAGGTTCTGGCTTGTTATTTGGGTCAGGTGCTCGGCCAGCAATTTCTTGGCAATCTGGACTCTCTTGGTTATTTCCTCGGGGTTGGGTGACAGTCAGAGCATTTACCATCATAGATAAATTACCATTGGCAGCGAGTGCTTCATCTACTCCATCGCCCAGATCAACTGTTTTTACAGGGCCAGCGCCTTTGCCCTTGTCAACTGCAGGTGCTTTTTCTGCCTGATGCGCCAGCCCGGAAATCGCAGTCCCTTCTGTATTGCTTTCACTTTCTCCTGAAGATCAGTACCCACATTTTCAGGTCATTCTGAACTGGGGGTAAGGCTAAGTTCTAGATACAAGATGAATAAAACCATTAGGAATGCTACATCATTACGCTGCTGTCACAGCAATCAAAGCAGCTATGTTGACTTAAACCAAACCACCTTTAGCCTTTACTAATTGATCTCGCTCACAAGATCTTTCTAAAATATCAGAAGTAAAAAAATGATCAATACAATGTCTCAGGCAAAGCGTCATTTTGCAGCCACCCCTTAGTCTACAACCTCTAAAAAAGCTATCGGAAGGCCATTTTCATTTGAATAATTTATCTGAACCAACAGAGAACTTACCGTTCAACCAAAATCAAACCCGTTATATAAAATCGTAAATTTGGCAAACTTCTACCTTTGACAGAGGATAAATTGGATTTTAAAATCGAAAATTGTAACCTGCCGCATGAGAGTTAGTTTAAAGTAGAAATGTCTATTTACAGAATGATTTTTATCATCCACCATCGGAACCGTCGGCTCTATCTTTGCATCAAAGTCTAATTGATATGACAAAAACAATATTTATCGCCACTGCTGAACCTTATAGCGGCAAGTCTATCGTGGCGCTGGGCCTGATACATGTCTTGTTAGGAAAAGCTCAGAAAATCGGTTATTTCAAGCCAATTATTAATTATGATCCTGAGCAGGAAAAGGATTCGCACATCGAGACTATCATCAGCCATTTCGGCCTGCCCGTTAGTTACCAAGATACCTATGCCTACACCCAGCAACAGGCGCAGCAGTTAATAGAAGCCGGCAACAGGGGCGAGATCATAGACACCATCATCAGCAAATTCAAAAAGCTGGAAGAAAACTACGATTTCACGGTAATAGAAGGCAGCGACTTTTTAGGAGAAGGCACGGCTTTTGAATTTGATGCCAACGTCACCATTGCTAAAAACCTGGGCGCTCCGGTTATAATTGTGGTGTCTGGCGAGGATAAGACCAATGAGCAGATCTTAACAGCTGTTAAAACCATAAAACGAAATTTCAGGGCACGCGAAGTGCAGGTGCTAGCCGTAGTTGCGAACAAGGTGAAGCCAGAGCAGGCATTTGAGGTGCAACGGCTATTGGAAAACTACCTGAGCCCTGATATTATTCTGGGCGTAATTCCGGAAAACAAGGACCTGAAAAGCCCTACCATGAAGGAAGTGCATGAGATATTGGGCGGCAAGCTGATGTTTGGTGCGCAGCAACTCTCTAACCAGGCGGACCACTTTATTATGGGTGCCATGCAGGTGCCAAACTTCCTGAACCACATTAAGGAAAACGTACTGATTGTAACGCCCGGCGACCGTGCCGACATTATTCTGAGCGCCTTGCAGGCAAATATATCGGTTAACTACCCGAAAGTGGCCGGAATTGTGCTTACAGGCAAGTTTGAACCAGACGAACCCATTGTACGCCTGATAGATGGTTTGCAGATGGTAGTGCCAATTATCTCTGTAAAATTCGGCTCTTTCCATACCGCCACTTTGGTGGGCAACATTAAATCGCGCATTACGCCCGACAACAATAAAAAGATTCAGCTGGCCATCAATACCTTTAAAAAGTATGTAAACCTGCAGGCGCTGGATGAGCGGCTCGTGACCTATAAGTCAGAAGGCATGACGCCACACATGTTCCAGTACCAGCTCGTGAAATGGGCTAAAAGCACAAAAAAACACATTGTACTGCCAGAAGGCAACGACGACCGCATTCTAAGAGCAGCCGCACGCCTTATTAACCAGGATATAGTGGACCTGACTATTTTAGGCGATGCCCTGGAGATAGCCGCTTCGGTAAAACGCTTAAGCCTTAACCTGGACCTGAAGAAGATCAACATTGTGGATCCGCTGAAATCGGAGCATTTTGAGGATTACGTGTACACCCTGCTGGAGCTCCGCAAAAGCAAAGGCCTGCAGTACCAGATGGCTTCCGACATGATGTCGGATGTGTCTTACTTCGGCACCATGATGGTATACAAAGGCCATGCAGATGGCATGGTATCGGGCGCAGTGCACACCACGCTGCACACCATCCGCCCTGCCCTGCAATTTATTAAAACGCAACCTGGCGTTTCAGTGGTCTCGTCCGTGTTCTTTATGTGTTTGCCGGATAGAGTGTCTGTTTTCGGCGACTGCGCCGTAAACCCCAATCCTACCGCAGAGCAACTCGCCGAAATAGCTATTTCTTCTGCTGATAGCAGCCAGCGCTTCGGCATTGAGCCACGGGTTGCCATGCTTTCTTATTCTTCCGGCACATCAGGCGAAGGCGCAGATGTAGACAAAGTACGCACGGCAACAGAGCTCGTAAAACTAAAACGTCCTGACCTGAAAGTAGAAGGACCAATACAGTACGACGCTGCAGTAGACCCTGTAACCGGCAAACAGAAACTACCGAATTCGGAGGTAGCAGGCCGCGCCAGCGTTCTTATTTTCCCTGACCTGAACACAGGTAACAACACCTACAAAGCCGTGCAGCGCGAAACTGGCGCATTAGCCATTGGCCCGATGCTACAGGGGTTGAACAAACCGGTAAATGACCTCAGCCGTGGTTGTACTGTAGAAGACATTTTCAATACAGTAGTTATTACTGCTATTCAAAGCCAGGAAAAACAACCTGCTGCGGCAGAAAAAGATACCTTACTTCTTACTCAGTAACACCACCTCGCACATGAACATATTTGTAGTTAACTCCGGTAGCAGCTCCATTAAATACCAACTCTTCAGAATGCCTTCTAACAAGCCTGTTTGCAGTGGTTTGGTGGAGCGGATCGGTTTGGAAAATTCTGTTATCACGCACAAAGTACATCTGGGCGACCAGGAAGAAGTAAAACAGCTAACACTCGACTTGCCTGACCATGAAGCAGGCCTGCACGAAGTGGTACAGCTGCTGACTGACAACCAAATTGGTGTTATCCAGGATCCTGCCGAAATTGAAGTAGTGGGGCACCGGGTAGTGCACGGAGGCGAAAGTTTTGCCGCGACCACCATCGTAACGGAAGAAGTAAAAGCCGAAATCAAAAAGCTATTCCCCCTGGCCCCACTCCACAACCCCTCTAACTACATGGGTATTGAGGTGGCGGAGCACATCTTTAAGAATGCGAAGCAGGTGGCGGTATTCGATACAGCTTTTCACCAGACTATGCCCGAAAAGGCATTTCGCTACGCCATTCCTAATTCCTATTATACCGACCTAGGCATCAGGGCATATGGCTTTCATGGCACCAGCCACAAGTATGTATCGGAGCAGGCCTTGGAGTATTTAGCGAAGCCAGAGGCCAAAATAATTACCATTCACTTGGGCAATGGCTGTAGCATGGCGGCAGTAGATGCAGGCAAGTCGGTCGATACTAGTATGGGATTTGGTCCGCTCAGTGGCCTGATTATGGGCACCCGCTCCGGCGACATAGATCCGTCCATTATATTCCACCTGGTTAACCAGCTTGGCTACGACCCGGACCAGGTGAATACACTGCTCAATAAACGCAGCGGCATGCAGGGCCTTACCGGCTTTTCAGATATGCGCGACATTACAAAGGCCATGGAAGAAGGCGACAAAAACGCAGCTCTGTCGTACAACCTTTACGCCTACCGCATTAAAAAATACATTGGTGCTTATGCAGCAGTTCTCAACGGGCTCGATGCTATTGTGTTCACGGCAGGAGTAGGCGAAAACGATGCGCTAGTAAGAGACCGCGTGTGCCAGCAAATGGAGTACCTGGGTATCCGATTCGATGCTGAAAAGAACAAGATACGCGCTAAAGGCATTCGGGAAATAAACAAAGAAGAATCACCAGTAAAGGTACTGGTAATTCCGACCAACGAAGAGCAGGAAATTGCCCGCCAGTGCTACCAGTTATTACAGGGCCAGGCTGCTTCTGTAGCTGAAAATGCGAACAGCAACACTATAGGTTAAACGAGCACTAAATATTTAATATCAAGTCGCCATTCCTACTGCAGGAGTGGCGGCTTTTTGTTTTCTGATTGCCCACCTTCTCCTCCTGCTTTTTTTTAAAAAGTGAATGCTCAGAATACTCTACACCCTATGAGCAAAAAGCTTAATACTACCTCTGAAAGGGCTTTTTCATTAGAAAAATTGCTTATCTGCACATCCCGTCTCAGCTATTTCATCGCGCCACAGACTTTCTCACGATAAAATACCTAAATATCTACTACTAGTAACCTACATCATCTTTTACCAAGCTGCCACTTCGGACATTTTAATTGTTAAAAAGACCTCGCTACAGCGGTAAAATCAAAAACTCAAACAACTTATAAACGATAACTTAATGCTAGTCTTATAAAATACAGAAACTTTTGGCTGGGTTTTATTGCCGTAATTCTCGGCTCCTTCGCCGTACTCGGGTACATATGCCCAAATCATAAGTGATACTTCGCACCACAGCTATTCAGTAAAATTCTATGTTACCTGCCCAACTACTTACCGCTGTTGGCGATGTAGCTGAGGCTCGTAGCACACATTCCAGTTCTTGGGTTGAGCGCGTAACGTGAGTTATTGGTAAAAACATGCTCGCATGTACTTACACCAGAAACTAATACCATGCTTCTATTTTTGAATCAGCTCTTACCGCTCTGTCACATTGGAAGAGTATTGTAGACGAAATCCAGAAATATTGGCTACCTGTAGTGTTTGTTCTAAGTTTTCATAGCTGCTTTCCTGTTTTTATTGCCTTGTTACCCATTGCCATCAGGATATAATATAGTTTGATCTATCCAGAAATTGCTGCACAAAAACGGCAGTTGCTGCTCCAGATCAGGTTGTCTGAAGCAGCAACTGCCGTAAAACGAAAACAGCTACAAATACCGTCTGAATTATTCTAATGATTTCACCCTTCCAGAGGTATTTAGATCAGAAAGTGCTCACGGGTATCAAAGGTTCAGCGCAGAATTTAGTGTTGTAAACTTTAATCCACCCGGAATGGCTGCTCTGCAGGAACCACCACCTGGCTTTTGTTTTTCATGCAGTTTAGGCACGAGCCGGAGCAGGGTTTCTTTTTGATTTGCCTGAACGTAAGGATCGGATAGCGGGTATGGTAGGCCATGGTTTTGGTGTAATTGCTGCTGAACAAGCGCTTGAGCAGGTAGTTATCTTGGGTCGCCAGAATAAGCATATCAGCAGCCACCATTTCAGCGAAATCGCTGATACCCTCCAGCACGTCCTCTTCCTCCAGGAGCATAAAATTCACATCCTGGCTGTGCAGCAACTTTTCTGTTTCCTGCATGGCCGCTTTGTAGCTGCACAGGTGTTGCCGCTCTGCTTTGCTGTAAACTTGCACCAGGGTAAGATTTGCCCCTACCTGCTCCGAAAAGGTAGCTATTTGTTTCAGCACCTTCTCCTGCCGGTCGGTAAAATTGGTAGCAAACACCAGGTTCTCGAGCTTCTGGAACCGGGCGGTGCAAGGCACTACCAACACCGGGCACGGTACCATCTCCATAATGGCAGCCGCATGGCTTGGATCCGCCTGCTCCTCTTCCTGGTGCAGTGGGCAAGTCTCCATCAGAATCAGGTCGATGTTATAATCCTGGACCACCGTGGTAACACAATCGCTCAGGTTACCCGGCCGTACCACACACTCGAATAATACAGGGCTGATCAAATGCTTTAACTGAGACAAAATGCGCTCTCCGAAGGTGCGTAAGGCCTGAATTGACCAGCTTTTTTGTGTAAAAGTAAGCTCTTTGATAGATTTTGTCTGGAGCAGAAGCAGCTCTGCGCCCATGGTAGCAGCTAGTTGCCCAGCGTAAAGCAGCAGTTCTTCGCCCGCCTTGCTATCCTGCACCGGCACTAGCACCCGCTTTATAGTTTTTGATTTGCACATAGCTTTAGTAATGAAGTATAGGTTACTTAAATCGAACGGTTAAAAGAGATGCAGCCCCAGAAGGCCTGATCCGTCCTATCTACTATTTCCCGCTTGCCAAAAGCAGTAAGTAAGATTAATGGTTAGTGGCAACAGGTTTGGTGCAGCAGCTCATCTCTGTTTTGTGCTCGGCTGTTTTTACCACCTCCGGGCTTAGATATGGAATGCCTAGCCCCAGGCCTCGCACAATAAACAGCACCGCCAGGCACATGCCCACATAAGGCACCACTCTGTTAAAAGTACTGCGCAACTTCAGGCTGATGAGCTTGCCAGACAACGATACCAGGAACATAAGCGGAAAAGTGCCTAAACCAAACAGCACCATGTACAGCATGGCACCGCCTACACCAGGAGCGCTTATAGCCCCGGCTAAAGCAATGTACACAAAGCCGCAAGGAAGCAACCCGTTCAGCGAACCTACCATAAACAAAGCGCCAAGCGAGTTTTTCTGAAAAAAATACCCAAGCTTTCTGCGCACCCAAGTCATCAGTTTATCGGTGCCCAGCATACTGGCCGATTTTCCTTTAACTGACTTGGGCAGTACCAGTAAGAGCAGAATAAGAACTCCGGATGTTATAGAAATAGTTTGTTGCAGTCCTGCCATTTGCAGCGACTGCCCAAAAGCACCTGCCAGTGCTCCTAATAGTGCGTAAGTTACAATTCTGCCACCATTGTACAGGAGCCGGCCTGCGTAATAACGCCAGCCGGAACTCCCGACAAATGGTAGAGCCATTGCTATCGGGCCGCACATCCCAACACAATGGAAACTGCCTAATAATCCAAATAAGAATCCGGCCCAGATCATGGCTATTTCAGTTGGATGGTTTCTTCTGTATAATATGTTTTAGTGCCTTCGCTAAAGTTTACGCGCACTTTCCATAAGCCTTTCTCCAGGTTCTTCGTTTCGATTAACTGGCTCATGTCGCGGCCTGGCTGCAGGGGTAGCTCCTGGTCCAGCTTATCGTCGGATGGTCTGAAAAGCGTAATTTTGCCTTGAACCTGCTTTCCCTTCAGCGTTTCGGGCAACTGTAAAAGCACCGATTCAGCTTCTTCGCTATAGCTTAAGGTTACATCGCCAATGGCGGCTGTTCTGCCTACTTTATCGATGTGCTCCTGGTAAGCGATCTCCTGCTCGTAATAGTTTTTGCTCACCAAATCCACATCCTGATTCATGGCCTTGTACACAAAAGAGGCTATGTAGCCCATAAAAAGCACCATGCACACTACAATGGCATATGGCCATAAGGTAAAATTCTTATTTGTCTGGTTATTTGAAGTTGTCATGACTTTTTGAGTTGAGGTTTGTTGGTAGAGTTGGCAAAGTCTTATTTTGCCGGAGCCAGAAACTTGGTATCCTGTGTTGTAATGAGTTCGTTGTCGTAATACACCCCGATTTCTATTTTGGAGTTCATGCCCTGCAACTGATTTTTCGGTATTTCAGCAAAAAATACACCTTCCGCTATTCCCTGTGCTGGCAGCACCAGTTCACTTCCTATTACCTGTATGGTTCCATTGCCTGAAAGCAGCTTTAGCGTGAGCGGCATTTCATGGTTTGTCTTGTTGATGACAGAAATGTTGTACAGATTTTTTATGGTACCCTGCTCAGTTTTTTGATACAGTTGACCAGGCGTACGCAGAATTGTTGCCTGGGCATCGTCGCGCACCACGAGTAAGGTAGTTAAGGCAGAAAGCAGTACCACGAGTATGGCCGTGTACCCCAGCACACGTGGCGTAAACAAAGTCCATTTCCTTCCTTCTGCAATGGCTTCTTCCGAGTCGTAGCGAATCAGGCCTTCAGGCTTCTCAATCATGCGTATAATGTCGTTGCAGGCATCTATGCAGGCGGTACAATTAATACATTCCAATTGCTGCGCCCCATTGCGGATATCAATACCTGTCGGGCACACCTGCACGCATTGGTTGCAGTCTATGCAGTCGCCTTGGGTGCGGACATGGCCTTTGCGGAGTTTGGCGCGCGGTTCGCCGCGGCCATAATCATAGGCTACTACCAGGCTTTTCTTGTCGAGCATAACGCCCTGCAAGCGACCGTAAGGGCAAACAATGGTACAAACCTGCTCCCGGAAGTAGGCAAAAACCCAATAAAACACGCCTGTAAAGGCCATCAACGTACCAAAGCCAACCAGATCGTGCTGCGGGCCCTCCAGCACTATCTTTTTCAGTTCATCTATCCCAATTACAAAGGCTAGAAAGGTATTGGCTATCACAAGGGATATGAGCAGGAATATGGCTGTTTTAACAGTCTTTTTCAGCACCTTCTCCCCATTCCAGGGCATTTTATTCAGCGCTTTCTGTTTGGTGTAGTTTCCTTCAATTGCATACTCAATGCGGCGGAACACCATCTCCAGAAAAATGGTTTGCGGACAGATCCAGCCACAAAACAGCCGGCCATACACCACCGTGAACAAAATAATAAATACCACCATGGCCAGAAAAGCCAATACCAGAATAAAGAAATCCTGAGGCCAGAACAGCACTCCCAAAATCACGAACTTACGCTCCACCACGTTCAGCATCAGGAGCGGGAGGCCATTTAACTTAATAAGCGGACCAGCAAACAGAAGCGTAAGCAAAGCATAGCTCACCCATTTGCGATAGTTGTATAATTTGCCTTTCGGCTTTTTCGGATACACCCAAACCCGTTTTCCGTCTGCATCTACAGTAGAGATGTGATCCCGGAACTCGTCGGGTGCTGTTTGAATTTTACCTGCCATGGCAGTTTTAATTTGTGCGGATATTAGTCCTGCCTGTTAATAATTATAATGCTCAAAATTAGGAGGAAGGCTGCTCCAGAAGAATGACGAATGTCACCATTTAAACTAATCCTAATCCTGATTTTAAAAATGTCGATACTAAAAAACCTTACCCGGTGCTATTTCGGCTCCAGATAAGGTTTTTTAATTTAGACGAGTACTAGCTTAATTTGCCCTTGGCCTAAAACAGCCTCTAACGCCTCTAGAAGGCTGATTTTATTAGAATAATTTGCTGATAGGCGTAAAATATTTATTAGCTTCCCGGGAGGTCCTAAACAGCTGCTCCTAAAGGTGGTACTACATTTTCTCTCCTTGTGGTTCTATGGGGTTGGATGGGTTTGAGCCCTGCAGCGAGAGAATATAGCTGCTTACTTCCAATATCTGATCTTTGGTCAGCTTGCCTTGCCATGGTACCATGCCTTTGCTTGGCACCCCATATTTCACGGTTTTAAAGATATCATTTACATCGCCTCCATGCAGCCAGTACTCGTCAGTAAGGTTCGGGCCAACTGTACCCTGCCCTTCTGGTCCGTGGCAGGCGGCGCAGTTCTGCGAGTAAATGGTTTTACCAGCCTCCAGTGCCACCTGATCGGTCAGCACCATATAATCGGTTACAGCATTCGGATCATCTACATTTAAAGATGCAAACAAAGCTGCTTGTTCCATCTCCATATCGTATTCCTGGGCTTGTAGTGCGCCAGTTTTAAACACGTGGAAGTGCAGCATATAGCCCACTGCAAACACAATGGTAACATAGAACATGGTTTTCCACCAGGGTGGCAGGTCGTTGTCGTATTCCTGTATGCCATCAAAGTCATGGTTGCTGTGGATTATGTCCTTTGCTTTACCCGTCATCAAAGCCAAATCGCCTCGGAATAGGAAGATCAGGCGGCCAGCCCACGATTCTCTGAAGTCTTCGTCGTACAACGCATCTCCCATCATCGGCACCAGTAAGCGGGCCAGCATGTAAATCAGCGCCACGATCAAAAAGAGGACAAACCCAGTAATCCCAATGATAAAGAATACCAGTGGTGGCAGGTCCATAAATGCAACTTCTGTTTTGGAGGCTGTTGGTTGGGCTCCAGGAGCAACAGGTGCCGCAGGTGCTTCTGCCACAACAGCGGCCGGAGCCTCACTGGCCTCTTTTATGTAAGCAATAACGTTGGTAATGTCCTCTTCCGACAGCGAGCCACTAAAAGCAGGCATCGGCACTTTGTTGAACTTTTCATACACAGCTACGGCATCGGCATCGCCTGCTTTTACGAGCTCCTGCGAATTGCTGATGAACTTTACCAGCCAGTCATCGCCACGACGCTTGTGCACATCTTTCAAGGCAGGTCCAATCACATCGGCATCTAAGCTGTGACAGGCGGCACAGTTGCCTTCAAAAATTTTCTTTCCGGCCACGGCGTCCTGCGCTTCTGCCGGATTCCCTGTCAGCAGCAGTCCCGCCACCAGGGCCAGCCTGCTTCGCTTCAAAAATTCGGTTACTCTGTTCATTGCTTATTGCCTCCTACCGTTGCGTCAGAGTCATCTTCGGGTGCGCAGGCAAAATTGCTCATTTGCTGCACATAAGTCTTGTCCATTAGGGTTACATAAAGCAATAAACCCAGGAAGAACACAAAGAAGATCGTAAACGAGATGAGTGGATATATTTCAATGCCATCTATGGCTTGCAAAACGTTCTTGTACATTTTCTTTAGATTTAGCGATACTCGTATCACGTATTATGTATCACGATTTAAAATCCTTCGGGAATTCGTGCTACCTGCTACGTAATACTTGTATCGATTAATTACTCTTCAGTTTTCACTTTAATATCAGCACCCAGGCGTTGCAGGTAGGCAATGAGGGCTACGATCTCGGTTTCTGGCCTAACTTCTAGGCCTTCCTTTGCCAGATCGGCTGTTACCTTTTCGGCCTGCTTCATCAGTTCCTCGTTGGCATTAGCGATGTACTCATCCTCGTAAGGCACACCTAGCTTCTTCAGCACAGTCAGTTTATCTTGTGTTGTGCTCAGGTCTACATTCTGCTCAAATAACCAAGGGTAAGCTGGCATAATAGAGCCCGGCGACATAGACGTTGGATCGAGCATGTGGTGGTAGTGCCAGGAGTTCGGGTACTTTCCTCCCACACGGTGCAAATCCGGACCGGTACGCTTAGACCCCCACAAGAAGTTGTGGTCGTATACAAACTCACCTGCTTTGGAATACTCGCCATAGCGCTCTGTTTCGGAGCGGAACGGCCTTACCATTTGAGTGTGGCAGTTAACGCAACCTTCTTTAATGTACAAGTCACGTCCTTGTAGTTCCAGCGAAGTATAAGGCTTTACGCTGGCAATAGTCGGCACATTCCATTTGATAACGAAGGCAGGAATAAATTCTACCAGACCACCAATCAGAATGGCAACAGTGGCAAAAATGGCCATTTGAGTCGGCCGCTTTTCTATCCAGCTGTGCCAGTGGCCAGCGTTGTGGCTTTCCTCTTTTACACGGGCTGGCGCAACGGCTACCTCATCGGCCACCAGGGCACCAGACTTGGCAGTTTTATACAGGTTGTATACCATCAGGAACACACCGCTCAGGTAAAGCACACCGCCAATACCACGCAGGTAATACATCGGTACAATTTGCAACACGGTTTCCAGGAAGTTAGAATATTGAAGTGTACCTTCTGCTGTAAATTGTTTCCACATAAGGCCTTGGGTAAAACCAGCCCAGTACATTGGAATGCCATAGAATAAAATACCCAACGTACCTAACCAGAAGTGTGTGTTAGCCAGTTTATTGGAGAATAGCTTTGTATTGTACAAACGTGGAAATAACCAGTACAGTAAGGCAAATGTCAGGAAACCGTTCCAGCCAAGCGCTCCTACGTGCACGTGTGCTACAATCCAGTCGGTAAAGTGGGCAATGGCGTTTACGTTTTTCAGCGACAGCATCGGGCCCTCGAATGTAGCCATACCGTAAGCCGTAATTGCTACCACCATAAACTTCAGTACCGGCTCTACCCGCACCTTATCCCAGGCTCCGCGCAATGTCAGTAAGCCATTGATCATACCGCCCCAGCTTGGCGCAATCAGCATAATAGAGAACACCACACCCAGCGACTGTGCCCAGTCTGGCAATGAAGTGTACAGCAAGTGGTGCGGCCCGGCCCAGATATAAATAAAAATCAGCGACCAGAAGTGGATAATAGAGAGGCGGTAAGAATAAACTGGACGATTAGCAGCTTTGGGCAGGAAGTAGTACATCAGGCCCAGAAATGGCGTAGTCAGGAAGAATGCTACCGCGTTGTGGCCATACCACCACTGCACCAGTGCATCCTGCACACCAGCATAACCAGAGTAGCTCTTAAAGAAGTTGACCGGCATTTCGTAAGAGTTCACGATGTGCAGCACAGCTACTGTTAAGAAGGTGGCAATGTAGAACCAGATAGCTACGTACATGTGGCGCTCCCGGCGCCTGGCCAGCGTACCGAACATGTTCCAGCCAAACACTACCCAGATCAGCGTAATGGCAATATCTATTGGCCACTCCAGCTCTGCATATTCTTTAGAAGTAGTGACACCTAAAGGAAGCGTGATAACGGCTGCCACAATAATCAGCTGCCAGCCCCAGAAGTTGATCTTGCTGAGCAGGTCGCTGTACATACGGGTTTTGCAGAGGCGCTGCAGCGAGTAGTACACACCCATAAAAATGGCGTTACCCACAAACGCGAAAATAACAGCATTGGTGTGCAATGGTCTTACACGGCCAAAGGTGGTATACTGAGTGCCCATGTTCATGTCTGGGTTGGCCAGCTGAAACGCGATGATGACCCCGATCAGCATACCGGCAATACCCCAAAAAACAGTGGCTATACCAAAGTCGCGTACAATTTTGTTATCGTAAAAAAACGTATCATGTTTTCCGGGTTCTTGTTTCTTCGGTGGCGAAATACTCCTCGGGTCCTGTTCCAAAGCTTTTGCTACATTAGTTGACATGTGCGGTGCCCTCCATTTGATTGATTGATTTATGTGTTGATTTGTTGTTCATTGGCTTGTTTGCGCTTGCTGTTGTCATGGCAAAATTGAGAAAGAACCCGCTCCTAAAAGATGACCAAGGTCAATTTCCGGGCTGATTGAAATCAGCTGCTGCAGGAGCTGCCGCCTTAACTTTTTGGTTTGTCGGTAGCAGGTCTGTGGCTGGCACCCACTTCGTTCTCGAAGAGCATGCGTACAGCGGGTGTGTAATCGTCGTCGTACTGCCCAGAGCGAACAGCCCACAAAAAAGCTCCTAAAAAGCCGGCAGCCACTGCCACACTTATTCCGATTAATAAAAAGATGATGAACATGGCTTCTTTAGTTAACAGTTAAGAGTTATGAGTTAAAATTTAAAAACTACTGCTTTCCTGGTAGCTCCTGACTGGCTTGCATTGTTTATAACCCGGCGCGTTTGGCGGCGATTTTCACGGAGAGGGTGGCGAATATGATCACGCTCAGCGAACTGATCGGCATGATGATGGCAGAGGCGATAGGAGTGAAAAGGCCCTGTACAGCCAGTGTTAAACCAATAACGTTGTACACCAGCGACACTGCGAACGTGGCCAGAATGATGTTCATCGTCTTCCTGGAAAAGGCTAAAAACTTGCTCAGTTTATGAAAAGCAGTGGCATCTAAGATGGCATCGCAGGAAGGCGAGAAGTTGGTAATGCTGTTGGTAAGGGCAATGCCTGCATCGCTTTGTTTTAGCGCACCGGCATCGTTTAGGCCGTCTCCTACCATCAACACCCGGTGTTGCTCATCTTTTAGCTGCTGAATGTACTCTAGCTTCTGCATAGGCGACTGGTTAAAGTTCAAGGAGGCTTTCTCTCCCAGCAGCCCTCGCAGGCGCACCAGTTCGTGATCGTTGTCGCCGGATAGCACCGAGATATTTTTATCCTCCAGCCCCTGGAGAATGTCAGCCAGGCCATCGCGGTACACGTTAAAAAAGGTATAATAACCGAGCAAAACGCCATCTACTGATACATACACGGCTGTTTGCATGGTATCCTGCCCTTTTAAAGTATTTACACCCAAGTAAGCCGCTGAACCCACGCGCACCAGCTTCCCGTCTACTTCACCAACCAGTCCTTTACCGGCAAACTCCTGAAAACTCTGTACAGTAGAGGTTTCGCCAGCCATACTCTGAAATATGCGTTGGCTGAGCGGGTGGGTGGAGTGGCTGAGAATGGATTTTACATATCGTTGCTGCTTCTGATCCAGATCTTTGCCATTGTAGGTAACTTCTGCTGCACTAGGCTCTGTGAGCGTACCGGTTTTGTCGAAAACAACGGTATCTATTTTAGCCAGTGTTTCTACTACAGCAGTGTTGCGCAGGTAAAATTTATTTTTGCCGAAAACCCGGAGCGTGTGCCCATGCACAAAAGGCGTAGCCAGCGATAAGGCACAAGGGCAGGCAATAATCAGAACCGATATAAATGCATTCATGGCCATGGTGAGGTCGCGTGGCACCCAGTACGTGAGGGTACCCGCTGCCACTATCAGAATACCTATAATAAACCACTTACCGGCTGCGTTGGCGTAGGTACCTACACTCTGGGCCTGCTCCTGCTTAGAGAAAACACTGTCGTTCCAGAGCTGTGTCAGGTAGCCTTGCGACACCTCCTTTACCACCTCCAGCTCCACGCTCTCTCCCACCTGGCGGCCACCGGCATAAATAATTTCGCCTGTCACTTTCTCCACCGGCTCCGACTCCCCGGACACAAAACTATAATCGATCATGGCGGTGCCTCGTAGCAGAATGGCATCGGCCGGTATTAGCTCCTGGTTACGGATGCGAATGCGGCGCCCCACTTTCAGGTTGCGAACCGGGATATACTCTTCCTCCTGATCGTCTTTCAGCACGGTGATTGACACTGGGAAATAAGAAGTATAATCTCTGTCGAAGGAAAGGGTATCGTAGGTCTTCTGCTGAAAATACTTGCCAATAAGCATAAAGAATACCAGGCCAGTAAAGGAGTCGAGGTAGCCAGGTCCTGAACCTGTTAAAACCTGGTACACGCTTACAAAGAACAGCGCCAGCAAACCTGTGGCAATAGGCAGGTCGATGTTGACCATGCGCTGTTTAATGCCTTCTATGGCCGAGGTAAAAAAGCCACGGGCACTATACAACCAAGTGGGAATAGACAGTAGTAAGCTCAGGTAACCGAAGAAGGAGCCAAAGCTGCGTTGCAGGCTGTTGGTTACGGCTAGGTAGTCTGGGAAGGCCAGCAGCATAACGTTACCGAAGCAAAAACCGGCAATACCTAATCTGTAGATAATGGTACGGCTGTACCTGGTCGTTTTTTTTCCGTCGGTGTCGGCCAGGGTAATGGCGGGTTCGTAACCGATGCGGGCAAGCAACTGCACGACCTCCCGCAACGTTGTTTGTTGGTTATAGTAGGTAAGTGAAAGCTCTTTCCGTATGAAATTCACAGTAGACTCCGATATGCCCGGGTTGAGCTTAAAGAGGTTCTCCAGCAACCAGATGCAGGAACTGCAGTGCATTTGCGGAACGTAGAAGGTTAATTTGCTGATAGTGTCGCTGCGGAAGTTCACCAGCTGCGCCTCTACCCCGGCATCGTCGAGGTAAGCGAAACGTGATTCGGCAAGTGGTTGCTTACCTGATATACCCGGGCTTTGCTCCAGGTTGTAATAGGTACAGAGGTTGTTCTCTTCGAGGAGTTGGTATACAGTTTTGCAACCATCGCAGCAGAACGTTTTGTCGTGCGCTACAATCGGTTCATCGTTGCAGGAGTCCCCGCAATGGTAGCAAGTCTGAATATTGGTTTGGAGTGCGGCTTCCATCTCAATTTTCTTTTAGTTATAACACAAAAGTACCTACATACCTCGGCTGGCAGAAGAATGGAAGTCAGTCAACAAAGTGATACAAATCACTTTGTTAAAACACAGGCCGCAAGACTTTCTGTTCGAATCTGGATTTCTAGGATTATGTCCTTCAGGTAAATATCAGTTCAGCACCTTGCAGCTATTCTCATACCGGTTGTGTGGAAGCAAAAGGGATATCACTACTTCCACAGCCACATTCCTGTCATCCTGAAAGGATCTTGTGGGCGAGAGGCAAGAGCAGTGGGCTGTTTAGGTTAAGTTCGCAAGTTGCCTGTTCCACTGTGACATCGGAGTGAAGCTGTTGTATAGCTGGCTTTCTTGTTCTTTTTGTCTTGATACAAAAAGAACAAGAAAAATCAAGACCCGCCGAATCGAGGGGCCCTACCCCACTCGCTGAACGCTCGAACAGTGCCGGCTCATTTCGTGCACCTGGATGGGGTAGTTCGCTTCGTTGCCTCCTGCCGCAATGCCTTGCTTGACATTCTATTTCAATGGAATTCTTCTAATAAAAATGGCCTTTCAGAGCCACTTTAGCTTAAAACAGCCTTGGGTATGCCTTGGCTTTTTAACAGAATAAAGAGCAAAAAACTGACCAATGTCATTTTTTACACTGCCACACCTCATCGTGCACCAGATCTTACCGTTCTAATTTTGCCTCATAATAACACTATTCAGCGATGAGTTCTAAAGGTAAAACAGGCGTATTGATTGTAAAACAAGGCACACCCGATAGCCCTTCGGTGCAAGATGTGAGAAAATATCTGCGTGAATTCTTGATGGATGAGCGAGTAATCGATATTCCTTACCTGAAAAGATGGATGCTGGTGAACCTGATTATTGCACCGACCAGGGCTCCCAAATCTGCTAAAATTTACAGGCAGCTCTGGCAACCCGAGGGCTCGCCATTAAAAACATATGGCTACCAGGTAAAAAAACTGCTGCAAGATGCACTAGGCGATGCTTTTGAAGTGGAGCTGGCTATGCGCTACCAAAGTCCTTCAATAGAAACAGCGCTGGCGAAATTTAAGGAGAGAAAAATATCCAACATATTAGTTTTGCCGCTTTACCTGCAGTATGCTTCCGCCACCACTGGTTCAGTTTTTCAGAAGGTAATGGAGGTGGTAAAAATCTGGGACCAAATACCTGAAATCAAATTTATCACTAACTTTTTATCGCAGCCTTTGTTTACAGAAGCATTTGCTGCACTGGGCAAAAAGTATATGGCAACCGCATCTTATGAACACTTCCTGTTTACCTACCACGGCCTTCCGGAGCGACAATTGCATAAAGAAGATGGCTTAGGGAATTGCGACCATGCCAACTGTGCTACCGAATACCACCATGCTAATCAATTCTGTTACCGGGCCCAGTGCTACGAAACCAGTAGGCTCCTGGCCGAAAAACTAGGAATTGCTCCAGACAACTACACCGTCTCCTTCCAATCGCGGCTTGGCAATGAGCCTTGGATACAACCCTATACCGAAGATGTGATAAAAGACCTGACGGCAAAAGGCATTAAAAAGGTACTGGTGTTTGCGCCTTCGTTTGTAGCCGATTGCCTGGAAACCACCATGGAGGTAGGACATGAATACAAGGAGCTTTTTGAAGAACACGGCGGCACGGACTGGCAACTGGTAGAGAGCCTGAACGACTCTCCGCTCTGGATAGAATGCCTTCGGGAAGTAATTGCGAACGAAATAGTAACACCAGCCAAATTAAAAGCCGTTGCCTAAGCATAAGACTAAATGTGCCTAAAAAGCCTCCATGAGGCCCTTTTTATTAGAAGAATTTAGGTGTTATTTATTAATTACCAATAGCTCGGCGGAGGAGGCAGCATATTCCTTCAGCCTATAATTCTTAACTAAGCACTTCTGATTCTTTAGGTGGCATCAGGCCGAGCAAATCAAAAATATCTGCTTCGAGGTTAGCTTGTACCTGCAGGTTCAGCGACACTTTTTCTTGGAGCAAAGCAATATCCTGCACGGCCACCTGGTTTACTGACCCGAGCAGCTTCAAGCCTTTTAGCTTCAGTCCCTCGGCCAGCAAACCATTCACTTTGTTGAGCTGTCCCCCTATTATATCCTGAAGACTGACTCTGGTTCTTTGGATAATCTGGTTGTAGGCCACCTTGTTTACCAATACCTCAAGCGCCTTGTTGTAAAAGCTACTCGAGGTTTTCGACTCCATGTTAAATTGCTGTACAAACACCTGTTGCCTCTCGTTATCGTAACCTACTGTTGCCAATACATAAAGGTCAACTCGATCGCGCTTCAGGAGAGTCCGGAGTATTTTCAGCTGTACATGCAGGATAATAGTACCTTCTCTACCGCTACTTCCCGCAATGCCAACATCCAGGATTTGGGCATAAGGATTAGCTTCTTTACCAGGCTCCGGCTTCGGAATAACTTCGCCTGTAAATTGCTGTTTCAGTACATTTTCGAGGGCTCCATAGGTAACGGCAATTGGGAGGTTTATGCTGATTGAGTTTTCCATAGATAAACTTAACAAGTGTGCTAACAAGGCCAAACAGGCTGCTGTTGGTCTGTTCCGAGAAGAAGTATGCGAGCCCAAAGGTAGACAAAAAAAGCCTCAAACTTTGTTTGAGGCTTCAAAAGCATACTTCCTGACACAGCAACAGCAGGAACAATAACCTATAAATCAACAAGATATATAGGCACAAAAAAAATCAGCCACTATCCGCTTTCCAAGCAACGCAAAATGTACTCAATGCCTGGATCAAAACTATCTTGTACCTCTCCATTAATTAAATTTCAACGGCAATACTCAGCACTAGCTTCTGGAAATAGCCCAGCCAGCGCCTATGGTAATGACATCTTCTATAGCTCCGCAAGCAGCATTGGGTAAATTAGTATATTGGCCAAGTGCTTTACGGCCATAGAAGCTGGCATATGTAGCTGCTACAGCCGCTGCCGCCCCCACCATGGCTCCTAGTAATGGCTTTTGCTTTTGTGTAGCAAATACCGTAGCCCCTACCAGCGCCCCGGAAGCTGCGCGCATCAGCAACGATGGTACTCTTATTCGGTCACCGGCTTGTGGTAGTTTATCGCCAGCCAGTTCTGAGGCGGCAAATACCTTAAAACCCGTAGCCACCCAATCATTTTGCAAATATCGCAACGGACTGTTGGCAAGCAGACTTGCAGGCTTGTTGTGTACCTGATGGCTAATAAGTGCCGGAGCAGACATAGCACGCATGCCTGCAATAGCCCCCATTCCTACAGCTCGCAAAATCGTATTTCTTTCAGATCGTTTCATAATAAGACTTTCTGGTATATACGGGAGAGTTCAGGTTAAGAAACTATAAAAAGAAAAAGTGAACGATTGAAAAGCTTTTATTTTTTGACTTTGATAGACGAGCTGGATTGATAGCCATAGTAAAAACAAAAAGCCTGTCTACGTTGTGTAAACAGGCTTTTTATGTTTTACTCGTTTTGAGTGGTGTGATCCCGCTGGGATTCGAACCCAGGACCCATACATTAAAAGTGTATTGCTCTACCAGCTGAGCTACAGAATCGGTACTTTATGTTTCCCTGAAAGGGAGTGCAAAGGTAATATTTAATTTTTACTATCAAAAACTTTTTTCACTTTTTTAAATTCCTGCTGAATATGTGAAAGTGAAAAAGCAGAAGAAGAAAAAAGCCTTCTCCTTAAGAAAAGGCTTTCGCTCACATCGTGTGATCCCGCTGGGATTCGAACCCAGGACCCATACATTAAAAGTGTATTGCTCTACCAGCTGAGCTACAGAATCTTTTTACTAATTTGCATTTTCATTGGGCGTCTCCCTGAATTGCGATGCAAAATTAACAGCAATCTGAATAAATGCAAAGTCTTTGGTTCAAAATATCCTTAATTTTAACTCTTTTTTTGGGCATTGGCAGCGAAGCTGCTTATTGTCAGGCAGATAAAAATGCTTTAAACCTGGCAGATTCTCTCTTTCAGAAGCAGGAATACACCGATGCTCTCACTATTTACAAGCAGATACTGGATCAGGAGCAGCATTACTCTCCGCAGATGCTCCTGAAAATGGCTTACATCAAAGAGGGGTTGCGCGATTATACCAGCGCCATGTATTACCTGCATCTGTTCTACGTCAAGCAGCCCAGCCGCTCCGTTCTTAAAAAAATGGAAGAACTGGCACAAGCCCACCGCCTGACGGGCTACGAATACAGCGATCTGCAATTTTTTAAGACCCAATTTAGTAAACACTACATGCGCATACTCGAACTGATGCTTATTGCAGCAGTCGTAATCGTTACAATTATGTTTTTGAGTTGGCGCAAAGGCCGCAGGTTCAGCAATACCTTTAAAATTGGCTTTACCATTTACCTGTTGTTTATCCTCTATTATGTGAACTTCCTGAATTTAGGAGATGCCGGCATCATCAAAAACAACCATGTAGCCATTATGTCGGCACCATCGGCGGGTTCCTCCTGGCTGGCTACTGCCTCACAGGGCCACAAAGTACCTATTCGGGGGGAGCAGGACATCTGGTATGAGATTCGTTGGAAAGGAGAAGTGGCATACATCCGGAAAGCGAATATACTGGAGCTGCCTTAAGGCTGGGCTAAATTAGAAATTGCTGTTACGCAGAACGTATGTTACTCTATTGGAGGCTTATCTTGTTGAGGAAAATGTACAAGTCAATTCTCTGTATTATTCGCTAGTGCGAGCTTGTAGCTCGTATTTTCATACCAACAATTTTTAATGGGCAGGATCAGGTTGTTCAGGGTTCATGCGCTGGATTATAGAGCATGATATAAGTTACAAGCTACAAGCTCGCACCGGCGGCGGAATATCCTGGAGTTTCCGTAGTACTACACCAAATTAAAAATTATTTTTTTTGTATACGGCTCTAATTTTAGCAGCATCTAGCAAATGGAAAAGCGGCAGCCAGGAAGACTTTCAATGCTTTCTGGCTGCCGCTTTTTAACTTCATTGTATCTATTTCTTCTTCAGAGGGGAGTCCTTCTCTTTCGCCATCACATTATACACCAGCTTATCGGCAAGGCTTGGAAACAGCTTATTTACCCAAACGGCCATTTTGCCCTGCATGGTCATTACCAGGTCGCGCTTGCGCTGCTGCGTAGCCTTTAGAATGCGTTCGGCTACTTCTTCGGCACTCATCATTTTTTCTTCTTCGCGGGGTGTCTCGCCCTGCTGCTGCCCGTTAGCCGCCAGTGCTGAATTACGAATGTTGGAGGCCGTAAACCCTGGGCAGGCAATCAGCACATGCACCCCTGTATGCAGCAGCTCCGTGCGCAGTGTCTCAAGGAAACCATGCATGGCAAATTTAGAGGCAGAATAACCTGTGCGGGCAGGCAACCCACGATAACCGGCTATGGAGGAAATACCTATGATAGAACCTTTAGCTGCCTGAATGTAAGGTAAAGCGAACTTAGTAGAGTACACGGTGCCCCAGAAATTAATATCCATCACTTTACGGATCACGTCGAGATCCAGGTCCTGGAACAGCGCCCGCATGGAGATGCCAGCATTGTTGATGAGTATATCCAGCTTTCCGAATTTTGCCACTGTCTCGGCCACCATGCGCTCACACTCCTGCTCCACCGCAACGTCAGCTTTTATGGCAATCGTTTCGATACCAGCCGCCTGCAGCTCCTGTGCCGTTTCCTGCAGGCGCTTCTCATCTCTTCCCGAAAAGGCTACCTTCGCTCCTGCCCTGCCAAAGGCAAAGGCACAGGCCTTGCCAATACCAGAAGTGCCACCTGTTATAAGTACTACTTTGTCTTTCATTCCAATCAAAATTTAACAGCAGTTAAAACCGCTCCTGCAAAGTTATTATTTATGCTGAAAGGAACAGTGAAAGCATTGTTCTTCCTTGCATTCTTCCGCCCACGTTCATCAGTTGGCCCTTGGTGGTTCCTCACCCTCAGAAATAAGTTAGATAAAATTCGGCCTTCCAAAGCTGCCGCTGCTCCTACTGCTGCTCCAATCATTTCCAAATCAACACATTTTCAAATTTTCAAATCTTAAACACTCCTCCCGATTTTTCCTTAATTTTGCAGCATCGTGAGAAAACAGAATAAAAAACAGAAGTTCGAGCTCATCGAACAGATTCGGATAGAGGAGATGGTGGCCGAGGGTAAATGCCTGGCGCGCCACAACAACATGGTTATTTTTGTAGGCGGCGTGGCTCCCGGCGATGTAGTGGATGTGCAGGTCACTAAAAAGAAAAAGAGCTTTATGGAGGGCCGAGCCGTGCGTTTCCATAGCTACTCCGACCTGCGCGTGGAGCCTTTCTGCGAGCACTTTGGCGTGTGCGGCGGCTGCAAATGGCAACACCTCAGCTATGACACACAATTACACTACAAACAGAAGCAGGTGCAGGATAACCTGGAGCGTATTGGCAAAGTGGCACTCCCTGCTTTCGACCCGATCCTGGGCAATGACCAAGACAGGTACTACCGCAACAAGTTGGAGTTTACCTTCTCCTGGAATGGTTGGCTCACCAACGAGCAAATTAACTCCGGCCAAGAGTTCGAGCGCCGTGCGCTTGGCTTCCACATACCTGGCCGCTTCGATAAAATTTTAAACATCGAGCACTGCTACCTGCAACCCGACCCTTCTAACGCGATCAGGCTGGCGGTGCGCGACTACGCCCTAAATCTGGACCTGCCTTTTTACGATGCCGTGAAGCAGGAAGGATTCTGGCGCAATCTGGTTATTCGCACAGCTAACACAGGCGAGCTCATGGTGCTGCTGCTCGTAAAATGGGATGAACCGGAAGTGATAACCGGCGTGTTGGATATGCTGCACGAGCGCTTCCCGGAGATAACTTCACTGCAGTATGTTGTAAATCCAAAACTGAACGATACTTACCACGACCAGGAGGTGATCTGTTACAAGGGCTCCCCTTACATTCATGAGGAGATGGAAGGCATCCGCTTCCGGGTAGGTCCCAAATCTTTTTACCAGACGAACTCTGAGCAGGCGTACGAGCTATACAAAATAACGCGTGAATTTGCAGGACTTACTGGAAACGAATTGGTGTACGATCTTTATACCGGTGCTGGCACCATTGCCAACTTTGTGGCCCGCCAAAGCCGTGAAGTAATCGGGATCGAGTATGTGCCAAGCGCCATAGAAGATGCCAAGATAAACTCTGGCATCAATAACATTACCAACACCACCTTTTACGCCGGCGATATGAAAGATATTTTGTCGGATGATCTGATTGCCCGCCATGGCCGGCCCGACGTGGTGATTACAGACCCGCCGCGTGCCGGCATGCACCCCGATGTGGTGGAAAAACTGCAACAGCTGCACGCCGACCGGATTGTATACGTAAGCTGCAACCCGGCCACACAAGCCCGTGACATCGAATTGCTTTCCGACAAATACGACGTTCTTCGCGTACAACCCGTAGACATGTTCCCACAAACACACCACGTAGAGAATATTGTGCTGCTGAAATCGAAACCTGTAAATAGTTGAGAGCTAAAAGTTAAGAGTTTAGAGTTGGGATTAGGAGTAGCAACATCGTCATCTTTAAAAGAATCATGTGAGCGGGAAGCGCGTACAAAGGGTGGAGTGAACATCTTTTAATCCTTTCGCACAGTAACTCCTCATTTTAGCGGCCCCTGTAGCATCTACTAGAGTTAAAAGTCTAGCATCTAAAATCTATTATCGAGAATCTTACCAATGGAAAACGATCCGGAATTAAATGGAAAATACCTCGGCACCATCTCCAAAGATTTTGTAGTGGTGGCCGAAACGCTGCGCGAAGCCTCTTACCAGGTTCGCAAGCGCCAGATATCGAAGTACCCGATTTTTGTATTTAGTCGCACCCAGGTGCCAGTTGGTTCTCTGTTCCTGGCAAAAGAGGAACTGGCGCTGGAATGGGATATTTCGGCCTCTTACCTCGAAGATTTTGTACAACGCAAACTGGTGGCAGAAGATAAAACAGAAGAATTTATAGCCGCTTACAAAGATCCGGATGAGTTCTGCTGCCTCTTTGTAGTAGATCAGGATTTTACCAACTTTGTATTTATTCCTTTCCCTGAAGATTAAAGTCTGCCTGAGAATGCCTTTGGTGAGCCCCGCTACCCTATGGCTCGCCAGAGGCAAAAATCCTCTGGAAGGCTGTTTCTATTAGAATAATTGATATTAGCTCCGTATTTTACAGCAAAAGCGCTCTTACTTCTCCTGCATTTTGCCAAACCAGCCAAAACCAATAACCTTTTAGCCACAACACTTTCCGAAGAAGAACCCACACCCACCACCAAAAAAACCTCAAAAAAATTTCCGACTTTTGAGGTGTGATGCCAACTTCAGACTCTTTCTCCAACCTGCCCGATTTACCTGTTAAAGAAGCACTGCCACGGCTGCTCGAAACGTTAGAAACGAACACGAGAGCTGTTCTGGAAGCACCTCCTGGTGCCGGGAAAACCACACTGGTGCCGCTGGCTCTTTTAGAAGCAGGTTGGCGAACCGATGGAAAAATACTGGTGCTGGAACCTCGCCGACTCGCAGCCAGAGCTGCCGCGCAACGCATGTCGGACCTGCTGCAGGAAACTGTAGGGCAAACAGTAGGCTATTGGGTGCGCATGGAACGGGCCGTTTCTAAGAAAACAAGAATCGAAGTGGTAACCGAAGGCATCCTGACAAGGCTGCTACAGGAAGACCCGGCTCTGGAAGGCATTGCTGCCATTATTTTTGATGAGTTTCATGAGCGCAGCCTCCACGCCGACCTCGGGCTGGCGCTTGCCCTTGATGCACAGGCCGTACTGCGCCCCGACCTGCGTCTGCTCGTTATGAGCGCTACTCTCGATGCAGCCACTGTTGGTGCCTGGCTCCAGGCGCCGGTGGTAAGGAGCGAAGGCCGCCAATACCCTGTAGAAACGCATTACCTCTCGCCTGCCGAGGTAGCCGCAGCCGGTACCCGCCCCGCGCAACGGCTGGCATCGCTGGTACCCAAAACTATTCGACAGGCACTGGCACAGGAGGCTGAAGGAGATGTACTGGTCTTTTTGCCAGGAATGGCCGAAATGCGACGATTAGCGGAACATCTGGAAGACAAGCTACCTCCTGCTACCGACCTGCACCTGCTGCACGGCGACCTGAGCCTGGCTAAACAATTGGCGGCTATACAACCGGCTCCGGCAGGCAAGCGAAAAGTTGTGCTGGCCACCAGCATTGCAGAAACCAGCTTAACCATAGAAGGTGTTAAAATTGTGATCGACGGCGGATTTGCGCGTGTTCCGAAATTTGTTCCCCGCACCAGCCTGACCACACTGGCCACCTTACCAGTGTCGCAGGCGGCAGCCGATCAGCGACGTGGCCGGGCAGGTCGTTTAGGTCCGGGCATCTGCTACCGCCTCTGGACGTTGGCCGATCAGCAACAACTACCGCCCCGCCAGGACCCCGAAATCTACGAGGCCGACCTCAGCAGCCTTGCCCTGGAACTGGCCTTATGGGGAGTAAAAAATGTAGCTGACCTCCAATGGCTCGACATGCCTCCTGCTGCTGCCCTTGCCCTGGCCCAAGACCTGCTGCTTCGCCTGGAAGCGCTCGACCGCTCCGGCAAACCTACAGCCCACGGAAAGGCACTAGCATCTCTTGGACTGCATCCGCGGCTGGGCCACCTCGTTATGCGCGGGCATGAGCTTGGCTACGGCCCCACAGCCTGTAACCTGGCAGCCCTCTTAGCAGAGCGCGATGTGCTAAAACCAATTGAGGCTATGCTTGGCCATACCTTACCAGACCTGCACCTTCGCCTGGAGCTACTACAAGGCAAACGACCTCACACTCCCGGCTTTTCTGTTGATGAGAACACACTACGGCGGGTCCGCGAACAGGCACGTAACCTGCGCCAGCGCATGCGTGTGCCAGATAGCACCTCGCAACCAGAGGCAGTAGGTTTACTCACAGCCCTGGCCTACCCCGACCGGCTGGCCCAGCGCGAATCGTCGGGGCGCGTAAGGCTTATTACCGGTCAGCGGGCAGCCTTACCCACAGAACTTTTTAGCGAAGAGCCATTTTACGGCGTAGCACACCTCGACCTGCACAAACAGCCGCGGGTTATGCTGGCGGCTCCGGTCTCTAAGAGCGATATTCTCAAACATTTTACTAAGCAACTGGAGCAATTGCAGGAAGTGCGCTGGGATGCCGCTACAGAGCGGGTTGTAGTCAGGCAAATTACAAGACTAGGTGCTTTGCTTCTCGAGGAAACTAACCTCACTAAACCCGATCCGGAATTAGTAGCAAACGCTCTCCTGCAGGCGCTCCTCGAAAAAGGTATAGATCGGTTGCCCTGGTCAGATACAGCCTTACGCACCCGGCAACGCCTCGCGTTTCTGCATCAACTGGCCCCGGAGCAGTGGCCTGATGTGTCGGAGGAGGAACTTGCAGCCACGGTGGAGGAATGGCTACTGCCGCACCTGCAGGGCCTAAGATCGCTGGAGCAGGTGGCGCGTCTGGATTTTAATGAGCTGCTGCTAACCAGCCTAACCTGGGAACAGCGTCAGGAAATGGAACGCCTCGCGCCTTCACATCTTGAAGTTCCCAGCGGTTCGCGCATCGCCTTAGATTATTCTGAAGTTACCACCCCTGTGCTGGCAGTACGCCTGCAAGAAGTATTCGGACTGCTCGATACACCCAGAGTTGGAGGCGGTAAAGTGCCTTTGCTCCTTCACCTGCTCTCCCCTGCCTCCCGCCCTGTGCAGGTTACCCGCGACCTCCGCAGCTTCTGGACAAGTGGTTACTTCGAAGTGCGCAAAGATCTGCGCGGCCGCTACCCCAAACACCACTGGCCTGACGATCCGCTTTCTGCCACACCCATCCGTGGAACAAAGAAAAGACCAAACCCTCCAATTTAGTTAAGAGTTAAGGGTTAAAAGTTTAGAGTTATGAGTTAAAATTTGTGCTCTCGATGAGAGCAGCCTAATATCTAGACCCATGATTTGATTAGAGTAATTTAAGTTGTGGGGTAGCAGATTCTTGTAAAGTATTGCGGTAGGGGGCTACTAGGCGAATACCTATAGCCAAGTGCATGATTTGACGATTTTTTGTTTGAGCGTTCAGCGAGTTCAAAATCGTCTTGATTTTTTTTGTTCTTTTTGTATCAAGACAAAAAGAACAAAGACGCAGGCAATGAAACAGCTTCACTCCGGGATCACAGCAAGAAAATAAGCTATGCGAACTTAGACTAAAAGCCAATAGCCACTGCTTTTACCTCTCGTCCACAAGATCCCAAAGAGATAATAAAAAAGAGAGATTACAAAAGCATCAAAAGCTAAAAACAATTACTCCCCAACCAGGCCCCACCAGCTGCAAAAGCATAATAACAACCTGCCGCTGCCAGACTTCGTTTTACATGGCATGAGCAGAGCATTTGTAAAAGAAGATGATGCGGGAGAACCACCACTGATACCACCCAGAGCAGCTCTTCCTGCAGGCACGCCAAACTATGTAACGCCACGCGGCATCGCTTTGCTCCGCGAAGAACTAGCTGCCCTGGAGGCGCAACGAACACAGGTAGAAGCCAACCACGAAGACGAAGCCAACAGAACCCGGGAACTAAGCATTCTCAACGGCAAACGGAGTGCGTTAAATGCCCGTATTGCCAGTGCAAAGGTAATTGAGCCGCAAGAGCAGCAAGCCGACGAAGTGCGCTTTGGAGCTACTGTTACCTTAAAAACACTAAAAGGCGGAAAAATTGGCACGATCAGAACCTTTACGATAGTAGGTGTAGACGAGGCATCTATAGCCGAGGGCCGCATTGCCTTTGTAGCACCTATTGCCCAGGCCGTTACAGGAACCAAGAAGGGCCAACACATTTTGCTCCGCCTTGGCCGCAACGAAGAAGAGGTAGAAGTCACGTCTATCTCCTACTGAAAATTACCCAATTGATATCCACTACCCAACACATGAAAACAGAAACTCAACCCGATACTTTACTGAGAGAGCAACTGGTGGAAATGCTAGCGGGCGGCTTCGCCCCAAACGTTATTCTGCTCCGCGAATTTGATTATAAGAAAGCCGCCATCATGCTGGATGGTTTGCACTTTTCGGCCTGGGTACTGCTGGGCCACATGCAGGCACGCCAACACACCCTGCTCCAGTTTATGAAAGACCCTCAGCAGAACCAGGAGGTTTGGCTGGATGCGCACTGGCCTGAAAACCACCAGCCCGACAGTGACCAGGAGTGGCAGGAGGCCATAAGCCACTTCGAACATGAGCTACAGGAGATGATTGAGATTGTAAAAGACGCCTCTACGGATCTCTTGGAGGTAAAACCGAACGGCAAAACCATTTCCTGGGCCGCTATGACTGCCCTGCACCACAACGCTTACCACATCGGCCAGCTTAAAACCATAGGGCGGCAGCTGGGGGTGTGGTAAAAGTTAAACAAACGTACCAGCATAAATTTTGATCAGTTGAAAAATCTACTCCTCTTATAAAGAAAGCAGATTTTTCAACATTTCTAATTTTGAATTTCTAATTAAGCGAAGCACTAATACAGCACCTCCTGCGAGGCAATGATCTCCTGCTTCAGCTGCTCAAAATCCTGATGCGGGGGTGTAGTCGTGTAAGTCATAGACTGGACTGGCTCCGAAGGATAACCTAAAAACCGAATGAGCGGCCCGGCAATAATTTCGGCCTTTTCTACCTGTTCAGGCGTAAGCTGCTCCATCCAGTAACCCGATGCGCCTTTTCTAAGATGCTTCGGGTTTTTCTTCTGTAGAGTAGAGAAATGCATCGCCTTCTCCAGCTCCTCCCGCTCCGCTGCTGTTACCTCCAGGCCCAGGTACTGCAGCAGCCTTTCTAACTCCTGCTGAAAATCGAGCAGGAAGCCTTCGTAGAACGCAATGTGGATGTTGTGTGGCTGGCTCAGGCGCAGGTGGTCGAACACATGCCACACCCACTCCTGCAGCAGCTTATCGAAGTTCTTCTCCAGAAACACCTGCGGATCTTTTTCTTCTTGCGGGTAGTATTTCAGCATGTAGTCTGAGGTGTAATACTTGGCAGCAGAAATAGCCCGGTCGCGCGGGTCGCGCAAGATGTACACTTTTTTGTCGAACAGGCCGAGCAATTCTGGACTTCGTTTGCAGATCGGGGAGTGAGTCCAGACGTGGTTTGTTTGGGAGAGGTAGCTGTTGATATCTTCCACTGGCATCCGGAAAACACTGCTGATGCGGTAGCTGTACTGCAAATCGGTGATATCGAGCACATCGATGCTGGCCTGGCTTGGGTAGTTCAGGTCCCAGGTTTTGGCAAGTTCGTAGATAGGCTGCTGCTGAATAAAGCTTGTCGTGTTGTGGCCGGCCTTACGGAGGAGCTGCTGCAGGATCTGGTACAGCCAGAAATTGCCGCACTTGGGGGCACCGCCTTGCAATATTTTCATGTGGTTCGTTTTTATGTAAATATTATCAGCCTCCTATACGACTATACCTGCTTTTTTGGCGTACAAGGAGGCATCATTTCCTAACAAGGCCCAATTATTACACAAACTGAACCCCATCTATAAGCCAGCGCCCATGCACTATTTGTATCCGCAACAATCAGAAGTCAGCCACGAGCAACGTACCCAAAGGTTACTTCAACGGCCTCAGCTTGTTTGGTTTACCGGCCTTTCTGGTTCCGGAAAAAGTACCCTTGCCCTGCAGTTGGAGTCCTACCTGTTTCACGAGGGCTACAGCGTGTACCTGCTCGATGGCGACAATGTCAGAAATGGGCTGAACAAAGATCTGGGGTTCTCGGAGCAAGACCGAAAAGAGAACATCAGGCGTGTAGGTGAGGTCGCCAAACTGATGCTCGATGCTGGGTTAATTGTGCTGTGTGCTTTTATTTCGCCTTACGAAGAAGAAAGGAACCTGGTGAAATCCATTGTAGGAGCCGATAAGGTAACAGAAATTTATGTAGCCTGCAGCCTGGAGGTTTGCGAACAACGCGACATAAAAGGCCTTTATGCCAAAGCCAGAAAAGGCATTATTCCGAACTTTACGGGCATTAGCGCTCCTTACCAGGCTCCTGCCGCACCAGACCTGGTGCTGCAAACAGATACCGAGTCTATAGAGGAATCGCTGCAGAAGCTCATCCGGCATGTTGCGCCAAAGTTCCTGCACCCGGATAAGGCCCTTGTTAAGGTTTAAGGTTAGATTATTCTAATTTATTTACACTCTGATAACATGTAAGCATTGTCATCTCCCCCACGCACCATTTTGTCATCCTGCAAAGATCTTGTGGGCGAGAGGCATAAGTGAATCTTTTTGGTATTGTAGCCTAATTTCGCAACACCATGCTTAAAATAGCTTTTAGCTCAAATTATTCTAATGAAAATGGCCTTCCGGAGGCTATTTTAAGATTTTAGATACTAGATGATAGATGATAGATTTTTTTGAAACTGGTTGTCGGTCATCCTTCCGCTTCGCCCAGACGCTCGCAGGAGCTGCGCACGCTGCGAGGTCTTACCAGCTTCATTGCAGATCATCAGATTTCTTAAATGTGAGATAGCCTAACAGTACAGTGAGCCAATTATTCTAATGAAAATGGCCTTCAGGAGGCCTTTTTAGATAAATGGGATACAGGGTATTTTCTGGTATGCCCGCTCCTCTGGAGAAACTTCCCTAATCTCCAATTTTAAAATAGTCGCAGCCCCTCCACTTGCAGAAGCAGAGCCACTGAAGCAGGCAATTTGAGTTCTTTTCAAGTCTTTCTTCTGTAAAATTTGCTGCCTGTTGCATGAGCCCTTTATCACAATTATTGTTATATTAGGCAGTCAATTTTGTACTCCAATTTCTACGGCTGCGTGTTAAGTCAGAAAACTATCATCTTACCCCTAAAATAAATTATGCTGAAAATCAAAAAATCCTATGGGATTACGCTCTTAGCTTCTTCTTTGCTATGGGTTACGGCTTGTAACAATACCAAAGAAACCAGCCGGGAGCTGAAGTCCGGTATTCTGGTGGCCAACATGGATACCACCGTAAACCCAGGCGACAACTTTACGGCCTTCGTAAACGGCAACTGGGACAAAAACACCGAAATTCCAGCCGATAAATCGTCTTTTGGAGTTTTCCATATGCTAAACGATAAGGCTCAGGAAGATGTAAAAGCAATAATTGAGGAAGCTGCCTCAGGAAATTTTGCCGATGGCTCGGATGAGCAGAAAATAGGCGACTTTTACGAGTCTTACATGAACACAAAAGTGCGGGACTCCATTGGGTTAGCCCCTCTCGCAGCGGAGTTCCGAAGGATCGACGCCATTAGCAACCAGAACCAGCTGGCCGACTATTTTGCCTATGCCAACCGATCGGGCAACATGGTACCCTTTAGCATCGGTGTAATGGAAGATTTTAAAGATCCTACAAAATACATGCTGTACACCTGGCAAGGTGGCCTGGGTTTGCCTGAGCGCGAGTACTACCTGCAGACCGATGCCAAATCGAAAGACATCCGGGCAAAATATGTGAAGCACATAGATAATATGCTTCGCATTGCAGGCATCGAGAACAGTGCCGCAAAAGCTTCGCAAGTTCTGGACCTGGAAACTAAGCTTGCCTCACAGCACATGAAAAAAGAGGAAACCCGCAATATTGTAGGCCTCTATAACAAGTACGCCACCAAAGACCTGAAAACGCTGATGCCAGATTTTGACTGGAACACCATGCTACAAAAAGCAGAGGTGCAGCAGGAAGACAGCATCGTAATTACACAGGTTGATTACACGAAGGCGCTCAACAACATTGTAAAAAGCACACCTTTAGACACTTGGAAAACTTACCTAAAGTGGAGCCTGGTGCACAGCTCTGCTACCGCCCTTAACTCCGAACTGGATAATGAGCATTTCGAATTTTACAACAAAACCCTGTATGGCACAAAAGAGCAACGTCCGCAATGGCGCCGCGCTGTAGATGAGGTAAACAACAACCTGGGTGAGATAGTGGGTAAAGTTTACGTAAAAAAGCACTTCCCGCCGGAAGCCAAAGAACGCATGCTCACACTGGTCGACAACCTGCTGAAAGCTTACGAATCAAGCATTAAGGAGCTCGACTGGATGAGTGAGGACACCAAAAAACAGGCGCTCGACAAACTTAATAAGTTTACTCCTAAAATTGGCTACCCCGACAAGTGGCGCGACTACTCCGACCTGAAAGTGGTGAAGAACGACCTGTATGGCAACATGCAACGCGCCACTGAGTTTGAGTATAAACGCAACATAAACAAGCTCGGCAAACCTGTAGACCGAGACGAGTGGATGATGACGCCACAAACAGTAAATGCCTATTACAACCCGCCGCTGAATGAAATTGTGTTTCCGGCAGCCATTCTGCAGCCTCCTTTCTTCGACATGAGCGCAGAAGATGCCGTAAATTATGGAGCCATTGGTGGCGTAATTGGCCACGAAATCGGGCACGGTTTCGATGACCAGGGAAGCACCTTTGATGGAGATGGCGTAATGCGCAACTGGTGGACAGAAACTGACCAGCAGGAATTCAAAAAGAGAACCGGCGCGTTAGTGTCTCAGTACAACGAGTTTAAGGTTTTTGATGACCTGAATGTAAACGGCGAATTTACCTTAGGCGAGAACATTGGTGACCTGGGCGGATTAAGCATTGCCATGAAAGCCTACAAAAAGAGCCTGAACGGCAAAGAAGCCCCGGTACTTGATGGCTTTACCGGTGAGCAGCGAGTGCTCATTGGATGGGGCCAAGCATGGCTGAGCAAAGCCCGCGAAGAGTCGCTCCGAAACCAGATTAACACCGACCCGCACTCTCCTGCCAAGTTCCGTGTAAATGGCGTAGTCCGCAACATTCCAGAGTTCTACACTGCCTTTAACGTAAAACCTGGCGACTCACTGTATCTGGCTCCTGAGAAGCGAGTGAAGATATGGTAGTGGTGAATGGTTAAATTGCAGCCTTAATAAATTCCTAAAAAAAGAACCTGCTCTTAACGGAGCAGGTTCTTTTTATTTACAGTTTCAGCACCTTGAATATACTTTCCCAGAAATAAAGAATAGAAGTCATTTTCAAACCTCAGCCAACAGGTCGTTACCAAATTATTCTAATGAAAAAGACCTTCCAGAGGCACAATTCCTTATTTATTCTTAGGGTGTATACATCTGGGTACGTCTGCTTTAGTTATTGCTGCCAATAAAAAGGGTGCAGGGCTATGCTCAATTCTAAAAATATTGCCTCTTTTTCAGTAAGGCTCCGTGCTCTGCTCCGCTTTTAATATTTAAACTAAAATCAGGTGTTCCTATCAGCGCAGCATCTGAGTAGCTTACCATTTCAGGCTCATTGCCGTTCTCTGTTTTTATAGCCGGGGCTGGCTCAACTGAAGTAGCGGGCTCAGGAGCCGGAGCTGGCTCTGGCTTTTCATTCTCGGCCGGAACTACAGCTGGAGTAGAAACGGGCTCTTCCACCGGCACTTCCACTTTGTTTATTTCTACACCAGAAAGAGAGTCGGCAGGAGTATTTTCCACCGAATGAACAGGTTGAGCTGCAGACGGAGACGTAACAGCAGGAGAGGTTAAACCAGCTTTGGCTGCTTTTCGCTGCTCCTTTTCTGCTTTCAATTGCCTCGAAACTTCTTTTTTCCTGGCTCTTTCTTCTATTCTTTGGCGCCGGCCACCGGTTGCAATACCAAACCCCATACCCAGGTATATGTCCGGGCCTACAGCTTTGTTGCTCCCAAGAAGTGCTGCCAGGTTATCAGAACCTACTATAAACGGTCCAAAGCGCAGCATGGCACCAAACGCCAGATCGCGGTAATTGTTGGTGAGATACAGTGGAAGCGCCAGTTCCAGCTTTCGCCCCTCCAGGCGTGGCGCTACGGCAAGAGTAGAGTACTGGCGCATTCCTACTGCCTCCTTAGCACGAAGGTTATGAAGCACGGAGCCGTTTACAAATACGTTTCGGGTGAGCCGGTAATCTACGTTCAGGTGAAGGGCCGTGGGTAGCCCAGACACGATCTCCGTTTTCCGCTCGCTAGCCTGCACTTCCAGCGCTTCCTCTATTACCGGTCCGAGCCTGTCTACATTTACGCCTTCAAAGGTATAACTGCCGATGGTTAAGTTCTGGCGTGCAACCTCGTAGCGGCGCAGCTCCGGATCTTTGTAGGTGATATTCCCAACATCCAGCAATGATGCTCCAATGCGGTACTTGTACTTGTTCTCACCGTGGTCAGTTCGCTCCTTACCGTTTACTGTGTATTGGTAGGCTGCATACTGAGGCCGGTGCTCATAAGTAAAACCAATATCCATTCCCCAGCCGGAGCCAGGCATGCCGCTTCCTTGAAAGGCGTCTATAAGGTCTCTGGCTTCTATTCTGTAATTGCTGCTGGAGTAACCGAGGTTGGCCTTTCCCTGTTGCACCTGCATAGTCGATTCGCCATTTTGTGTTTGCAGCCTATAGTCGGCCTCCGAAACCAGCAGGTGCCCCGTATGCAGGCCAGTTAACTTCTTTACGGTAACACCAGCCTTCAGGAACCGTTGCTCCTGCGAGAGTAGCACAAGGGCATACGTAAGGCCCGTTTCAGTAAAGGCATTGGTGTTAAAATAAGCTTCGCTGTTGGTAAAGGGAGTATTTTGAATGGCAGTATTGCCTATGCCAAACCCGATAGCCCGGGCAAAATCTTCAGAAACGTTATTGGCATGTGCAGCTCTTCTAAAACGGTTGGTAAGGGCAATGCTGTGGCGTGGTCCGAGCTTGAGCATGAACGAAGGCAAGCGCATTTCCAGTCCATAGTGCGCCATCTTCTGCTTACCATCTAGCCGTTCCTGGTAGTAGGATTTAGGATCAAGCTCACCGCTCTCCACTACTTCCTGCCCACCACCTTGTAGCAAGTTTCCAATATGCCCGGTAGGGCCAGTATTATAAAAGGATGTGTTAGAAAAAGTAATATGACCAGTCCCTAAATTCAGATGGAAACCTTGCCGTGAATCTGCAATAGAAGAGGGATTGAGAAAGGTGGCATGGCTACCGGCATAATTACTGCCCGCCAGTCCGAGCGAGTGCTGGCCCTGTAACCGAATAGAGGAAAGCAGCAGGATTAATGAAAAAAGTAGATATCGAATCATAGAATTGATTTTGAGATTAAAAAAATACATGGGCAATACATAACTACTCACAGCTGTAGTGAAATAAAGTTGTAGTGGTAACAGGCGAAGCAGAGTTTGTGGTAGTGGTCCGGGTTAATTGGATGGGATAGCCTTGGCTGTTGTATTCATACTCAAAGTTCTGTACAGTTGATGTAACCGCTCCGGAGGCAATGTCGGTTGAGATAGTGGTATACTTTCGGTACATGTTCCTGTTATGGGCAACCGCCAACGACAAAAAAGCTAACTTTTCCTGTTCCTTCCGCCGCTTGTTTTGTCTGCTCAGGTCAAATTCATACGTTATCTCCTGCCGCATTACAGAAGAGATATAAGTGCGCTTCACATTGTTACCTCCCTCCCAGTCGTAATCTATTGTAAAGTTCACGCTAACAGCACCAGCCCTTTTAGAAGAAGAGGTAAGCTTCTTCATCTGGTTTTGCGCATCGTACTCAATTGTGTAGAATACTTCATTGCCGTTAGAGTAAGTAACCGTAGACTTTACCCAATTCCCTTTCTCATCATAGGCAATTATTTCGGGCGGACTGACCGTGTTGTTCTGCATATCGTGATAGTTGTTCTCGATAACCCGGCCCTTATCATCATATGTGAATTGGTGATAATACAACAGGTTACCATTTGCAGAAGCATACAAATCAGTGATTCGATCATTGTTGTAGAATCTATCAAAAGAACTGCCGTTGCTGTTTTCCTGCCTTTCCTCCTGGCAGAAGGGTTGGCGGGGGCCCAAAACACCTTCCTCACAAGCAGCAAGCGTAAAGAGAAGCCCAAAAAGAAGAAAAAATTGTAAATTTTGTTTCATGTTGAAGTTTATAAGCTTTAGTGGAAAAAAATAAAATATAAGTCATATCTGATGTTAAAGTATCTGAGCTGCAATACTCCTGCTGTTATAGACCACAAACAGGCTATAAGACATTAGTTGCCAAGGTTCGGCTATATTCTCTCTTAAATGGCATTGCTTTACCGCACGGTATGATAGCAAAAACAGAGGTTACCGGTCCGATTGAGCGCAAAGTAGAGTGGCAGTTTGCTCAATGTGTCACTCTAAGAGCAGGCAATGCACTACCAATACACACATTGAAAAGGGCAAACGAATATAAATCATTATAAAATTTAAATATTTTGTACAAATATTTAAATCTCGGCTATCAACCACAATACCCACTTCCGGGTATTTTTACTAAATTTTGGAACAAAACAAATTTTTTATTAAATATATACCAGACTCAGATCAAACAATTATTGTTCAGTTACCCCATGTTAGGCAATACTGCCTCCATAATTTAAAAGTCATTTCAAGAAAAGATGGGATATCGCCATCAGAAGCGTGAGCAAGGCTGGTATCTAAAAAGTCGATTTAAGCTGAAATAGCAGCACCACAATTACCAGATGCAGCTTAAATCAAGCTTCCGAAGGTTCCTTTGCTACTCCGCCTGGCCTCCTAAATGGCGGCAGCTCTTTAGCAGTACAGCGAATATAGCATCAGCAACTAAATCTATCCTGGCTGCCTACCGTACCATACAGAAACTAAACAGGTACACACTTTATGATTGCAGCGATAGTAGGCTTCCTGGTAATGCTTAACCCCTTTGCACTTTTCCTATATCTAAAACCGGTCATGCACGACCTGTCAGACACAGATTTCCGGTCTGTTTTCCTGAAAGCCTCTATTATCTCTTTTTCTATTTTCCTGGTGTTTCTGCTTTTTGGAGATGTGGTATTTAAGAAAGTTTTCCGAATTAATTTCGATTCGTTCAGGATATTCGGTGGCATTGTGCTTTTCTCATTTGCCTATATGTTTATTGTACAGGGCAAAAAAGCATTTATTCAGATAAAGGGCGATTTGCACGATTTGGCCTCAGAAATTGCGTTGCCTTTTATGGTGGGTGCAGGCACGATTTCGCTAACGGTGCTCATGTCGGAGCAATTGGAGCTATGGCAGGGAGTGCTGGCGCTCTTCCTGATTATGTTTATAAACTTTATGGTTATTATGGGCCTGAAGCAGGTACGGCACCAGATGGAGTCAAAAAAAGTAAGAGTGGCTTTCGACAAAAACATGGAGCTGCTTTTGCGCATCAATGGTTTTTTCCTTGGTGCCATCGGCATCGATATGGTTGTGACCGGCATCAGCAACCTGATTATGGCACATGGGCAGGTGTAGGCAAGCTGGCAGAGGCTCTGACTTGATATTGTTGTTTGTCTCCTTCTGACATTTTCAGAAGAAATGCCTCCTCTCGGAGCCTCTGCCAGCTTGCTACTATTTCTTAATTACATCTTCAGAGTATACAAACCACATGGGTACCGTCACTTCTGAGCCATATAGCTCGGTAGGCACACTGCCCAGACTGAGGGATGGTAAAGGATTGTTCCCCTTCAGACCCAGTACCAGCAGATCATGTTTTCCTCTTTTGAGGTGCTGGCAAATGCGTTCGCCAATACTTTTGTCTGCGGCACGCATTAAGGTATAAGGAACCTCGCTTATCTCCCGATGGCGCTTCTGTAAATCCACAAATTTTTCTTTTGCATTTCCCTCTGCTTTCCGCACTGCCTTCTCCTCCGATATGAGCGGGAAATATTGCGAAGGCAAACGGTAAACATGCAGAATTTCGAGGTACAGGCCCAATTGATCTGCCAGACTTTTGCTCAGGCGAAGGGCATGTATTGAGGTGTCGGAAAAGTCGATGGGTACTAGCAGACGGTTGATGCTGTGGCTAGCCTGCTCAGGAAACACCAGCACGCTGCATGGCAGTATGCGCAGCAGTTTGGTACCCAAAGCGCCTGTACTCTTCTCGCTGGCCTTTTTACCCAACAGTGTCAGCTTTACTTTGTAGCGCTTTACCAGGTCAGCAAGTATCACCTCACTGTTTGGTTCTTCGCTTACTAATATCTCATAATTAGCCACGTTGCCAAAATGCTCTGCCACCACCTCTGTAATATTATCCTCCACCTCTTTGCTCAGGTCCACATCTCCCATCCATTCCCTAAAATCGTCGCTCAGGTCATACATTTTGATGTTGTGCGCAAAATAAACTTTGTTAACCTGAATTTGCTCACAAACCGAGCGTGTGAAGGCTACCAGTTTCTCGTCCATCTCGCTCAGATCGAGGCAAACCATTAAGGAGTCTACTGCTATCATAATAAATCAGATTTTTCGTTTAGTGTGTTTTCTGTTGAATCAATGTCTGTTTTAGGTCCTTCAGCAGGAGGCACTTGTTCTGTTTTAGGTCCTTCAGCAAGTGGCACTTGCTGCTTTTGCGCCCTTTTAGCAAGCATCTCAGTGAGCACCTGCTGGTAATCTTTGCGCTGCTGCGCTTTGCCTGCTTTTAGTTCATCTTCCAATTCCTCGCTTAGCCCACGGTACAGACTGTAGCACATCAGCAGCAGGATAATGGTAAACGGAAGGCCCGTTACAATAGCGGCCGTTTGCAAGGCATTCAGTCCGCCGCCAATTAACAAAACGGCCGCAATGGCTCCTTGCGTTAGCGCCCAGAAGATTCTTATGCTTACCGGCGAGTCTAATTTACCACCGGAGGTAATACTATCTACCACCAAAGAACCCGAGTCGGAAGAAGTGACAAAAAAGCCCGCTACAAGTATAATACCGACAACAGACAAAATGGTAGAGAAAGGAAGCTGCTCCAAAAACACAAAAAGAGCTGTTGAAACATCTGCTTTCACCGCGTCTGCAATGGTTAAGTCGCCGCCCAGAATTTCGTGTATGGCAGTACTACCAAAGGCGGTAATCCAGAAAAAGGTAAGCAGCGAGGGCACGATCAGCACGCCCAGCACAAACTCCCGAATAGTGCGACCTTTAGAAACGCGGGCAATAAACATTCCTACAAAAGGAGACCAGGCAATCCACCAGCCCCAGTAAAATATGGTCCAGCCCGCTTGCCAGTCTCTGCCAGAGTAGGCTTCATTCCAGAACGACCATTGCATAAAGTTACCTATGTAGTCGCCGGTGTTTTGGACAAATGCACCCAGAATGAAAACTGTGGGTCCGAGCAGCACAACCGCCACCAGCAAGAAGATGGCAATCCGCATGTTCCACTCGCTCAGAAAACGTACACCCTTATCGAGCCCCATTACCACAGATCCGGTTGCAACCAAAGTAATGCCTGCAATAAGGATAACCTGCACCATGGTGGTGTTTGGAATAGCCGGAAATATATGGTTCAGGCCGGCAGCTACCTGGCTTACCCCCAACCCCAGGGAGGTGGCCAGACCAAATAGCGTGGCCAACACTGCCAGCACATCAATAACATGCCCTATCGGCCCATGAATGCGTTCACCCAGGAAAGGGTAAAAGACAGATCGGATGGTTAGCGGTAGTTTTCGGCTGAAGCTGAAGTAGGCAAGTGCCAGCCCCACCAGCGCATAAATGCCCCAGGCATGGAACCCCCAGTGCAGAAACGTAACATTCATGGCCGTACGGGCCGCCTCTGCTGTGCCAGGCGCTCCCAGCGGGGGCTTCTGAAAGTGGCTTACTGGTTCTGCTATACTCCAGAACAGCAACCCGATACCCATACCCGCACTAAAGAGCATGGCAAACCAGGCACTGGTGCTAAACTCCGGTCTTGCGTCTTTGCCGCCCAACCTGATCCTCCCGAAGTTACTGAAAGCCAGAAACAGGCAGAAAATCAGAAATATATTTACACTAACCGTAAACAGCCACCCTGCTTTGACCGCCACAAAGGCTTGCATAGATGTAAAAGCTCCTTCGGCCTCCTCCTGGAACAGCAGCGTAAGCGAAATGCTTATCACCAGAAATACAATAGATGACCAGAATACGGGCCCGTTTACATCCAGCCCCAACGATTTTTTTCTATTACTTCCTTTTACTTTACTCATTCAGTTTATTTTTTAATCAGAAATAGTACCCCATGTTAATGTTAAAGCGCATGTGCCAGCGTGTATCATCTGCTGTGCCCCTGGCAAGAGCATTCGTCCATTCTGGCCCTAGCCAGGGTTGGTTGTAGCCGAATGCCGCATCGGTGTAGATGTACATGGCCCCTGCGGTAAACAAGGCTCCCAGCACATTCATATGTGAATTTTCGAACCCGCTCACCCGCTTGTTGTAATAGCCATAGTTGTTGTAGAAAGTGATGCCCTGCAACAGGCGCGTATCGATGGGCAGGTGGTAGGCAATGCCTGCTGTATAAACTTCGCCTCTGTTGGCTACATTGTAGTTAGCTCCGTACGCACCCATTTCTACAAAATCCAGCTCGTCTCCGGTAGCGTATTCCGGCTTGAAGCGGTAAAACATGGCCTGCAGTTTCAGGTTCCAGGGGCTGTGCGCTGCTTTATATTCGTAGTGCACTGCGCCCGCATAGCGGGTACCGTTCCGCTCTGTGTCGATGTTGTAGAGCAGCCCCCCCTGCACCGAGGCGCCTAACTCATGCCCAAGGCTATCGCCCAGTCGGCGTACCAGTTTAAAATCCAGCTGGTTGTTTTCTTTGTTGCGCCCGGTTACGTCGTAGGAGTAGCGGTTTGGGCTGGGTTCCGCCAAACCAAACACAAATTCTTCTGCACTTTTGTAATAGGCCGCCTGCCACTGCCAAAGGCCGTTGTCATGAATGTATTTCACGCCCATGTCGTGGTCGTCTTCAAAACCTATGTAATAGGTCATGTTAAAAAACCAGTTGTTCGAGTTATACTGCTGAATGCCAAACGGCACCTGGTTGAGCCCTACCTGCAGCTGCGACATTTCCGAAAAATCGTACTGAAACCAGCCCTGCTTTAGAAAACCGCCTCCAAAGGCTTGTGAATATTGCCGGTACTCCGCATTCAGTTTAATTCCTTTGTATTCTGATTCTACATTGATGCGGAACAAATCAAAACCAAAGTCGCCGGCGCGCTCCAGTTGGTCTTTTTTCCAGGTAGAGAGGTTGTAGTTAAAGCGTGCCGCGCCCCCTAACTTTAGAAAAGGCTTCTCTTCTGGTTTTTCTTCAGGAGCCTGAGCAAAGCAGAGTGTAGATAGCAGGAAAAAGGTTAGCAGTAAAAGTGTTTTATGCATTAAACTTTAATTTTTTAGCTACAGCAGCCCTTTACTTTGACGAGCTTTTACTTCAAAAGTTGTTTTTATGGCGATTTTTGATGCAGAAGTAAATTTTGAGGCGAAGCAGTAGAATAAGACTTTATCCTTTTCTTATCCTGACAAGTTCCTTTGGGCGAGAGACAAGAGCAGTGGCTACTGGTAATGTTTAGTCTAAGTTAGCATAGCAGCTTCTATTGCTATGCTAACAGCGTGAGGCGGTTTCATAGCCTGCTCACTGGTTCAATTTATTCTGATACCATAGCTGCCGGGCTATGACTTTAGAATTTCAGAATACTGTTATTACCGATCCCAATTTACTTTTCTGGCCATTCTGAGCTGGGCGTAGGCCCCTAGATTGGCGAAGAAACTAAAAATTAGCTTCAATGGCAAGGTGAGCAAAGCAAGAAAGGTCTTACTCAGTCATTTTGTACTTACATCGCCTGAGGGCTATGGTATCAAGACAAAAAGACTTGGAAAGCAAACAACGTAGCAGGTTCATGCTTATGTCACAGCTGAAACAAGAGCTATGCAAACTTAGACCAAACCGAAAGTAGCTATTGTCAATGGCTCTCGCCCACAAGATCCCACCGGAATGACAATGCGTGTGGCAGTGAAGTAGAGATAATCAACCATTTGCTATGGCACACCTAGAATTCTTCTAATAAAAATAGCCTTCCAGAAATGTTTTTGGTTGTTTTGCTGCTAGGGTCTGCAAGGTTTAATCTAATTTCTATTTTACTTGCTTCACATTCAGTGTTCCCACCTTCGGCAGAATCTGGATGACAAAACGGCGATCGCGTTCGTCGCCGGTTCTGCCGGCTCCTTCGAAACCGCTGCCTGAGGCAATAAGCTCAATCTTGTCTTCGGGGAGTTTAATGCCGGCACTGCGCCAGAACTTAAGCAAGGCGAGGGCTCTGCGGTAGCTCAGCTCCAGCGCATAGTCGCGCTCTGTAATATTTCGGGGGTCGCCTTTGGGGTAGCTGGCGGCGCGGCCGTCGATCACGATCAGATATTTTACATCGTCATCCTCAATAGAGTTCAGCACCTGGCTCAACTCCTCTCCTGCCCTGCGCAAAGGAGCCAGCGCTACCTGCGGAATTTCGGCGCGGCTAGGCTCGAAAAGCACGTTTACCAGCAGTTCGTGGCGTTTGTACTTTTCGTTGTACTGAAAATACTTTGCGTCGAGACGTGATAGGGCGGCTTTGATTTCGTCCAGTTTTTTCTTTTCCTCCAGCTGTACCTCCAGGCGGGCTAGTGTGTTGCGGTTTTCGTAGTCTTTGCTTTGGAACATTTTAAAGCTCAGCACAAACAACACCAACATTACGATAAAAAGCACCGTCATGAGGTCGACGTAACTGGGCCAGAAAAAGTCTCTGTTCTCTTTGCTCATGCTCCTCTCCTGCTACTGTACTCGCCTGTTGGCGTTGGTGTTGTTGCTGCCACCGCCAAAGATCTTCTGAAACGCCGCTTTCACTGGTCCTGGCTCTGCACTCTTCACCAGAAAAGTATTAAGTTCTGTGAGTTGCTGCAGGATTTGCTGCTGAATCTGGGCATCAGTCTCCATTTTTTTCAGGAGGCGCTCATTCGTGGTGCTTATGTTTTCTGAAAGTTGCCGCTGCTGCGTGTTCAGGTTGTTTTGCTGCTGGTTCAGGTTCTCGAAAGGCCGCATATAGTCGACAATGCGCTGGTATACGTTGTCTTCGTTCAGCAGCCTGAAATGCTCCTGCCATTTGGCGTAGGCATTCTGTGCATCCCGCTCCTGGTGTTGCAGGCGCGCTTCCATCAGGTCGGTCAGTTTAAGGGCGGCTTTATCGAAATACTGTTCGGTGCGGCTGGCAATGTTGTTAAGTTCCTGCTCGTGCTTGCCAAAAAAGTTTACCTGCCGCTGAATCGATTCATCGTGTTTCTGTAGGTAGCCTGGCACCTTATCAAAGCCTTCCTGCAAGCTTGTGAGCCGCGAGAGCACCTGCTCGATGTTATTGGTAAGAGCAGCACCTTTCTCTACCGACTGGTTCAGCGCCTCTTGGTATTTCATAAAATTCATGAAGAGCTTTTCACTCTCTTTTATCTTATCAAACACCATCATGTTGGCATTGGCCATTTGCGTAAAGCCAATCTCATCCAGCTTCTGAATAAATTCCTTCTGCACACTGATGTTCTCCGTCAGGCTATCCACAATGGGCCTGAAACCTAAAATCTTATCCAGGAAATCTTTGTTGAACGAGTCGAGCACCGACTTCAGGTTACCGAGGCTAGCGGCCATGTCGGAGTTGAGCTTGGGCAGCAGGTTGGTTTGCAGAAAAGTATAGTAGGCGTTTTTCTGCATATCGCGTTTGCTGCGGGCATTTTTGAGCGCTTGGTTCCCCATCAGCGTGAGTAAGAGCCCCAGAAAGCTACCCGCCATGGCAATTAGAACCCCAAAAAGGAAGGAAGGAATGTTCTGATCTGTAATGAAAGGAGAAAGCGCTTCAACACCCTCTACTGCCTCTGGTGCCCGGAGGCCGCTCCATACCAGGCTCGACAGTCCGATAATTACACCCGAAAAGGTACCCAGCAAACCTACATAAAGGGGCGTGGCAATAGTAGCCTGCACCTCCGCATCCAAGGCTTCCGAGTGCCGCTCCGACACATCTTTCAATATCTCGAAATCGGCGGCGGCTCCTTTGTTGCGTTTCAGGTACTCGTTGGTGCTCTTTACTATTTTGCTGAAAGTGGGCGACGGGTTGCTTACCTCCAGCAGATCGAACGCCACCGGTTCCTGGCTAAGGCCAATCTCGTTGGCAGGAGCAGCAGGCGGGGCCTCTTCCACAAAGAGTATTTTGCCATCTTCAAGCAGCTTCCGGAGCCTTTCTTTGGCTACGTTGTACTGCTGCACCGCCTCCCCGTTTCGCGCATCAATTCGAATTTCATCTTTATCAACCCGAATGGCTCGTATTACGACCGGATTGTGCAGCGAATATTCCTTGAATGGTTTACCTGCCAGTAGTTCTTCCCACTGCTGCTGCAAACTGGCCCCACCAGCCGTGGTTGCCCCGGCTCCGTTCGCCAGCACACTTTCTTTTACCGACAGCTGATGCTCCGAAGGATATAACTCATCAATCGTTCTGATCTTCTGCTTGTTCCCCTTGTACACATACAACTGGTAACCCAGAATAATCAGGATCAATACTGTTTCAATGAGAAATATACCTTCCATGGCTTTTTAAATTTTGAATGAGTGATTGAGTGGGTGAGGGAACATTTAATTTGGAAATTCTTAAATTTTCACATCACACCTCTACTCTTTCAGAATTAAGAATTCATTCATCCATTTAATCACTCTTTCAAAATTGAAATTCACTCAATCACTCATTCAAAATTAAAACGAAGAGTCTTATCTGAAATCTATTTTTGCTTTTTCCTGAATGCGCCAGCCGTTGCCAACTCTGGCCAGAATGCCATCGTTTTGCAGTACTACCTGACTTACCTTCCGATTAGATGGCTTTTCGAAGCTGAAGGCGTTCTCTAGACGGTCGATTCCCTGCGATATCACAAAGGCCTGGTTGCCGGACAGGTTAAAGCGGTAACGGGTGGTGTTGCTGTTGCCATCTTGCGGCGTGTCTACCTCCAGGTAACTGTCGGAGTCGGGCTGCTGCTGCAGTTGATGTTGCTTTATAACACCGTCTTCCGGAATAATGGCATATTGCCTGGTAGCTCGTGCTGGCCTGCGCTCCTGTTGCTGTTCCCGCTGCTCTCTTTTCTCCTGCTGTTGTTCCCGCTGGTCTATTCTCTCCTGCTCCGGCTCTCTACGTTCCTGCTGTTGTTCCCGCTGGTTTCTTCGTTCCCGTTGCTCGCCCTGCTGCCCCTTCGGCTCCCGCTGCTCACGTGGCTCCCGCTGTTCTCTATGCTGAGACCTTGGAGTGCTGGCAATATTTATTTCTGCAGCACCTGGCTCATCGCTTGCCACGCTGCGTGACCGCTGTTGTGGCACTGGCTGCTCAGCTTGGTCTGTTTGCTGCGGTTTTTTAAACTCGTTGCGTCTTTTAGGCTGCCGGGGCTGCTGTGGCTCCTGCTGTGTATCAGTTGCTCTGCCAGGAACGGTTGTCATGACGCGGGAAGTTTGGGGCACAGGTTTAGCTGCAGGAGCAGACTCTTGGCGCTTGCCGCCCCCTCTGCTGGCCATTCCCCGGATCTCGCTCAGTTGATGTTCCAGAATGCTGTTGCGATCTTTTAAACGCTCCAGTTTACCAGATAAAGCTCTGTTATAAGTATTTACTTTGAGTAAGGCAACAACTGCCACCAAAATGGCTACAATGCTCACTATAATCGATGCGTATTCCATACACCACTTGCTTAGTTAAGAAGTTTATTTTCTAAAAAGTCACATGTGTAAGCTCCGCTACTTAGCTGGCTACCACTTGTGCCGGTTCGTTTTACAAAAATCGTTATTCTGAATTGGCTTTTGCCCTTGAGCCATTTTTGGCAAAATTACCTCCCGAAGATCAATTTCATTAGAATAATTTAATGGGTTCCGCCAAATTCAAAATTAGAAATTAAAAATTAAGAAAAGCTTAGGAAGCAGCCTGTGCCTCTAAAAGTCCTTTGCCTTGTGTCCTATGTCTTGTTTCTCTAAAAACACCTCCGGAAGGCCTATTTCATTAGAATAATTTGCAAAAGCAAATCACTCACAGGTCCGGACGACGCTGTGAGTGATCTTTTGCTAATGTTGCTGCTGCTGAAACAACTCTCTTGAAAGCAGGTACAGCGACTGCTTGAGCGGCATAAAGAACATGGTCTCCGGCAATTGCTCCCGGTCGCTCAGGCCGCGCAGTGTGTCTTCCAGCACCATGGTCAGGCTATCCTGCATGTTGGCGCGCATAAAGTCCAGCACCTGCAGCGGGTCTACCTCCACGCCCATAGTTCGCATGAGCGGGGCCACATCGTCATCGTCGAGCAGCAGTTGGAGGCAATCCATTACATTGTCGAGTACTTCCTGGCGAAGCGTGCCTGTCACCTGGCTTTTGTTCACCACTTTCAGGGCATCTTCTTCGGTAGCAGCACCTGTCGGACGGATGATCGGAATATCGGTGAGGTCGGAGAGGTTAGTGCCTTCCAGGGCCATAGCGCCTCCGTTAGCCGTAACCTGCTTCGGATTATCGACAAGCACGAGTTTAAAGTTGGCCGGCGGCTCCTGCCCCGTTACCTTCTTAAACACCAGCTTGGCATAACGCTCTACATTAGATAAGTTGTTGCCCGCACTCAGCAATTTAATGTACAAGCTGCCCTGCCCACTGAAGCAGATGTAACGCGGAGTCTGCACGTCCAGCTGCTTCACGAGCTGTGCCAGGTGGTACATCAGCGCCCCGAAGTGCAGGTAAAACATCAGGCGTAGTTGCCGTGCCTGCAGGAGCTGTGAGCTGTAATGCAGTTCTTTGTCGTAGCTGAACAACAAGCTGGTAATGTCGGCGGAGCTGAAATCCGGGTTATCGAGGGCTGTTTCGAGGAACTTGCGGTACTCCTTGCCTTCTTCTGTAAGCGGAATCTGCAGCACATGCGCCACGCCATATTGCAGCAGGCCGTTGTCTTTGCTGGTTTTTACAGTGGCAAAGCCATCGCCCCACAAATCGTTGCCGGCAAAGCGGAAGGAGGAGCTGTGCGAAGGCTTGCGGTTAGTGAACAGCAGCACATCGGTAGTGCCACCTCCAATGTCCACGTTTATCAGATTCTCATCCTGACTCGGCACCACGGCCCCGGTTCTGGACAGGAAGTAATACGGTGCCACCGATTCGGTAATGCACACGGTTGTTCTGCTGTTGCGGAAGACTTTGTTGTACACGCCATCCCACACGTTCTGGAACATGTTGCGTGAGTACTCATCGAAACTCAGCGGTGCGAACCACACAATTTTGGTGCTGGTCACGTTGCCGTTGTTAAGCACCACCTTGTTGCGGAGCAGCAGCATAATTTCGGTAAAGAAGGCTTCGATGCGCCGTTTGCCGGTGTTGGTCAGCGTTTCACTCCATTTCAGGTCGGTGTGGTAGGTCTGCTTGTACTGGTCCTGGTGCGTGCCTTCTGTATTGATGGAGAACCCAATGTTGATGTTGCCGAACAGGTTCGGAATCTGGTTCTCAAAGTCGATAGATTCGCAGGTGGCCGTGCGTGTTGGGAAAGAGTAGAGCGAACCGCCAGAGCCAATGATCAACGGAATAAACTCCCGCTTCAGCAAAGTCTCCACCGCAAACAACCTGCCGTAGCCCCGCTTATGGTAGCGCTGGTAATCAGTAAGCGATGGATCGTCGGAAGGCTTGTTGAGCATAACGAGCTGCAGGTCGTTGGCCGTAATGGCAAACTCTTTTGGGGCCTGGTTCGCGCCGGAGGTGTAGGCGATGTGCGTGTTGGAGGTACCAAAATCGACAGCAAAAGTAAAGTTATGGATACCCTGCTGCACCTCCTGGAAACGTGGCACAATCAAGGCTCTGCCTGATATATCTACGCCTGCGTGATTGAATTCGGCAAAATCAAAGTGCGTGCCTTTAATCTCGTAATAGGTGCTACCCGCGCTGCTGTTGCTCTTTTTAGTACGCCGATGTGCTGTGGCCGAGATAATGCCTCCACCAGCCTCCAGTTGCTTGCCGCCTGCAAAAAACGACAGGTCGTGGTTCCGGTTCACCAGCAGCGGATCGATGTCCTCATCCACCAGCATCACCTTATAAAAATCGTTGTAAGCCGGCGTGTCTGTAAACTTGTAGAACGGGAATATGCCCAGTCCCACCCTCGATTTCAGGATGTGTCCTTTCTCCGGTATCAGCTGGCCACTGGCATCTTTGGGGTTCAGCGGATTGTCGTAATAGCTGCGCTCATACACCACGCTTCCGCTCTCGGTTGGCACTTGCAGCGTAACCCGCACATGGTTTACATCTATGTAAAAAGTAAGGTGATTCGCCAGATCCTGCGCTGTAAAATATTCAAAATACAGGCTCGTGATGGGCAGCAGGTAGTTAAACGATTTTTCGGTTACGCCCGGCTGGTACACCACTGTGCCGCTGTAAAAGCGGTCGGTGTTTACCTCGTAAGGCACCTGCACCAGGGTCTCCTGCAACAAGTCGTTGATGGTGAGGTAAGGGTAGTTAAAGCCTACACCAGGCAAAGAGCGAGTGGGGATAGCTTTAGCATCGGAGTAGCCTACGCTGGTGTTGGCAGGCCAGGGCAGGTTGTTAACATATTTTACATTGGGAGCCAGCCGTAGTTCCGGTTTCAGCACAATAGGGCGCTCGCCTGCAAATGCCTGGTTGGTAGGGCGCAGGAACAGGTCGCTGCTCGTAACAGCAGTCTGGTCTTTTCGCACCAAAAACGTCAGGTGTCCTACATGCACCGGGTTCTGCTGGAAATCCACCAGAGGTGCAAAATCAGCGGCCAGCGCATTGGCTCCTACTGCTCCCGACATGGCCAGGCTACGCAGCAGGCTCTCGTCGAGGGTACTGTACACCGCCGGAAACGCCTGGACATAAGCCGGGTTAGAGGCAAAGAGCTTATGCACATATTCTTTAAAATCCTGCGCGCGCTCCTGCAGCCCTACATAGCGGTTATCGAAGTACACGCCCGCATTCTGTGCCCGGTTTATAGTGAGCGGCTGCACATTCGGGGACACAAACAGAAAAGTGAGCGGCGATGTCCCCCCGATCAATTGCATTTGTCTGTCGCTGGTTTCGAAGTAAAAAAGGAAGATATCTTCTATGCCCCGGAAGCGGGTGTCGTTGAGGAACAGGTCCAGCGTTTTGCCAAGCAGGTGTGTGCCCGGGTTGGCTTTCATGGCCGCCAGTTGCTGCTGCTTGTTCCAGCGCCGCACAATTAACTTATTGCCGGCCTGGGCATAGCTTTCGTGGTTGTAGAGCAGTTCCCACATATCCCAGAAATGAGTTACCATTTTGTGGTAAATGCTGCTTTTGGTATCGGCCACCCCCTGTCGCACAAAATCGAATGCCGTTTCGAACAAGTGCATCCGGGCAAAAGGTGTTGGAATAGAAGCGTTTATTTTCTGTGCTCTGCCCCCGGCACCATCTACTATATCTTTAATTTCGGTACTGGTTATCTGGCTTGTTTTAGCCCAACCTTCTACGTTAGATCCGGTTTTATGAAGACGAAGTACTTTCGGCATATTGAGTCTGTTTAGGTAAAGTTTCTCTGAATCAGGATTTCCATGATTAAAAGATGTTCAGGATTTTTTTTATTTCTCCTTCCGATCTATCTTTTGTCCTGCTTCAGGTGAAAAAGCTTACTATTTTCTTTTTGTCTCTAATTATTCTAATGAAATTGGTCTCCCGGAGCCGTCTACTCCCAATCATCCCTCCCCCATTGTCATCCTGAAAGGATCTTGTGGGCGAGATCCGAAAACGATAGCTACTCCCGCACATCCAGAAACATCAAAAAAGGATTCTCTGCTTTGATTAATTCTAATTTGGCTTCTCTGCTCATGTTCTTAATTTCCTTCTCCCGTTCAATAGCGTGTTGTACGTGAGTGTAACGTTCGTAGTACAGCAGCTTATAGCAATAGTAGCGTCCGGCAAAGGAGTCTGGCTTTCCCCGATTCTGCCTATGCTGCTCCAATCTTGCGCTGAGATCATTTGTTACACCTACATACAAAACCTTTTACTAGGATTGGTCGTGATGTAAACGAAATAGTTGTGATCTTTCATAGCTAACGTTTCTGCTTCTCGCCCACAAGATCCTTTCAGGATGACAAAAAAGAAAGGAGTAGCGCAGCGCGACCTAAGCGTACTTCAGCTTACTGTCTACCAGAGCTTCCGTAGCGGCTTCAAAGGCTTTGATAGTCGCTTTATAGGCATCGCGGTCGGAGATGGATTCGGAGGCACGGTTCAGTTCTTTTACGAAGGCGCCCTGGTGAATCCCTTTGTTCAGGAAACCTGTCTCTACCTGCTTGTCGGCCACCATACGGTTAAAGTCCGTCTCGTTTATGTTGAGGGCGGCAAAGGTTCGGTCTTTCCGGCTCAGCTCCTTCAGCCAGGTCTGGTAACCAAAATCAGGGTGCGTCAGAAACTTGTTCAGTTCTTTAAAGACCGGCTCGTTCCGGAGGGCGCTGGTTAGGTCTACGCCTTTGGCATAGGCCGCCTGTGCATCATCGGGCATGTGAGCGGTATAGTAGCGTTCAAAATAGTGGAAACGGATGAGCTGCTTTGCAATCCGGTCGCGGGTCTCCTGATCGAGGTGCGAGAATTGCACATTGCTTACATCTTCGCGCAAGCCAAACTCATGGTACACCTCCCCTCCCGACAGCTCATTATCAGAGTAATCCATAAAGTCTACAATCGCCAGGGCACTCAGCAGCTCCACCAGGTGCGCATCATTTTTCTGACTGGCACGGCCAGGGTTGTTTTCCAGCGGCTTATCAGGGGTATCGCCCATGTAATACACGGCATTTACACCGCCCAGGTGGTGCTGGTAGTACGACAGGGCATCTTTAGCTTTGGTAGTGAAGGCGTTGGAGTCGATAAAGTCGGCCTGAACACCTGCTGCAGGTTGCTCCAGCGAGAAGTAGGGCAACACCACCATCGCTCCGGTCAGCGCGCTGTTCAGGCTGGCGGCGTTGGGGAGTGTGGTGTGCACATCTTTAAAGTTCTTGAGCAGCAGCGGAAAACCGGCTGCACCTGTTCCTCCAAAAATAGAACTCACAAAAAAGATGCGGTCACCGGCCTGAAAGTTGGAGGCGAAAAAACGCATCTCAGGCGAATCGATGATCTCGTTGAGCACCACACTGCCCACGTTCGGGCTACCTCTGAAACCGACATCCAGGCTGTTGCTCAGGTTCTCGGGCGTAAACAATAAATCTACGAGTGCCTGGCTGTCTATGTCAAGCTGGTTGTAGCCTACATGGTCTTTAAACGGTTTGTTGATGCCGCCAAAGTCGTACACAAAGCTATCCCTGATCTTGCCTGTGCCGTCGCCGGCAATGCTGGAGAGTGTACTGATATCGGTATGAAAGAAACCTTCGTCTCTTCTTCCGAGCCCATCGTGCAGGTGCTTATAGGTCTTAAGCAGCTCAACCGTGCGGTTCATATCGCCGTTCTGGGTGTCGGGGTCAATTATAATAGGTACTATTTTATCACAGTTCTGAATCTTGACACCGGCGGCCATCAGCATCACCAGCGAGCGGATAACTCTGGAACCTGTGCCACCAATTCCGAATACAAAAAGCTTTGCCATAGGTTATCGTTTATGAGGCCATTTCATGGGGGTTGTCCATGCCTGCACAGAGCCTCTTTTCAGGAGTATAGAGAAAACAAAAAATAAAATCAGGCTATATACCATGTTCACAAAGGCAAACATGTAGGTATAGGAGTGCGATTCAATGCCATTGCTGTTAACCTGAACAATAGGTATGATAAACGCGATTATGGCATTGAGCACCAGGAAGAGCACCCAGTGCTGAGTTTTGTAGAACCCGGTGCTCATCATGCGGTTCAGCACATAATAATAGATTACCACCAGCACCAGCGAGATTATAAAAAGCTGCAGACCCGTGTTTGGAAAAACCACCTCCCGGTAGTCGTTCGTAAAGTTTGCAGGCATAGGCCGGCCTAAAAAGAGCTCATAAAGCCCGGAGAAAAAGTTCTGTATCATACTTAATCTGCTTTGTTAAAATCCATGGTTAAACTGAATACGTGCTTACGCTGATCCCGGTACAAGGCTTGAACACCATCTATTATTTTGTTGAACTGATACGTTTTCTTTGGGTCTGCTGCCGGGTCGTTGTCGTTTTCAGTAGACCAGTTTTCGATCCAGGTAGGCACCAGCTGTGGCAGTTGGAGAGCTATAGAACCTTTGTTAGCGGTAAGCTGCGGCACGTTTACCTGCACAAAATGCGTGTAAGTACTCAGGTCGGGCATGGCTTTATTATCTTCGGTAGCAGCCTTAATTTCTCCTAAAGAAGCCCGGCAACCGTTCGCGGCCAGTTTCAGGTTTCGCTCCAGGTACTTTACCTCCTGCATCGAGGCCGGCAGCGTGCTTAAATCAAGACCGATGGTAAAGGCTACCGGCTCCTCCGTTTTCGGCTGCATATTAACCGAGGTGCAGGTTTCGGCGGTGCGGGAGGTGCAGTACACAATGCCAGTTGGCCTGAACTCCTTCGACTTTAAAACGGCCGAATAAGGCAGCCTAGTATACCCGAAGCCAAAGTAGGCCTGTTGCGCGGGCAGGTTGCGCAGCACTTTATTGATAACTACCTGCACCTCCTCCTGCTTGCCAATTACCCAGATGTAGTAAGGAATTGCCTCGCCATCGAGCTTTCTGCTGACAGCCGGCTTTTTAACGGCCGGATAGTAAGAGCCATAAAACGAAGAAGCATCGGCCAGCACAGCCACCACCAGCCCCTTGTGCTCTGCCAGCTTCAGGCTGCTCCTGATGTCTGAGTCCAGAGAAATGAATTGCCCCTGATCCCGCGGATCCGGGCCATGTATAAAGTCTGAGATAATGATGCTGACAGTGTTTTGTGCGACCGAATTTTCGAGGGCGGCCTGTAGCATGGCAGGCAGAGGAGTTCCCAGCACATTGGCTTTGATGCCGCTCACCACTGTGCTCTTGAGGGTATTGTAAGACACGCTGTCGAGCACCGGGCGGCCCTGGTTATCCTGCTTGGCCAGGTAATAGCTTTTCGAATCCACATAAATTCCGTCCTGTACTTCAGAGATCATTTTGTTCAGGCGGCTCTGGAACTCGGTGGGTTTTCTACCGGCTTCGGCAGGCGGCATAAAGCCTTTCATGCCGTTCGATACCTCCAGGTACAGGTTTACATCTACTTTGGAACTTTCGGCTGGCGCTGTGGCCGTAGGGCGCGGCTCGTCTTTCTTTTCAACTGTAGTGGTAGTTTCGGTTTCTTCGCCACTGCTTTCTTTTTTGTAGCAACCAGAAACAACCAGCAGCAAGCTCAGCAGCAAATAAAAGCTGCTTACAGACTTTGTTATAGGCATGTAGTTAATTTAGACTTTAGTTTTAGAAGTTAAGCATGAGGACAAATATCTTACCACTCGATAAACGCTTGTAAATCAGCAGGCAGCATGTGCCTACATGTAAATCTATAAAAATTAATCTGATCTCCTACTTCTTCACTTAGCTCATTAAAGCTGTCCGGCAGGTGCACGCGCACTTACCGGAAATCCTATGAACGATTTCTTAAACGATTAGATACAGGTGCTATTATATATTATTTCCACCATCTAATAAGAAGCCTGCAAATCAAATGTTTACAGTTTTAGATGAGGCAGTGCTTTCTGTTGAAAGACCTCGGCATGTTGAGCTGAAAAATGCCTCTGGAAGGCAGTTTTCATTAGATTAATTTAGCAGAATGCTAATCTTAAAACAATGTATTGCGGCAGGAGGCTACAGAGCAGGCACCTTTACCAGGTGCACGCTTTGACGCTAAACTGTCTGAGCGTTCAGCGAGTTTTTAGCGTCTTGATTTTTTTGGTTCTTTTTGTATCAAGACAAAAAGAACAAAGACTTCAGCTATGCAATAACTTCACGTTGCTATCAAAGCTAATACAGAAGCTATGCGAACTTAGACCCTGATCTGCCATTGCTAAAGCTTATCGCCCACACTATAGAGTTAAACTGTCGACATGAAAGTACGAGCTACAAGCTCGCACTAGCGAGGGAACTTAGACTAAAAGCCACTAGTCTCTGCTTTTGCCTCTCGCCCACAAGATCCTTTCAGGATGACAAAGTGGAGAAGATAGCATACTAGAAATCAAGAGAGAAAAAAGGCTGAGCGATTTGTTGAGGAAAAAGCCTCAGGAAGGCCATTTTTATTAGAATAATTCACCTGCTGACGTGGTGGGAGTTCTATTTCAAACAAATCCCTATTCAGGCAAAAATCTAAAAAAGAGACAATTGTAACGAAACTGCAACAGGGGCAGCATGGGAAACTGGCGCAGCAAAGTTGCCGGAATTAGTGATTGTATATACTGGGGTTTCCTCGTACCTAGAAGCCACTACCACTTCTGTACCACCGGCATGCGCTGTAAAAAGCTCTGCCACCAGTTTGGGGCAGTTGTTTTCTTTAGAAAGGTGCCCGAGCAGCAGGTGGCTCATAAAAGGAGGTTTGTAACCCGTAAAAAGCGTCAGCGCCTGCTTGTTGGATAAGTGGCCTCTGTTGCCGCTGATACGCCGCTTCAGGTGGTAAGGGTAGTGCCCGTTCTGGAGCATGGTTTCGCAGTAGTTGGATTCCAGAATCGCGGCATGGCACTGCTGGAAATGGGAAATGACGTGGTCGCAGGGGGTGCCAATGTCGGTAAACACTCCTACTTTTACATCGTGGCAGGCTACTATAAAGCTGTGCGGGTCTGCTGCATCGTGGAATTTAGGAAAAGCGGTGATGCTAAGCTCGCCAATCTGTACCGGCTCATAGGCGTTGAACGAGAAGAGTTGCAGACCACTATAGTCGCAGCGGGAGTAGCGCTCGGTATCGGGGGTAATGTAAACGGGTAATTTGTATTTTTTGGCCAGCACCGCAATGCCCTTGATGTGATCGGAGTGCTCATGCGATACAAATATCGCTTTTACCTTGCTCATGCTCAACCCTAGGCGGGCCATACGCCTTTCGGTTTCGCGGCACGATATGCCTGCATCTACTAAAACAGCCTCCTGCGCATTGCCTACATAATAGCAATTTCCGTTACTCCCCGAGTTTAGCGATGTGATATACAATTCCATAGAAATACAAAGTAACCGGATTTTATGCTTTTATTCAACCACAAGCGCCAGCTTTTCAGACTGGCTAGAGCCTGTGCTCAAGGCTTTCCAATTTGAACAAGGGCATAAAACTGCCATAGTGGTGTTACCAGTTATCTACATGTTGCCAAGCAGCAAAAGTTCATGGCTTCCAAAATAAAACTTACTTCTCCAACAGCAGCAAAGCCTTAGTAGCTCAGCTCCAGCAACTTAAAACTTAGTTCAGCAGCTCATCAAATGTGAGCGACACGTAGTAAATGGCGCCAATATAAGGTCCGCCATACACTTGCCTGAAACGGTTGTTGGTGAGGTTGGAGCCGCCTATCTTCACAATGGTTTTGTAAGCGGGCAACTTGTAACTTACCTGCGCATCGAGGGTGTAGTAGCTGGGAATAACAGCATCGTTGATGCCAGCAATAAAAGCTGATTGCCAGTTGTAGGCCCCAGACCACCGGTAATTTATGCTAAAGCCTGTATTGCGGTAGAAGTCCCGGTTACTCAGCATGAGGTTGTACTTCCATTCCGGTGTGTTAAAGGCAGGAATCTGATCCGGATCCACGGTATCACCTAAATCCAGCTTGTTCCAATTGGCGTTGCCACCCAGGCTGTACCCTTTTACAACATACGTGAGACCAAGGGAGGCGCCCTGAGCCGATACCCGCTGACTGGCATTGGTGTAGAGCTGGTAAGGCTGGTAACGTCCGAGTGCAATGTCTGAGGCAGCGCCAAGCCTTTGTGATTGTATGTCGCTTGGGGTTTGCACCACCGTAGTGCCCAAAATAAAGTCGCGGTAGGAGCTGTAGTAATAGTTCAAGTCCAGGAGCAACGATTTGCTGAACAGGAGCCCCTTGTACCCTACCTCATACGCCTGCACCTGTTCCGGTTTTACGTAGGCCACGTCGGCTGCCTGCAATAAGCCAGCATGCTCCACCACTGCCCTTTCGCTACTGGTGCCGCTTGCTATCTCCTGCGATACCCTATTGCTAAAAGCCTGCACCGAAGACAGCGCAATGGCATTGGCTCCCTGCCCATACAAATTCATGCCGCTGCTATTGGCAGGCACCCCTCCTACCAGTATGGCTTGGCCCACATTCAGAAAAATGAATTGGTCCTGTGTGGTTGGGTTGCGAAAGCCGGTCTGGTAAGAGGCTCTGAAATTATGATTTTCTGCCAGGGTATACACAACCGATGCCCGTGGTGTAAAGCGGCCTGTAAAGTTTTCATTTTTATCGTACCGGATAGAGCCCGTTAGTTTCAGCTTATCGGACAGCAGCCTCTTAATGGCTTGCACATAGGCCCCGTACTCATATATGGTGATGTCGTTGCCGGTGGTATCGCTGAAAATGGTGCCGTTGGAGTTCAGGTCGTAGAGGCGGTAACTCCCTCCTACCTGCAAGTCGAGCAGTCTGGCAGTCCAGCGGCTGAGGTCGTACTGTCCTTCGGTATGGTACATTTTAGTCTGATCATCGAACTGCGCGCCTCTTCTGAAGTCGGGGGTGCCGGCCACGCGTTTTTTTTCACGCTCGAATTCTTCTGTGCCAGGTAACAAGCGGCCACGGTCTGCAAAGCTACGGGCCACAGCATGATCTCCGGGTGCAATGCCTTGTTGCTCAAACATACCCAAGTACGCCACCGCATACTCCTGAAACCATTGCAAATCGCTTTTCCAAGCACGGTTCAGGTTAAGCGCCAGAAAACGGGAGTCGTAGGAGTCGCCGGAGTTTTCAAGTGTGGCATAGGCTCGCACAAAAAAATGAGTCCCCTTTAGCTCCAGTTTATGCTGTTGCAGCCTGAAATTTTTGATAGCATAACGATTGGCGCCCTGGTAAACAGAGGTTCCGGAACCGATTTTATAATGATAAATGGCCTCTGTACCCTCCGAAAGCCGATAGTGCAGAGCAGCATCCGCTTTTAAACTATAGGTGTTGTAGTCTACCATATCCACCTCCCTATACCCGGTTCTGGCAACCCGCACCGGCGCCCCGCCCGGGCCAATCGGTAAGCTGGTGACGGCTTCATCGCCATACACATTTAGCGCATTATAAGCCGGATTAGTGGCCGGAGTGCCTGCCTGTTGGTAGGTAAGCGGGTCTACGTTTTTGGTGCTGTTGGCGTGCCAGTCGTGGGCCGTCATGTAAGAGAGGTTGACTTTGAAGGCAAAGAGGTTTCTATAGGCTTTGGCATAACGGAACATGGCCTCGTACATAGGCTTAACCGACACGCCCGAATCGTTTACGTGGTTTACTCCCAGCCGCACCATGGCACTGAAGCCTTGGTAATCGAAGGGGTTTTTGCTCGTCATGGACAGCACCCCGTTGAAGGCATTGGGGCCGTAGAGCGCTGAGGCAGCGCCTGGTATTATTTCTACACCTTCGGCATCGAGGTCTGATAGGCCCACCAGGTTACCTATGGGCAGGTTCAGGCCAGGTGCCTGGTTATCCATACCATCTATGAACTGCACAAAACGGTTGTTGCTCGTGCTCATAAACCCCCGGGTATTCACTATCTTAAAACCCAGGCTGGTGGTAATCATATCCACCGTTTTCAGGTTTTGCAGCCCATCGTAAAAATTGGCGGCAGGTGTTTCGCGAATCGCTCTGCTGTCGAGTTTTTCCACGCTTACCGGAGATCGTAGAATATTCTCTTCCACCCGTGAGGCTGCTACCACCACTTCGGAGCCAAGCATGGCTGCTTCGCGGAGGCTTACCTGCAGGTTAGGCTGACTTTCGGTAATTTCCATTTCCTGGGACTCAAACCCTACAATAGAAAAAACCAGCCTGAAAGGAGTACTGGCAGTGGTGCTGAGGGAGTAATTACCACGCGAGTCGGTGCTGGTACCTATTACCTTCCCTTTCAGGTACACATTCACCCCAGCCAGTGCTTCGTTTGTTTTGGCACTTTTTACGGTACCGGCTACTGTTACAGGGGCTTGTGCAAAAGCACTCTCCGTGGCCATGAGTAAGCAGCCTAACAACATGACCCACTTTGTTTGTAAAGCATGTTTCATATAAAATTATTTAAATAGGAAAAGTAAAGATGTATTATCGGCGGCCCCTGGTGCTGCACCAGGCTGCAATCAGAAACTCTGAAAAAGAAGGGAGGCGTTTACAGAATCATCTCCCAAACGAAGGATTAGGACAGAGGAAAATGATGGTGAAGCAGCAATATTTTCCAATGATCGGAAAACGGCCGGAACATTATCGCAAGTAAGCCTAAGCTTTAATTAGCCATAGCACAGACTAACCAATAGCCTTTGGCTCCTGGTGGAGCAGGTTAAAAGTGGCTTAAAATTTACCGCTAAAAGTAAAGGACTAGAAAAGCTGAAAAAGCCTATAGGTTATGTAGTGCAGGGACTTGCCTATTTTACTCCCCTAAAATGCTATCCTAATTTAAATTATTTATGCTTATAAACAAATAATCACACTACTAATTGTTAGTTTTAAGTATCTACTTTCCAGGATAAAGCGCTTTGAAAGAGGCCTCTTAGCTTAAAGCAAAGAAAGGAGCAGCTAAGGACAATAACAGGATATTTGCACCCTCACCAGGCCTGAGGCTAAAATTGAAAAACGACCTCTGGAAGGCTGATTTTATTAGAAGAATTTGGTGGGCAGTTAAAGTAATGTATTGCGGAAGGCAGCAATAAAGAGAAAACTCCTGCCAGGTACACTAGATGAAAATAAATTTATTCTGCGTTGAGCGAGTTTCTGGTTCCCTGTCACTTTCGGTTTTTCCGATTTTTTCAGGGAGGGGTGCCGCAGACGATGTGGTTCCTTGTTTTAAGATTTAAAGACTAGAGGCGCCAGCCACAATACAGCTTCGAATTGCCATTACAGCAAGAAAAGACAATATGCTCACTTAAACGATATGCCATGGCCTTGGGTAAGGGTTCTTTCTTTACTGCTATCGCTGCTCCCTTTCGCGAATCATTTTCAGGAAGCCCTCTCGGTATGTTTCGCCAACCGGAATGGTGGTATCGCCAATGTAGATGGTATTTCCATCGACCATACTCACTTTATCAATGGAAATGATATAGGATTTGTGCACCCGGTAAAAAGGTGGCTGAGGTAACTGTTCCTCCAGGTCGCGGAGGGTTTGGTACGTCACCAGCCGTAGCCGTTGAGTAAAAATAGACACATAGTTCTTCAGTCCCTCCACATACAGCATTTCATTGAAATCAACACGTAGAAACTTATTTTTACTTTCGCCTTTTACAAACATAAAGTCGGGGGCCGCCGCCGGAACAAGCACCGGAGCCACAGGAGTTTGCTTAGCCAGTGTGGTCATAGCAACCTGCGCCTTGTGCACAGCACGCAAAAACCGATCGAAGGCGATGGGCTTCAGCAGATAATCGATCACATCCAGTTCGTAACCTTCAAGGGCATATTCGGGGTAGGCAGTGGTTAAAATAACACGGCACTTGTTTCCACAAATTTTCATAAACTGTATCCCAGTTAGTTCTGGCATCTGAATATCCAGAAACACGAGGTCTACTTTCCCATCCTGTACCCAACTTATGGCCTCTAAAGGGCTGGTGGTAGTGCCTACCAGCTCCAGGAAAGGCACCTTTCCAATGTAATCGGCCAAAATATTGGCAGCATATGCTTCATCGTCTACGGCAATACAGCGGATCATAAAATCAGATTTTTAAATTTACTACACTTCAGGTTAATGGTTCTGCACCTAGGTAAAACTGACATAACCACGCCAGCAACACACTTGTAATAGAGTGAATCTTTTGGAAATCGATAGCGTTTTTGTTAACTGAAGTAACACTTAAGATAAAATATTTTTCTTAAACTGGTTTTCTATCATCATTCTGCTGCGTCGCTCAGACACTCGCAGAAGCTGCGCACGCTGCGAGTTCCTTCCGGTACAATTTCAAATCTCCACTTTCTTCAATTTTCAAATTAAAAGAAGCATAGTAGCACCTTAAACCAATTATTCTAATGAAAAATGCCTTCCAAAGGCTTTTTTCATGCTCCAAAGGTTTGGGGTTTCGGGCCGCAAGCAGTTATTATTTTACTCCCGACAATAGTAAGCGGGTGTGGTAGGTGTGGTCAGTTTTTTGAATTTCGAGGTTGTAGGCATTGGGGTACAGCAGGTCGAGGCGACGGCGCACATTGGCAAGGCCGATGCCGGTGGTGTGGTCTTTTTGTTGTGTGCCGATGCGGTTAGTTACTTCAAAACAAAGCTGACTGCCACCTAACTGCAGGCTGATACGGACCGGCGCTTCCGGATCGTTTACAACGCCATGTTTTAGGGCATTTTCAACAAACTGTATAAGTACAAGCGAAGCCACCCGTTGCCCGTTCAGCGAACCTTCAATAGTAAAATCAACAAAAAAGTGCTGCTCAAAACGGAGCCGGAAAATATCGATGTAGTTATGCAGGTACTCCACTTCTTTCTGCAATGCTACTTTGCCATCCGTGCTCTCATGCAGCATGTAGCGCATCAGGTCAGATAGTTTAATAATGGCGCTGGCTAGTTTATCAGAAACCGGGTAAGCCAAAGAATAAATGTAGTTAAGTGTATTGTACAGGAAATGGGGGTTTATCTGGGTTTTCAGGAAGGCCAGCTCAGCTTTGGTTTTCTCCTGCTGCAGCACCAGGTTCTCCTGACTTTTTTCCTGTGCTTTTTCGAGGTTGTAAACAGCAGCAGCCATAAAAATGCCCGGCATGGCATAAAAAGAATTATCCTGAATATAAAAGGGCAAGGTGGGATCCTGATAATTGGAAAAGCCGAACCATACCGGAAACAATACCTCCTCTATGGTATACCGAAGCACTATAAAAATCGCTATTACGGCCAGCAGACCCAGCCCCAGGAGCCAGAGTTGCCGGTATTTCTGCCACAACGGAAACAAAAGCAGGTAACACAAATAAAACTCGATAAACCGTAGTAGATTGAAGTTCAACATCAGCAGTAGTCCCTCCTTAGAACCACGCAGCAGCAGCCCCTCCGCCAATGTGTAGGCGAATACCAGCACCCAACCCAATGTGTGCCACCGCCATTTATGTTTTAGAAGGTTTATTTCCATCCATCAAATTTACAGATCAAGCTGCTGTGGTAAATATCTTTTATCCCAACCACCTAGTTTAGTATATCAACCGGCGCATCTATTATTTCAACCCTTAATTTAAGTTATATCCCGGTTCAGATAAAGATTGGAGGCATAGAGATAATAAAATTCTGGTTTGCAAAGGCAGGCTGCACCTTTGGAATAATCAATCACAAATCAGAAAACTATGAACGCTACGCAGCACCAGCCTACCTTATTCCGGAAAACAATATACTTACTTTTACTCCTGCTCCTGGCTACTGCCGCTGCTTTTGCCCAAGGCGGTACCTCAGTAAGTGGCAGGGTTACGGCAGCCGGTAATCAGAAGCCACTTAGTTTTGCCACTGTGGCACTCCTTCACCTCCCCGATTCTGCTGCCACGGCTGCTACTGTTACAGACGCAGATGGCACCTATACCTTCACAAACATTTTGCCGGGCACTTACCTGGTAAAGGCCATGTTAGTGAGCTACACCTCAAGGCTAAGCGCACCATTCTCGGTAAAACAGCAGGCGGTACAGGTGCCTGCACTGGCGCTGCAGGAGGCAAGCACTATTTTGGGCGAAGTGGAGGTAACAGGTCGCAAACCGGTTGTGGAGCAGCTCGCTGATCGGCTGGTGATGAACGTGGAGCAACTGAACACCGCAGGCGATAATGCTCTGGAAGTACTTACAAAAGCGCCTGGCGTGCAACTCGACAAGGATGAGAACATTTTGTACAGGGGCAGCAGCAGTGTGCAGGTGATGCTCAATGGCCGGACGACGTACATGAACGGTGCTGAATTGCAGGCTTACCTGAAGTCATTGCCTGCCTCGGCAGTTAGCAAGATTGAGTTAATTTCTAACCCTCCTGCCGCCTTTGATGCTGCAGGCACGGCAGGCATTATCAACATAAAACTGAAGCGCGACGAAACGCAAGGCACCAACGGCACCGTAAACTTAGGTCTCGGCTATGGTCGCTACGAGAAAGCGTTTGGCGGCCTAAACCTGAACTATAACACTGGCAAGCTGCGCCTGAACACACGCCTAAACGGGGGCCATTACAACTCCTACAACCGCTTTACCTCCGCTCGCAATATCAACGACACGCTTTTTCAGCAAGAGAATTATTGGCAGCCTACTACGCGTAGTATCAATTTCGCAGCCGGTGCCGATTATCTTCTGCACAACAAGCACACCATTGGCATTATGCTGAAAGGGCACGACTCCCCTTACGAGGCCATGACAACCAGCGAAACGAACAGCTTTGATACGCAAGGCAGCCTTTTTGGCCGGGTAAACCTGGTAAACCCTAAAATAAACCAAGACCGGAACCTTGGCCTGAACCTGAATTACCGCTTCGAGATAGACAGCACGGGCCGTACCCTCAGCCTGGATGCCGATTATGTGCGCACCTACAACAGCATGGATGAAATTTTTACGAATACCTATTTTAGCCAGGCAGGCGACCTGCAACGGGCACCAGAGCTGCTGCGCAGCAGCAGTCAGGCCGCCATTACGATCTATGCCTTAAAGGCTGATTATGTGCACCCACTTGGCAATGGCTGGCGCGCTGAAACCGGCTGGAAAAGTAGCTGGGTCCGCAACGACAGCAATATTCTTTTTGAACTGCTGCAGGAAGACCAATGGGTAAATGACCCTCGCCGCACCAATCACTTTATATTTGACGAGAATATAAACGCTGCTTACCTAAGCCTCGATAAAAAATTGAATAAAAAACTGACACTAAAGGCAGGTTTGCGGGGTGAACAAACAATTTCTAAAGGAAAATCAGAGAGTGCAGGCGATGAGGTGGACCGAAATTTTGTGCAGCTGTTCCCAAGTTTGTTTGCCGGCTATTCACTTAATGCCGACAACCAGTTTTCAATATCTTACAGCCGCCGGGTAGGTCGCCCCACATATCGGAACCTGAACCCCTTTATTTTTTACACCGACCGCTTTTTCGGCATACAAGGCAATCCGTTTCTGCTGCCTTCATACTCCAACTCGCTGCAGGCTGGCTTTACGCACAAAAACTTCCAAGTTCTAAGCTTGAGTTACCTGCAGATAAACGACCTGATAATGGAGGTTGTGGAGCAAAACGACGAGACAAAAGAGAGCATTAGCACCCCACAAAACCTCAACAACTCTAGCACATTTACATTGAGCAGTGGCGGCACCCTGCCATTATCCGACTGGTGGAGCGCCACTATTCAGCTACAGGGCACATACACAAAAATAAATACTCCTCTACAAGGCGAGTCGTTCCGCAACAGCCAATACAGCTGGTCAGGCAACCTGGATCAGAACTTTACTCTGCCCAAGGATTACACCCTTCAGCTAACAGGCTTTTACCAGGCTCCTACCATCCATGGCCTGTTTAACACCAGATCCGCTTCCTCTATAGATGTAGGTGTAAAAAAAACTATCTGGAACGATAAGGCCACTCTGAGTCTGAAAATGCGCGACATGTTTAATAACAGTTGGTTCCGCAGTACCTTGGCCTATGGAAATGTGGACATGGTATGGCAAAACGAATGGGAAAGCCGCCGCATCACCCTCACCTTCGACTATAAATTTGGAAACCGAAAAATAAAAACAGTACGCAACCGTAAAACCGGAGCGGCCGAAGAAGAAGATCGTTTGTAACTCCTGCTTTTAATTAAAAAATGTTATTTTATAATTTTTAAACTATTATAAAAAAAACTTTAAATCAGCCCAAACAATTGACTTTTAAACCGTAAAAGGATTCATAGTTTAAACATTCACCAAATACTATTTTTCAATATTCCTTTACAGATATTCCTGCCAAAATTCCAAGCTTATGAAAACAATCTTTAACTCAACTGTGGCGACAGCTGTTGCCTGTCTTGCCTTATTTAGCTGTAACCAACAAGACGAAGAACTGTCGCCAAACGAATCTTTAAAAGTATCGCAACAGTCGGATTTGATTGGCTATGACCCTACCACCTGTAACTTAATACAGTCATTCGGAACGGGGGACTTGCCACGAGCTGTCGATGTAATTGAAGAAGACAGAGCCATTTTTACCGTTAAGGCACAACGCAGAGGGCACAACGGGAAGTACGAAAACGAAACTTCTGCTGTGCTGCTCGACCCGCGAGACCCTGCCACCAACTTGCTGAACCCTTTCGATACGCAAATGGCAGGCGTATATGGCTTGCTGACAGTAGGCGATAAATCAGGGCTGGCAGCCAACCAAACAGGTGGCCGTGTTGTCATGGATTTTACTCCGGTGAAGTCAGTGACCATGAAAACGCTAGTTGTTGCAGATATTGACGAATCTGAAGCTGGTTCTAAAGTGGAGCTTTTCAGCAGCACAGGACAGCTACTAGATGAAAAGCTACTTCCTATAACAGGAGATAAAGGATTAGGTTTTGTATCGTTCGACAATATACCAGGTGTAGCCAAAGTTGTGGTTACCTTTGGGAATGAGCGTCAGCGTTCCGGGTCGGGTGCTATTGCCCGTCTGCAACTTTGCATTGAAGGCGAAGGCGTAGATAACTTTTGCTACCAGAGTATAAATTCTGTTTGGATGCAATACACTGGCTCTAACCCAGCTAACATTACTGTAAAAGCAAAAGAAGGCTCTAGCTCTAAAGTTGTTTACGCTGGAAAAGGTGTAAAGCCAGGCACTATGTTTAAGCTGGAAAATGCGGAAGGTTTAGGCGAATCGCTGCTTGTAACCACGCAACGCAAAACTGCCGAAACTATTCCATTGGAATGCAACGGTCCAACTTCGCTGAAAAAGCAATATGGCAACTTTAAGCTTATAGAAGTTAGATCCAGCGCCAGCATGCCACTGAAGCTACAGGATTAGCTTCAACTTCATTAGATAAGAAAAAAGGGGAGCGATACCAAGGGTATCGCTCCCCTTTTTTCTTATCCGTTCTTCAAGTGTCTGACAGGTTAAAGCCATAAGGGCAATCACCTGTTCGCCTTTAAATGCCTGATCCACCTCGATGGCCAGGCATTGCCGGCTAAAATTATTCACTCCAGTTAAACTGCGGAACTTGCGGCCGCAGGTAGTAAGTTGACCTTTAGCTGTTGTTAGTGGCTGGCGCTTTTATTCTTCTACTACTTTTATCACAACATTGCCTGTTTTTTGACCTGTTTCAACATACCTGTATGCCTCAACAATTTGATCCAACTTATAGTAGCTATCAATAACAGGTTTGTACTCCCCTTTTTCAGCAAGTTCTTTCAAGAAAATAACATCAGCTTTATTGATGGTAGGAATTGGGAAAAGAACTTTCTTGCCTTTCCACATAGGAGTGGTGAGTGCATAAAAAATATTCTCAGCATTCTTACCTAATTCTGTTGAAATATAAACTCCACTCTCGGTTAGCAAAGGCTTACACTCCCGAAATGAACTTTTGCCAACAGCATCGAGAATGAAATGAAACTTAGTATTGGTCTTTGTGAAATCCTGTGTTTGATAATCGATTACCGTGTCTGCACCAAGGGATTTTACAAGGGCTACATTTTTAGTGTTACAAACAGCCGTTACTTTGGCTCCCAGGTGTTTTAAGAGTTGAACAGCGGCAGAGCCAATTGCCCCTGTTGCTCCGTACACCAGCGCATGTTGTCCGCTCTTTATTTTGGAAGCCCTAATATTATTTAAGGCATAATGTGCCCCTTCGGTTAATGGAGCGGCTTCATAAAAGGTTAAGTTCCCGGGTAAAGTCGCAATGGCATCGTCTTCAGACATGGTTAAATACTCTCCGTGTCCGCCACAGGTTTTATCATTATAGCCAAATACTCTATCTCCCCTTTTGAAGGTTTTTACATCCTTGCCGATCTCTTCTATTGTGCCGGCGAACTCACAACCTAGTATGGGATACTTGGGCCGTATAAGACCACTCCAGAATCGGGAAATAAAATAATTGGCACTACGAAAACCCGAGTCTGTCCGGTTTACTGTAGAGGCACAAACTTTCATTAATACCTCATTATCTTTTGGAATAGGTTTAGAAACCTCCATGAGTTTGGCAACTTCCGGAAGCCCATATTTTGTATATACAACAGCCTTCATTTCTTTATTATATTTTGTGGTTATATACTCTTACCACTAACGGGTTGTATAAACTGTGGTAAGGCATAGTCTATACCAACTGTTAGCTGATCGTAATCTTATTTATATACCAAACTGTCTTAAATGATGGTCAGAATGTTTGAAAACTAAAATGCCAATCTGATCCTTCGTCATTTTTCCAAAAAAATCGTGTACAAAGCCTGGGTTATGGTAGTTTTCATAATCCATCGTTAATGAAATCCATTTCAGTTTTTCTGCTTCCAGGTCTCCACTTGTTTCTTTCACTTTGAATGGGGAGGAAGTAGGAATATTCTTATCAAAAGCTTTTTCATCCTTTATCATCTTTCTCAATGCTAATTTCCCAAATACTTTACCCAGAAAAGCTTGGTGATAGGTGTGATTGCCCTTTCCCAAAATCCAACCGTTCCAGTAAGTATTGTGCTTAACCATTTGAAAAACATTCATCTTGCCCCATTGGACGCTGCTGTTATCATTTAATAAAGTAATTCTGTCAATCAGTTCAACTCTGGTTGGTTTGTCAAATATTGTCTTCATAATTCTCCATTGTTTTCTATAAACCGGTGTAAACTCCTGGTGTTAAAACCTGTTTGGTTAATATTTTCTACACAAATTACGGACAATGTAAAGGACGCGAAGGGGGCTTAAGTTGACAATTTCAGGGGGGAATGCGACAGTGGCTCCTCTTTGTTTTATCTTGAAGAATGTAGTTTGGCAATGACCGCTAACGTTTAGTACAGATTATGAACAAAGCATAGCAGACTTTAAGCCTGTGCCTTGTTGTACACTGTTGTTCTTTCACTTATAAGTGCTATTAAGTCTGTCAGGTGGGTATAAACTACAATCGGCACAACGACAGCTGGAAGGAGAATAAACGGGAAATAATTTATGGCTCTATTTGGCTGCTCAAATCCAAATTGTTGAAAAGGCAATTCTGATGACAGAATACCATTGAACAAAATGAAAAGAACCAAGCCTAATGCCAAAGCATTCCAAGCAATCAGCATAATGTTGCTTGCTTTTTTAGCAACAATCAATACGCCGACAATTGGTGCTGTTAACCCTGCTGCTATATCAAAATTTCTTCCTTCAAAAGTCATCAGTTCTGGTATCATTCTATACATGAAGAGGTAAAACAGAACGATTTCTACTGGTACTCTTACAGTATGAAGCATAGTGCTTAATGTTCGATTTCTATTTTTTAACAGCTTATTACGGTACTTAGGCAATAGCCCAACTACGATCAGGATGGTGGCTGGTAATAGTACCAAAGCAAACCTTGGAGGAAGAGAGTCAGTAACTTGATAAAATCCTGTGATGGCTAAAAATGATTGCAAAGCGCTCCAAAGAATGAGTCCGGCAAGCAGGTTTTTCCTCTTACCATTCGCATAATAAAACAATACAACTGTTGCTACCACTGTCAGCAGAAACAACACATTCACCCAGTTAGGCAATTCTTCTATCATTTTGTTGTTATTAATAGTGTACAACTGCTTGTATAAAAGCCGAACAGGGCGTAGCCGAAGGATAACTTTTGGGCCTTGTTAGGGGAAGAAATTCTTATTTTAGCTTAAAGTGGTATTGTTTTGTTCTCCTTTTGCTATCTCTTTTATCTTGATCCGATATATTGCCTTACTTCAAGAATGTAATAAATATGACCCCTAAGAAACCAGTAAGTTAGAGTCCGAAGAGTACGGCAATAAAACTCGATGATAGAAGCTTACTTCATTACTATAGCTTCCTTCATACTTTTCTATCAGCACTTTATTGGTTAGTTTTCTCTTTCTATACCCTATGAACAGGTACAGCCTGCCAAATTCAGCCTGTATAATATCAAAAATTAAAGCTCCATTTCTTCTATAATTGTATTCACCCCTGACCTACTTGTGTAAACGGCGACAAAGTCCGTCAGCCGAAGCCGACGTTTACACAAGTAGGTTAGCAAATGGTATTTTTAATTATTAACCATTGGGGGAAACTTATCATCTTTATTCCTTAAGTCCAGTCCACCTTCATAAACCGATTTTAAGTTAGTCAAATAGAAAGACCATCCATTGGAGCAACCCAAGCGGACATATTGTTTAGAATTATTATCTAATGGGATATTATGATGTCGTAGCGTAACTAGAACATAATCGTCTATTTCCTCAAGGTTTACATCCACCAGGCATTCGCCTTCAAAAGTAAACTGAATATAATCTTTCCCATTTACACTTGTAAACCTACCTTTCATAGGTTCATCATACAAATACCACAACCACTCATAGTGAGTGTTTTCTAAAACATTAGCATTGTATTCGATTGATGTTTCATCAGAATGGTAGAAATTAACTTTCTTCAAGAACCATTTTTCCAATTCACTGGCTTTCGTCCAAGCATCATAAATTTGCGATAAACTAGATTTAACTGCTATTCGCTTCGTAAAGGAAGTCCAGTCAAAATTTTCCATATTTATTTTTTACTTGTTGGTGACGTTCTCGGGTATGAAATATAGGTGGCTTCGAAGGTGCGTACTTATTCCCTTAGACAAGTTTACTAAGAACCCACTACTTATATAAGTATTGACCGCCCCATATTTTATACATATTGCTGGATGTTTGTTATTTTATCTCCATCATCATATAAACTGAGCTTGAAGGACAGATTTCTAAAAATTCCTTAGAGTTTAAAATAGCCTTAGGTGCATTTGTTCGCTCTGAATACTTAAACCCCTTTTTTGCAAAATATTTGTCAGCGGTAGTTGTTAAGAGATGTAATTTAGTTATTCCTTCGTTTTTACATTTGCTTATCAGTTCATTCAATAGCTTTTTCCCAATTCCTGTGTTCTTGTATTCATCACCTACCGCCAACGAACGCAAAAGCCCGTCTTCACCGTATTTTTCAATCCCAATACAACCTACTAAAGCCTCATTCGACTTAAAAGTTATGAACTCAACTTTTGAAGAAATAATGTCTTCATAGGGAAGGTTATTGGTTTTTAGCAGTTTCTCAATCTTATCGATTTCAGTATTTTCATTCATTTCCACTACTTAGAAATTAGTTATCAATAACAGCCAACATTACTCGTGCAGCCAACGGGTGAGGCATTAGCCGAATATGATGCCTGTGCTTTGTTGTGTGCTGGCTTTCATTATTCTTCAAAGTTGTCGTAATAGGTAAAGTCTTTAGTAATTTTACCATTTTCGATTGTGAAGATCGTGCAGATGGGGAGTTTAAATTCAGACCCATCTGGTGCTGTTCCGCTCGATACAAATTCCACAATAACGTGCTTCTCTCCTGAAGGGTATATCTGAATGACGTTGTCATTTAAGTCGGGAAAGACTTCATTTAGTTCACTGTACTTTTGGACAGTCTGTTCACGTGTCTGCGTTACAATTCCTTTACCGAGTGATGGGTCTTTAAACTCTGCTGTTTCTGTATACATTTCTGCCATCTTCTCCCAATCGTGGTTGTTGAAGTGCGCAAAATACTGATTTACTAATTCTATGTTTTTTGAATTCATTGTCTTTTGGTTTTGGGTGCTACAAGCTATCGCTATTAAAAAGATAGATAGTAATAGGAGGTGTCTTTTCACTGCTCATTTAGCTTAAACATAGTTATGAGAGGTTTTTCGTTTTTTCAATAATTAAGTTTTCACACAACGGTTTAGTATTACCGATGGACGAGGATTTTCAGCATTACAATTAAATAGAATTACAAATGGTCAATTACTTCCGTATGCCCAATAGTATTGCGTTAGTTCCGCTTTTGGCAATACCTTGTTAGCTTAAGTGCTCATTTTTGCTATTCAAATAGTTACAGAATATGTTGTTGCCATCATTCTTCAGCTATTGGTTCAAAAGGTGCTAACCCTTGATAATACTGTCGAAGTAAAAACCTGTACGGATCTATACCATGGTGAAAATATTTTGGAGCCTTCTTATAGTAGCTCCAATAAGCATCATTGGTAGATAAGGTAATCGGAACGCCCGGACGAGCAAAGTAGGTAGTTTTTACTTTCTCAGGTAATTCCATTTCTGGTAATGATTGATGGATGAAGTTTCCTACATATTTTCCCAAGTATTTTTGGTAGGCTTCGGATGATTTTTCAGCCCGTTTTTTCATTTTGTTGAAAGCTCTTTTAAAGAAAATACTTTCAAGCAAGGGCAAATCGTTGAATCGCTTCATTAAGTTAATAATTGGGTTAGGGTCATTCATATCAATGACTATTTGTTGTGTAGTGAAAGGTATTTCAGGAACTGGGTCGGCTGTGTTTACTATACTAAAGCTCCAAAGCGAAAGATTGGCATTGTCGTAGTCATACGCAAAATACATATTGCCCATTTTAGGCGGTGCGCTGGCATACGATTTTATGATGATATCTTTGTAAACGCCTTTTGCTCTCAACTGCATCAGCCAGGCACTGAAATAATAACATAATGCTCCTCCCTGCGAATGTCCGCCAACTAGAAATTTGCGATACCCTTTGAAGTAAAGCTCATTGATTTTTGGTTGGATATCATCGGCCAGATAAGCAAAACCTATTAAAAATCCTGCGTGTACGGCTGCTCTTGGGTCTGTGGCAAGCTGGTATTCAAATGATTTATTTTTACTTAGTTTTACAAAGCCATTAGCAGGTACCATTGCACAATAAAAATCTTCCAAGTAAGATTGGATTGTTGCAGTAGTGCCGCGAAGCATTATGACAACAGTTGAATCCTCTCTTAACCAAATATCACTCGAATTATCTAACCCCACACTTGGAGAACGGTAGTGAATAGTATAACCATCCAGAAAGCCAGGGAACTTGTTAGCTTTTACTGTGTCCAAAAAAGCAAAATTCAGCTTAAAAATATCTTCACATTCTTGTGCATTAAAACCCGGCTTTAATTGGAATGCTCTTGCATAGGTATGTGAGTAAAAAAGGATAAACGAAATGATGAATAATATGCTTAGCAGATGATGTGTTGGGGGATTTGACTTAAATATTCTCATCATATATAGACCCATATTTGACTTTTAGATAGGATAGTTAATTTTAAAATTATGTCAAAGCCTAATGTTTATGTAGAATGTGGTCCAAGGATTACAGCTAACGGTACTAGGATATGCGACTTGCGAGGCTTTAGCCGAAGCATGAAGTTTATACTTGGTTAGGCTAATTTGTTTTTAGTCTTTGTACCCTTTTTCATAATGATAATGGTCCATAGAAGCTGATGTGAAATCTCCTATAAAGTCAGGGTCATCAACTTTTACTTTTAGCTTTTCGGGCTTCATGTTTACCATATTATTTTGAATTGCTCAATCGAGAGTTCCTTGATTTACTGGATATTTGGTGAGGGTTCCTGTCAACTTATTTTTTGCTATCAATTTCTCAGCAAGGTTCAAATTTTCAAAGATACCCCCAGGTAATCCTTTGTTTGTTACGTTAAAAACCCAAACACTTTTAATAATGTCTGTAATTGAATTATCAAACTGACTTTCTTTCGACATATATTCTATAATAGCCCGTTAGTATTTTTAAAATCCTTTTTTAAGCTTAAAAAGCTAAAGAGTTATTCTTGTATTTTGAAACAGCGGCAGTCAGTTTAATCCAATATTCACTTTCAATACTTATCAACTTAGCCTAACGTACTGGTACATGAGGTGAGCAAGGCGTCAGCCGCAGCTTTGCTCATGTACCAGTACGTTAGGCTACGATATTCTATTTTTCTTCTTCTAAAAACATCACATCTGGTCGGGCTTCTCTGCGCCATTTTTCACCATACTTCTTGTCCAGATAGCTGAATACTATCTTGTTATATTCTTCTATGCATTCGTATGCAGGTGGAGTACATCCAAAGTCGAAGTACTGCACTTTATACTTTTGCTCAAACTTATGCTGATTTTTAAAGACCACAGGTGCAATGCTTCCAACCAAGAGCAGCTTTGGCTCACCGCTCTTGATGTCCACTTCGGCTTTACTTTTGTCATAGGAGCAGTTAGCTTCAATTGTAATTTTAAGCCCAGTTAATGGCGCTGATGCTACATTTATTGCTGTATCAGTCTCACCATAGCCAAAGTATTGGGTAATCAGGTGGTATTTCCCTTCTGGAACTTCACCAAATCGGAAATAACCCATGCTATCTGTAACAGTTCCAATATTCTTGTGCTTTAGGGAAACATACACATCAGCCAAAGGCTTCTTATTCACTCCTGATACAATTCTACCTTCTATATAAGTCTTTGCTCGATTTTCTGTTTGACAGAATGAATCAAGGTTGGTTGTGAGAAAGAGTAGTATCAGGAAAACTGTTTTCATAATTTTATTTAAGCCTAACGTTACTCGTGCAGCCGATGGGCGAGGCGGAGCCGAGCATAAGGGCTGAACTTTGTTGGCAATAGTAATTTTACCTTTTTCTTTCTACTAGCAAATTCAACAGGAGATAATTCAATGGTATAAAAGCTCCTGCCAAGATGATTATCATAAAGCCAAAGGCAATATCCCATTTGAGTATCTCTACATAAAAATAAATTTCCGCAGCCAAAAGGACCAAGTTCAATAATGAATACACCAGTACCTTCACATATTGCTTTCTTAATCTATAATAGCTGTAGAAAATTGTAGCAAGAACAGGTGGAATGGTAAAAGCTTCTACCCAACCTTCCATTGTACTCTCTGGTCCCATTCCAACTACTAAGCCTACGAATAGCAAGAGCATGAACAGAACTATAACCAAGGTTACCATATGAGAGACGACTACCAACACTTGCTGGGCAAAGCTATGGTGGCTTTGATGATCAGTTTCTATCATTCCCTTTTCTTTAACTTTTTATTTTTACCCAACTGCCGGCTAAACGACAACATACGCTTATCTGCACTATGTACGTAGTTGCTGGAGCTTGCTTTGGCGCTTGTTTGCTGGCTGGATCCTGTAGAATGGTATGATAGGCGCATGTTCATATATGTTTAAGCTAATATAAGTATTTGCTTAATATTATACAATAGGCTGACGATTTTATCCAAGGCATGGGTGGTAAAATGGGTATAGATCTCAGTAGTCTTGCTGCTTCGGTGGCCCAGCAGCACCTGGATGTAGCGCAGATCTGTTCCCTGCTCCAGTAGGTGGGTGGCAAAGGAGTGGTGCCGCGTATGTATGGGCATAGCGAGTACTTTCGCTCCGGCTTTCTCTTTGCTGGCCGAAACACATTGGGGATGCTCTCCACCGTATTCTCCCCCCCCCGTCTGTCCCTCAAAAAGCCACATCTTAGGCTTGTACCAGAGGCGGATAAAGTTCTTTCCCTCATGTTTTAAAAAGTTCAGGAAACGAACTGGGGTTTGGGTATGGCAAGGCATGATTGACAGAAGGTTACGAAGGCAAAGGTAAAGCCATCCTTTGCTCTACCCGCGTTACAACGCCAGTTTACTCGGATCTAAGCGGCTAATAACGCGGCTATGTCTATGGAAATCAATAAAATATGCAGGCAGCGCGGCAAAGCCATCGTTGGAAGGAGCGACAAGCCCGAGCATCGTTAGGCTGAGTGATAAGAGCGGGAACATCACCTGCTTGAGCCGCAATTATACAGGGATTATCGGAATGAGCCTTGAGCAGATTCAGAATAGGGAGTGGATGAAATGGGTGCACACTGACGACAGAAAGCTCGTGCAGGAAATGTAGCAAAAGTTTAAGCGACGGCAGGCAACGGACGAGGCCACTATCAGGTTAAAGCCAAAAGAGGCAAAAAGCTACCGCTGGTATCTTAGCCGTCCTGTATTGTTAAAGAATGCTGTGGGCAATTTAACTGGCTACTTAGGCCTGTGCACCTATATTGACAAGCAGAAGCGAAGTGAACTTGAGCTCAGGGAGATAGGCTGCATATGATGCCAGATGGTCTGGTTTTGGCATTTTCAGGGGGTGGGCGAATTGTCTGCGGGTTCCTGCATATTGCCCTGGATAAATAGTATATTAGTTTGTTGAATTCAGTTTAGCCAACACTCATTGGGCAGCTAAACTCAATAATTACTTTTATTCAGTAGTTGTGCGGCACTCTAAAAAACCAACACGAAAAATGAACTACCAAACATTTCAACCACATCTTGACTTACAATCAGTAGTGAAATGTTATTGGACTTTGGAGGTGCCTGCCGAAAACAACGCTGAAAAACAACGGATTGTTCCGGACGGCTGTATAGAAATGGCGTTTATTCTAGGAGACGACATTAAACGGTTTACATCCGGAACAGATTTTATGCTTCAACCTCGTGCAATGGTTCTCGGCCAGACTATTGACCCATTTTACATTCAGCCAGTCGGGTATGTAAACACTTTTGCTATTCGGTTTTATCCTTATGGTTTCGCAAACTTTATTAATACACCTGTCAAAAAATTGGCAAACAAAGAAACATCAATAGCCGAACTTTTTGGACAATCAACAGCCGATGAATTGGAGCAAAAAATCAATCACGCAACCGACACGCAACAACGAATCGGGATTATTGAAACATATCTGCTAAACAAACTAAACGAAAAGGCTACGATAGACAATATCGTAACATCAACCATTGATACACTGCTCGCAACAAGCGGAAGTATGCCAATAAACGCAATCCTTAAAGAAGATTTATCGAAACGCAGACAACTTGAAAGGAAATTTTTGAAGCACATCGGCATTAGTCCGAAACAATTGGGCAAAGTTATCCGACTTCAAACCGCTTTAAAACTGTTGCTAAACCAAAAGACAGAAACATTGACCCAAATCGCTTATGAAAGCGAATACTACGACCAAAACCACTTCATCAAAGACTTTAAGGAATTTACAGGCACTACGCCCAAAGATTTTTTAGCCGATGGTAAATTGATACTTTCTTCCCTTTTCTATGCGAAAGACTAAGCTGTCGCATTTTTACTATTTCAGCGTTTACGGACATCCTAACTTTGCTCCTTAAGCATATAAGGGGTGTAAAAATGAAAAGAACAACAATTGGCATCATAGTGATTTTTGCAATCTGGTTATCGTCTTGCAATAACACTACAGCTAAACAGGGCAACTCAAACAAAACGCTAAAAGCAAGTAATATGAAAAGTTATGTATCAATCTTTGAAATTCCGGCAACAGAAATCTCCAGAGCTGTTGATTTTTACCAGACAATTTTGGACATAAAAATTGAACAAATGGATATGCCGGATATGCAAATGGGAATTTTGCCATATGAAGGACAAATGGTAACGGGAGTGATAATCAAAGCGGAAGGATATAAACCTTCGGCTGACGGTGTAACCATATATCTAAATGGCGGAGACAATCTGCAGGTAATTCTTGATAAGGTTGAAAGAAACGGTGGAAAAATTCTTATACCAAAAACACTTCACGCAGACGAAAGTGGATATTTCGCATTATTTCTTGATTCTGAAGGGAATAAAATTGGACTTCATTCCCCAAACTAAAAGAAAAAGAGCGACCGCACATCATTGTATAAGAGCAATAGCAGTTTGGGTGCAAACTCAGACCGTTTTTGTGTTTATTTAAGTATATTGGTATCCGAAAAGTAAAGTGCGTTTTAATCCGCAACTGCTCTTATACTTGGACGTTATGTAGCGTTTATAATAAACAACGATATAGAATGTATCACCCAAGATTATATGGAGAGTTTTACGATATGGGCTTAAAGTATGGTAAGTTACTATACGAGAAAGCTGATTTCGTGATTCCAACAATTAGCAAACAAAAAATGGATTTTGGACTTGAATCGTATCAAGACCTAAAATCGTTCTTTCCTGAAGTTGTTGAAGAAATTGAGGGCTTCGCAAAAGGAATCAAAGACAAACCCGAAAAGTTAGGTGCATTTTTATTAAGTCTCGGAGTTTTTAATACAACAGGACAATGTAGTGTCTTTGCTTTTAAGAACGATGATTCCACAGTTATTGGTAGGAATTATGATATGCTGTTTGATTTTAAAAAATTCACAGAAAGTAGCTTAATAGCACCCAAAGATAAGTACGCTTACATAAGTCAATCAGATGTGTTCATTGGTCGCTCGGATGGAATCAACGAAAAAGGATTATCCGTTTCAATGTCGTTTGTCAACGGAACGGAAGTTCAGACAGGAATCAGTTTTCATTTTATAGTAAGAAAGGTCTTAGAAGATTGTGAGAATACTGAACAGGCGATAGAACTTATTCAAAAAGCCAAAGTGTCTACGGCGAACAATTTTTTGATTGCAGACCATAAGGGACAGATCGCAGTTGTAGAATCCGCACCTCAAAAAAGCATTGTAAGGCGTCCCGAAAAAAATGAACAATTTATCTTCATAACAAATGAATTTAAGACAAAGGAAATGCAAGCTTACGACCGTGGAGGAGTTGAATGGAGTAAAAGCACGGAAAGATATAAGGGCTTAAAAGATAGTTTAAAGTCCATTAATAAAATGGATTTGCAGATAGCCAAAGAAATTCTATCTGACAAATGTGTGTGTCTGGATTTAAAAAAAGAAAGATTCGGAACAATTTGGTCCGTAGTAGCAAATTTGAACGAACTGAAAATTGAACGAGCGGAGAACAAGCCAACAATAAAGAATTATAAATCGGAAACGAGGCTTGATTGGTGGCTGAAGAAAAACGCCACCTAACAGCAGCTACATTCGATGCAGGCTTTCCAGAGGCAACAAGAGGTAAATCAGGTATAAAGTAAGATTTGCTTAAGTCATGTTGTGCACATTATATTTGTAGTGAAAAATAATGTATATACACGTTAATTTATAACATGGAGTCAATAGAAGGTAAAAGTGCTCTGGTAACAGGTGCCGGTAAAGGTATTGGCAGAGCTATTGCAATTGCGCTGGCAAAAGAAGGTGTACACGTTGGACTTTTAGCCCGTACAAAAAGCCAGTTACAGGAAGTTGCTGCAGAAGTAGAAAAAGCTGGTGTTAAAGCCGTGGTAGTTACAGCCGATGTGGCTAACAGAGCAGAAGTTGAGGCTGCCGTTGCACAGGTACAGGAGCAGCTGGGTGCTATCGATATCCTGATAAACAATGCAGGAATTGGTGGGTTTGGCAAGTTCCTAGAACTAGCTCCAGAAGAGTGGGAACGTATTATACAGGTAAACCTAATGGGAGTATACTATGTCACTCGTGCAGCACTTCCAGCTATGATTGAGCGTCAGGCAGGAGATATAATCAATATCTCTTCTACAGCAGGACAACGAGGAGCAGCAATTACCAGCGCCTACAGTGCCTCAAAATTTGCCCTTATTGGACTTTCAGAATCGCTCATGCAGGAGGTTCGCAAGCACAACATTCGGGTTAGTACCTGGACACCAAGCACCGTGGCAACCGAGCTAGCGGTACAAAGTAAACTTACAGACGGCAACCCCGAAAAGGTAATGCAGCCGGAGGACTTGGCAGAACTGCTGATTTCGCAACTGAAGCTAAACCGCCGTTTTCTGCTGAAAGAGGTGTCTATGTGGTCTACTAATCCATAGCTGAGGTATAAAGAAGTATAAATTATTCCTAAAAATAAAAGGGACCTCTTGGGGTCTCTTTTATTTTTAGGAATAATTTATTAATCTGAATCAAATAAAAAGTTCGCGGCACAGATATATCAGGAAGCTCTTTCAATTCTTCTAATGAAATTGGCCTTCGGGAGGCAAAAATAGCTTGTAGAATCTTAGGCTGGCAAATAAGTTATAGGTTGCAGGCAGTATGGAAGGAATGGCTGATAGGGCAAACAGGGTTCCTTTCTCGGTTAAATCACACTTTAGATCTGAGGCCGCAAAGGCAGAGATTATGAATAGCTTTTTCAGGCACAGTCCAGCCTTTAGCAACTAGTGCTCAAAATCTTCTGAACAGCCTCCGGAAGGCTGCTTTTATTAGAAGAATTCCAGCCCGAAGTCTGCATTTACCTACCTGTAGTTGCTGCAACGGTATTACCTTTCTGGCATCTAAGAAGGTTCTGCCGGGAGGCAGTACCGGGAAGTGAAGACGCACAGAAGCACCAATAGCGATATAAAATGCTTTGGAGCTTCTGTTGTACAACACCAGTCAAGTCTAATTCTTCTAATAAAAATGCCCTTCCGGAGCTTGATTCGAAGTTCAATGCCTCAGGGTTTGTCCTCGTGAGGTTCCTCTTGTGGTAGTACCGCATTTAGGGGAGGCGCCTATCAATTCGGGTTGAGGTCTGCCAGTAAGGGCTTGGGAGCAGGAGATGCTGCATCCATATCGGCTGACGTTTGATTGACGCCTACCAGCGCTTTGCGCAGCTCTTTATATTTTTCCCAGTTAAACTTAGTCAGGAAGGTAGCGGCACCGCGTACGCCAAGTTCAAATAAGCGCCTTTTTTCTGTATCGGGCATGTTAAAGTCGAGCCAGTTAAAGGTGTCGGTATCGAGGCAGTGCACCAGGTGCTTGTAGTCGGGGTTACGAGCAATAAAGTCGAAATCGTGCGTCTGACGAGCCGAGTCGAAAATAGCTCCCAGCAGGTCGGGTACTTTCCGGATAATGCGTGGGTGGTGCCGGTCTACTCCCAGCTTCACACCAAAAGTGGGGGCGTTCGGCACCCGGTTATGATTATGAAAGAGGTCTATCGGGAAATTGGAATTAATACCGCCGTCTATAAAAAAGATTTCGTCGGGCACATTGCCGAAGTAACCAACGTTGCGCCATTTCTGTAGCTGCTTTTCGCCAAAAGGCAGATTCGTAATGCGGTACGGGTGGAAAAAGAGAGGGATGGACATAGAGGCTCGCACAAAATCGGCCGGGTTTACCTGGTCCGGGTTAGCCCAGTATAAGTCGGCCATCTCCGGAAAATTCACTTTGGTTTGAGTGGTGATGTCGGCAGCAACCAGGGCAAAACGGCCAATATCTTCGGAAGTATAGGGCTGGCCATCTCGGAGCTTGAGCAGGTCATTTCCCTGCTGGCGCATTTCCTTCAGTTTGGCCAGCGTATCTACGTTTTTGGTTTTGAGCAGCTCGGTCATCCACCCATGAAAATTATGGCCAGGGTTTAGTCCAAAGTCTTCCCGAATGTTGTCTATTACCTGTGCACCTTTCCAGGCCAGTTTGAGTGCGCGGCTTTTAGATGTAACCGCTTTTATAAAATCCTTGGCATCGGAGTCGCCATCTACAAAATCGTAGAAGTTTTTGCTGGCCAGAATCTCGAGTAGCCAATCGGTGCTTGGTTTATTTTTGGGGCCAGCCGCGGCCATAAGCAAGGCATTAATAGAACCTGCCGAGGTGCCGCCCAATTGCAGAAACCGGATTCCTACCTGTTCCAGGGTGTATACATAACCGACCAGCGCAATTCCGAGCATACCGCCGCCCTCCATCACCAGGTCTACATATTGATTACCTTCATCGTCTACAACATCCGAAAACTGTTTGTTTCTCAGGTTCTCCCGTAGGTCTTCCAGCTCTTTTTGCACCGAGCCATTATTGATGGTAAAATCTTCTGTTTTCATACGTTCTGCGGTTAAAGAACAACTCTCGAATACCAAATTATTGCCACTTGTTTATCAATTTCATATAGCATTTTCAGACCACGTTTGCACTGGCACTACATGGCTGGCTCTCCTTCCTCTCTATTAGCTTACAAACTATGATTTTATTCGGAGGAAGCTCAAACCTGGGCGCGTCATTCTGGCAATTACTGCCGGACTAAGGCAGCATGTGGGGAGCACTTTTAAAGGTACAGGCTGTAAGGCCTGAAAAAATAACAAAATGAAAACACGCAGCAGATACCAGTAAGCTTCATAGCCTGAAAAGGTTTGTCGGGTTGGTGGAAATGAGTTATAGCACTAGCCCCTGCTTAAAGAACTAGCCACAAAAATCGGATTGTCAGATAAAACGCGAGTAAGAAGGATAAGAAATTATTCTTCTGCAGGAGAGCGTCTTTTGGTGTGCGTGAACAGGTAAAAACTGTAGCCTTACCAACAGCTAATGCCGCAAGGTGATAACCTTGTGAAGATACACTGTATATATACAAAAAGCAAAATTTTACTTTAAGTATTTTTTAAGTAATTATTTATAGTTCAGGCCATTACACCCAACCATGCTATTACCTATTAGCACAACCAACAGCACTGGAATTTCTACTATTGCCACAGCCCGATTATTCCTTAAGATGCCATTACTTTTTTGCGCATACTCAAATAAAGGGTCACTCTTTATTAACATATAAAGGATCGACTCCGTAATTCCTGCATATACCTAATAGGTTATTATATCAGAACAGTTCCCTTCTCATTCCCTGGTTCCTATTCGAGTACCTGGTTGGGCATAAGCAGGAGCAGGACAAAGCACAAATCATTAATACAAAAAAACTATGGCAAACCATTCTCATACTTCAGCGCCTACCGAGGCCATTAGGCTGAAGATTAATGGCGCGGACCAGCAACTTCAGGTGGAGACCTGGACCTCCTTGCTCGACCTCCTGCGCGAACAGTTGCAGCTAACGGGCACTAAAAAAGGCTGCGATCATGGGCAGTGCGGCGCCTGCACCATTTTACTCGATGGCAAACGCATAAATAGCTGCCTCACATTGGCCGTAATGCACGATGGCTCCGAAATTACAACCATAGAAGGACTTGCTGCTAATGGCGAGTTGCATCCGGTGCAACAGGCTTTTATTGAACAGGATGCCTTTCAGTGCGGCTATTGTACTCCCGGCCAGATCTGCTCTACCATTGGGTTGCTAAACGAAGGAAAAGCCAAAACACTGGATGATATCCGCGACCTGATGAGTGGCAACATCTGCCGCTGCGGCGCTTACAACAACATTGTAAAAGTAGTGCAGGAAGCACTGGAAAGGAGCCAGAGCGCATGAGAAGCTTTACCTATGCCCGTGCAGCAGACCCGGCCTCTGCCGTAGAACAAATGGCTCTTAATAAAGATGCCAAAATTATTGCCGGCGGCACCAACCTGCTCGACCTGATGAAGATCGACGTGATGCACCCACAGCACCTGATCGATATTACCCGCACCAGCCTAAACAAAGTTGAGACCACAGCAGCCGGTGGCCTTTGGCTAGGCGCCTTGGTAACAAATGCTGATACAGCTTACCACCACGAAGTAGAAACGCGATACCCGCTCCTATCGCACGCGATACTGGCTGGTGCCACTGCCCAACTGCGCAACAAGGCAACAGATGGTGGCAACCTGCTGCAGCGTACCCGCTGCTACTACTTTTACGACAAAGCCACGCCCTGCAACAAGCGCGAACCGGGTTCTGGCTGCTCTGCCATAGCCGGCTTTAATCGCATTCATGCTATTTTAGGCACCAGCGAGCACTGCATAGCCACCCATCCTTCCGACATGGCCGTGGCCTTATCCGCACTGGATGCTACCGTGCACGTTACAGGCCCAAGCGGAGAGAGAGCCATTGCCCTCACCGACTTTCACCGGTTACCAGGCGACACGCCGCACCTCGACACCAACCTGAATGAGGAAGAACTTATAACAGCCATTGAACTGCCTGCCAAAGGCTTTGCCACCAACTATACCTACCTCAAGGTACGCGACAGGGCCTCTTATGCCTTTGCCCTAGTATCGGTAGCTGTGGGGCTGGAGCAGGAGGCGGGAACAATAAAAGAGGCACGAATAGCCTTAGGCGGTGTAGCCCACAAGCCCTGGCGCGACAAAGAAGCAGAAGCCCTGCTCACTAACCAGCCTGCCACTACAGAGAACTTCCGGAAGGTGGCCGAAAAAATAGTGGCAGACGCAAAAGGCTACGGGCATAATACCTTTAAAATTGAATTGGCGAAACGCTCCATCGTGCGTGCCCTGCAACAAGCTTTAGAAATGGAGGCAACATCATGAACAAGGACATAACAGGTAAATCAGCTAACCGCGTAGATGGCAAAGCAAAAGTAACAGGCCAGGCCACATATGCCGCCGAATTTGCTATACCGGCCTTATTACACGGTTTTGTTGTTTCCAGTGAAATAGCAAAAGGTAAAATAGAAAGCATAGATGTAGCCGAGGCACTGCAAGTGGAGGGTGTGGTACAGGTATTTACCCATGAAAACAGACCTCAAACTGCCTGGTTCGACAAAAGCTACCAGGATGAAGATTCGCCTCCGGGTTCTCCCTTTAGACCGCTCCACAACAACGAGGTTCTGTTTAGTCAGCAGCCCATTGCCCTGGTGGTAGCCGAAACCTTTGAACAGGCACGATATGCTGCTATTCTTGTAAAAGTTAAATACCAAGAAGCTCCGCATACCACTGATCTGCAAGCTAACCGCGACCAGGCTTATGTACCGCCCAAGTACAAATCGCAGCCACCACCCGAAAAACGAGGCGATGTGGAGACAGCTTTTGCCAATGCTGCTGTAAAAGTGGAGCAGGAGTATTTTCATACGGCAGAGCACCACAACCCCATAGAAATGCATGCCTCCATTGCTGCCTGGGAAGAAGATGGCACCCTCACGGTGTACGATAAAACGCAGAGTGTGAAAAACAGCCAAAAATACATCTCCCAGATTTTTGGTTTATCAGAAAAAGAAGCCCGGGTTATTTCACCTTACGTAGGTGGTGCCTTTGGCTCCGGATTGCGGCCACAGTATCAGCTCTTTCTGGCCGTAATGGCGGCGCTGGAGCTGAAACGATCGGTTAAGCTGGTGCTTACCAGGCAACAGATGTTCTCCTTCGGGCACCGCCCTGCCACCATTCAGCGGCTGCAGCTCGGAGCAAGCACCGATGGAAACCTGGAGGCGGCACGGCACGAGGCGTATGCAGAAACATCGAAGTTCGAAGATTATTCAGAAAATGTCGTAGTCTGGCAAAATGTACTATACCAGTGTGATAACGTAGCTTTTAGCCACCAGCTAATTGGGCTGGATGTATACACGCCGCTCGACATGCGGGCACCTGGAGGTGTTACAGGTTTGTATGCCCTGGAAATAGCCATGGACGAACTTGCCATAGCTGCTAACCTCGATCCGGTTTCGCTGCGCCTGAAAAACTACACAGAAAAAGATCAGAACAAAGACCTGCCCTTCTCCAGCAAAGAGCTAAAAGCCTGCTACCAACAAGCGGCCGAGAGGTTTGGCTGGGACAAAAGAAGCCCTGCCCCTCGTTCAATGCGAGACGGCCATAACCTCGTAGGCTGGGGCATGGCCACCGGTGCCTGGGAAGCCAAGCAACAGGAGTCTGCCGCCAAAGCCTTACTTACCCTCGATGGAAAGCTCACCGTCAGCAGCGCCACGGCCGACATTGGCACCGGCACTTACACCGTTATGTCGCAACTGGCCGCCGAAGCTTTAGGACTACCCCTTGAAGATGTAACCTTTAAGCTTGGCGACTCTTCGCTACCAGAAGCACCACTGGAAGGAGGCTCCTGGACGGTGGCATCTGTAGGCTCGGCAGTTAAGTTAGTATGTGAAGCAGTAGGCGAAAAACTGCTGAAATTCTCGCGCAAGCTCCCAGGTTCACCTTTTGCAACCGCCAGCCTCGAGGAGGTGCTCTTTGAGGAAGGGCAAATTAAATTAAAAAGTGATCCTGCACAGGCTATGGCTATAGTAGATATAATGCGCCAGCGGGAGCTGCATTTTATTGAAGAGGAAGTGAGTTCCAAACCAGCACCTGGCCAGAAAAAGTATGCTCCTTATACTCATTCGGCTGTATTTGTAGAAGTTAAAGTAGACGAAGACTTAGGAACTATTAAAGTAACCCGGGTGGTGAGTGCCATAGCAGGTGGTCGCGTTATTAACCCCAAAACTGCTCGTAGCCAGATTCTGGGTGGAGTGGTTTGGGGTATCGGCATGGCCTTACACGAGGAGTCTTTTATGGATAATAACTTCGGCCGTTTTATTAACCACAACCTGGCAGAGTATCATGTACCTGTAAATGCCGACATACACGATATTGATGTCATTTTTGTAGAGGAACACGATGAGCACGTAAACCCCATCGGCGCAAAAGGACTCGGTGAAATTGGTGTAGTAGGTGTGGCAGCCGCCATTTCTAATGCCGTTTTCCATGCCACTGGCAAGCGCATCCGAAACCTGCCTATTACCTTAGACAAACTGCTTTAAAATAAAAACTCCCGAGGCCGATGGCCGTGCTTCGGGAGTTTTTATTTTAAAGGAACCTTCAATTTACTACAAATCAGTATTTATTCGAGTCCGGTTTCTAGATAATACCTTCCCACGTTGTCATCCTGAAAGGATCTTGTGGGCGAGATGCAACAGCTAAAATTGTGGTCTTTTAAGTTTAAGTTCACATAGTTGCTTTCACTGCTGTGAATTCGGAATGAAGCTGTTTCATTGCTGGCTTTCTTGTTCTTTTTGTCTTGATACAAAAAGAACAAGAAAAATCAAGATGCTCCAAATGGAGGGCCCCTACCCCACTCGCTGAACGCTCGAACAGTGGAGCCCCAAATCGTGCACCTGGCAACGGCGTCCACCTTATAGCTTGTTGCCGAAATATCTTTAATAGGCTAGATAGCTTCTGCACAACCCAAATTTTTCTAATGAAAATAGCCTTCCAGAGGTAGTTTTACACCAAGTGCATCAAGGGTATCAGATACAGTCTGAGATTTTAAATACCAGAGCCTTTTTACTTTACTGCCTGGCGAAGTTCAAATTGTAGAACAAAGACACTTGGAGGGTATGGTTATGCTCAAACATGCGGCCATTAGGTTTTTGAATAATTTGATTCAGATAACCAAGTTCCAGACTTGCGGCATCGTTCAGTTTATAACCTAAGGCAGCATAAGCACGGTTTTGGTCGAATATGTTTACCTGCACATTTTCCCCATAGTTCACAAAGATTTCATCATAAGCAGCCAGAAAAAATTCTTTGGCATCAACAGTAGGGCCAGACAGCGGCAGTACGGCTTTCAGGAAATAACGTGTTCTGTTAAAATAAGTGTAATCTTCGTCGCCGGGGCGCTTTAACCAGCGTTGCTCCTGGCGGTACCGATGTGTAAATACCAATCGGGCCAGATTATTCCTGAATTGCAATTGCTGATAGATCCGCTGCTCTGGAAAAATGGCTCCCACCGGGTCTCCACCATAAGGGTAGGTCTCAATAAAGCCATACCCTAATGTAACCATGGCACTGCTCGTGAGAGCGTAATTAATGCCTGTACGGATGAGCAACTGCTGCGGATCAGAAATAATGTTGTGTCTCCGGAACTGCACTTCGGTATGCAGCCCCCATTTGTCGTTAAGGCGATGGTCGCCAAAATACATATACCAGCCGTTGTCGTTATGTACCTTTTCGCGTTGGTTTTGCGCCGAAGCGCTGTGCGAAAGCAACATTCCCGGCAACCATACCAGCAACCACAAGATCAAGAAAAATAGTTTATTCGATTTCATGGCCGCAAAATGGCCTAATATCTTCTAATCTACAAACTGATGTTAGCTGAATTTTGTATGATGACAGACACTGGAGCACCTGCGAAAATGGTTTCTAGTTAAAGTGCCTGGAGAGTAGTTCTTCCAACACCTTGGCTGTAAGGGGCTTATTTAGAAAATCGCGCACACCGGCACTTCTCACAAGCTCTTCGTCTTTAGGGTTAAGAGAGGTTGTTAATACGGCAATCACCACAGATTCTTTTTCAGGTAATTCAAGCTCCTTATATAACTGCAGAAAACCGAAGCCGTCCATAACCGGCATGTTAATATCCAGCAGAATAAGTCTGGGAATAGGAGCCCTCATAACTGCAACCTCATTGCCGCGCTGTTTTATCAGTTCAATAGCTTCTTTGCCGTTGCGGGCTATAAGCAACTCTTCCGCAATACCTGCACGTTTGATAACCATTGTATTAATGAAGTTGGTAGCTTCATCATCATCAACCAATAACACGCAGTTGAGTTTATTCATTTTCTCTCAGGTTAAAAGTCATCAACTCTAATTTAAAGAAGATGGGCATTTTACAGCTTCAGGGTCCTTAAAAATTAACTGGTTGGTTTGCCATGAGCAAATATCCCGCTTGCCTTATTCCAAACATAGCGCGACGAAAATACAAAACCGTGCTTAATGTTTAAAGAAAACTTTAAAAGTAGTTCCTTCTCCAAGAGTACTCTCCACTTCAATTTTTCCTCCTGCATTTTCTACAATGCGCTTCACAATATAAAGACCTATGCCGGAGCCCTCCACATGGTCGTGCAGGCGCTTAAACATCGAGAACATCTTTTCTTTTTCTTTCGGGTTTATACCCAAGCCATTATCAGTAACAGTCAGAACAGTATAAGGAGGCGCAACTTCTACAGAGATGCAAATATGCAACCGGCGGCTGGCAGAGCGGTACTTGAGGGCATTGCTCAGGAGGTTATACACAACGCTCCTCATATTTTTTGCAGAAAACCAGATAGCATCATCCTGCGCAATATCCAACTCAATTCGGGCACCAGACTCAATGATAAGCGATTCAAAATCTAACTGCACCTCCGATAAAACCTCCCGCAGATCTATTAACCGAACGTCTTCTCCGGCTTCGCGTTGAATTTTGGCTACTTCTGTTAAGTCAGAAACGGCACGCTTAAATCGCTCTACAGAATTATCAATAAGTTTGATAAGCCTTTGCACCACCTCCGTTGCCATTGTTTCTTCGGGCAAATACTCTACCAGCACCTTCATAAGGCCTTCTATATTGGAGATTGGTGCTTTAAGGTCGTGTGAGGCAGAATACACAAAGTTATCAAGGTCGGCATTTATAGCCAGAAGCTGCTTGTTCTTTAGCTCGATTTCACGCCTGATTTCTACCTGCTCGTTTATGTCTATGGCTACGGCTATTACACCTGTTATGGCTCCGTTGGAATTACGCTTTGGGTGATAAACGAAGTTAAGATAAACCTCTTCGAGTCGACCATTTCGCTCCAGTAACACGGGCAACTCATTGGCTACAAAAGGCACGCCGGTCTCCATTACCCCGTTCAGAAGCTGGATAATACCCTGGCTCTCCACTTCCGGCAAGGCATCGAGCACAGATTTGTTAAGCACCTCTTCGGGCTTACGTCCCCAAATGGCACATACCTGTGGGTTAGCTAAATCAATTATAAAGTCTTTGCCCCGCAAGATGGTAATACCTACCGGAGCTTGCTGAAAAATTTCCTGCAGGTAAGCTTGCTGTCGCTCGTTTTCTTCGCGGGTCTGAACGGTAGCAATGGTAGTGGCAATTTGGTTGGCGAGCAGTTCCTGAAAACGTTTGTAATCGGCATCGTACTCCAACGAAGCACTTATACCTGAAATAAAGAAACCCAATACCTGTGCCTGTCCTGGCAAAAAGATAGGCAGTACCGCTTGCCTCAGCACGTTTGGTATAACGTCTACTTCAGGATCACCAGTTTTCTGCAAGTCCACAACTGTTACCTGCCTGGTAAGCAGCACGTCCTGTAAGGGCCAGATAGTGTCTGGTTGCCGTAAGTCTAAGGTTGCAGGAGCGTTACAATGCCCGACTGTACCGGCTTGCCCCATCAGATGTGCCGTTACGCCATCTTCGTTTAGCAGGTAAATCAGGCTAAATGGAATATCCTCTGCATTCTCGTTCAGAAAATCGCAAGATGCCTGGCACGCTTCCGCCAGACTCTGGTTCAGAGAGGAAGTTTCGGCAATGTCTTTCAGGGTTTTCAGGCGCCTTTGCCCCAGAATGGTGCTGGTTAATTCGTGACAGGCACAGAAAATGCCTGCCACCTCACCGTTGTCAGAAAAGGCAGGGCTGTAAGAAAAGGTCCAGTAAGTTTCTTCAGAGAAGCCTTTGCGGTCCAGCATCAGTTGCAGGGCATCTGCTTTATAAGGCTCTCCTCCTTTCAGAATATTTAGCACAACTCCCTGTAGCTGCTCCCATATTTCTGCCCATACCACGCGTGCCGGTTCACCCAGCGCTTTAGGGTGTTTCTTCCCCAATGCCGGCAGGTAGGCATCATTATGAAAAGCAAACAGCTCCTCAGACCACCAGATAAACATCGGGAAGCCAGAGTTCAGGAGCAGTCGGATACTTGTCTTTAGGCTATGAGGCCAATTGGCAGGTGGCCCTAGCGGATGATCCTCCCAGGGGTAATTGCGCATCATTGCCCCCATTTCACCTCCACCCCGGAAAAAATCCAAGGCGTTGCTATCCGTCTCATTTCTGTTAACCTGAGGCATGTATAGAGGTAATGTTCATTAAAAGTTCTAACAGGCATTTCCGGTCGGAAATGTGCTTGTAGAATTAATTTCTAACGGGCATTGTGGACATTATGTTCGCCCATTTGAGAGGTAGTAGCTATAATTTATATCCAAACAAGAACTTTTACTATATAAGCGCCTGATAATCTACTTTATACAATCAAAAGCTTGAAGACACCTAATCAACCCGACACTAATTATTCTAATAGAATGGCTCTTCCAGAGGTATTTTATTAGACATAAGACACAGGGCTTAATGTAAAAGATTGTAAACCTCGAAGAGTGAAGCATGGTCTTTTATCCACTGAATTCAGGTTTTAAATTTTACTCATCTTCAAATATTTCAATTCAAAAGTAGCCCATCAGCCTACTGGCACACTAAATGAATTATTCTAATGAAAATTCCCTTCCCGAGCTTAATTAAACTATTCTTCGCTTAGGTCTCTTTGCCATTTTTACTGCCGCTTTCTGTATGTAACTCAGCCATGCTAGTGCTACGTACTTCTGCTTTCCCAATCTAATTTCTGACTGAAGCCACCACGCAGACTATCTCACATAATCATAAAGAGCGCGGTACACCTCCGCTAGTCTTTGGGGCGGGAAATGCGCATTGAGGCCACTAGGGTTTGGCAAAACCCAAACCTGAGTAGTTCCGATCATCAGATCCTGCAGGCCAACACCACTCCCCTTCTGCCCGAAGGCAGCCTGATAAACCGAAATGCCAAGCAGCGCCAGTATCTGTGGCTGGTAGGTTTTGACTTTGGCTATGAGCTGTTGCCCTCCCTCCCGCAGTTCCTCCCGGCTCAAGTCGGCCGCCGCTACCGTGGCTCTTGCCGCAACGTTTGTAATTCCGTAGCCTAATGGAGTTAACTGCTGTTGCTCTCCTGGCAGAAACAGCCTCGGCGTAAAACCAGCCGCAAACAAAGTAGGCCAAAACCGATTGCCTGGTCTTGCAAAGTTATGCCCCACCACGGCGGTATACACGCTGGGGTTAATGCCGCAGAATAATACCTTCAGGTTCGGAGCGATAACATCGGGCACGGTACGACCTACGGCTGCTGCCAGTTCTTCTTTGGTGGGTTTATGTGGCATTCAAATAGAGGAAGTTGTTTTACAGGTATACGTACCAAACAGACTATTGCCTTCTTAAACCATTCTTCCGCTAATGCTCCTCCATCACCATACGCGAAGCCCAGGGCCAGCCTTCAGCTTCGGGGCGGGGCTTTACCCAGTTTTTGGCACCCCAGGTATAAGGCACAGCCGCCAAGTCCACACTTCCATCTACAAGCGGATGACTGGGGTAGCCGTTTAAGCTGAGGCTGGAGTAGGCATACACCTCAGGGGATTGCATGCCTTTTTTCTGATACTCCTGTTGCAGGAACTGCGCAAACTGCCAGATCATGTCCGGGTGCTTTACCAGTTCCCTAATCTGGTCATTTGTCAGGTACGTACCTGTATATACTAATTCTTCCTGCTGCGTAGCCTTATCGCGCACTTTATAATAGATAGAACCGCTCTTGGTGCGCAACATCATTCGCCACGAAAACCGGTGACCTTCTTCAGTCCAGTTCACATCGCCTGGAATAAAAAAGTGCCGCAACGGAAACACCGCCTGCCAACTCAGGTAAAGCACAAAAAAGGCGATGCCCCATTGCCGCTGCCAACCAGGTTGCCGCAGTGGCACCTGTTGCAAAGTCTCCTGCGATACCTTTTTCCGGAAAAACCAGCGGGCAATCTGGTCCGGACGAAAGAATAGCACATTGGCCGCAATCATAAAATAAGGGAACACCCCCACATGAAACACAGCCGAATTAAAAATATGAAAAACAAAAGCTACCCAGAAAGCCAGCATGCGGGTGCGTGACCAAAGCAGGGCAAACCCAATCGTAAAATCAAATAAAATGCCGCCACAGGCAATCAGCCAGATCATGGCCGGTGTGTTGAGGTAAGGCCCTATAACATAAAAGTGTGTTTTATAAGACATCCAGATGCTAACGGGCTTTGCCAGCAGCCAGTCGGGCTGTAGCTTCGCCACACCGGCATAAAAATACACCAGGAACAATTGCAGCCGAAAGAGCCAGAGTGTCCACTGGGGTGCTACCTCGCTCTCCAGCTCCGGTTGCCGCCGCACGTCCATGGAGAGCTTGCGGTGAGCAGGCAACAACACCATCAGCCCACTAATCAGGAAAATGAGGTAGTGGTGGTTTAGGTAATGGGTTTTTTCGCAGAAAAAGCTGTAGCCAAAGAGCAAAAAAAACAGGAAGCTGCTCAGTTTATAGCGCCAGCCCACCATAATCAGCAACCCCAGCAAGGCCATGAGCAAATAAACGAATACCATTCCGTTACCAGGCAGCGGCCGAATCCACTCCAGGCCAATGTAACCAAAGTGATAGTGTGGCTCCACATAGTGCTCCTGCACCCACCCTATCAGCACTGCTCCCACGCCTTCGCAAAACATCAGCAACCCAAACAGAATCCGGAAATACACTAAAGGATAAATAGAAACTGGCTTTAGTAATAGTTGTTGCATATTGGTAATGTGTTAGCTAACATGGGTACGCCGATCGCTTTTCATAAGATGCAAGAGAACTCAACTGTGGCATGAAGCTTTCAAATTTAGTTACCTACCACAGTGCCCGAAACCCGAAAAAAGCGCTACAAATAAATATAGGGGGTTTATAATACTTCGGCAAAGAATTTGTATGTTTAATAGGAAACGCCTACTTCCTTTTAAAACTATGAACACCTCCTTTTTGCCTGCCAATAGCCGATATTTCAGCAGCTCCTACTTCCTTTTGCTACTTCTTGTGCTGCTCATAGCCAGCTGCAGCAAAAAAAGCAACGAACTTGGCCTGGAGCGAAAAAATTTCGATCAGGAAATCTCACAGGAACAGAACCTCGTTTTCACCTTCGATAAGGCCTTGGTAACCGAGAAGCAGCTGCAGAAATGGGATACACTGCCTTATATTAAGTTTACCCCTGCTATCAAAGGCCGGTTTAAATGGACGGCAGTAAACGAACTGGTGTTTTCGCCGCTGCACCCCTTTGCTCCCAGCACCGATTTTCAGGCCGACTTAACCCAGCAATTACTAGCGCACACAGAGGAGAAATACAAAATACCGGAAGGGCAGTCGATCCGGTTTCATACACCATACCTCAACCTGGCCGAGGCGCGGGCTTATTGGGCGCAGGCCGAGGAACTGGGGCAACTAGAGGCACGGGTAAATCTGACCTTCAACTACCAGATTAACCCAGCCGAGCTTAGCAAACGGATTCATTTTTTTGCGGGAGCTACCGAACTTCCGGTAGAGGTGCTGGCCAGTAACCAAACCGAAGAAATTGGTATCCGGATTAAAGGCACAGAACACCTGAAGGAAGAGGCCAATCCGGTTCGCCTGCGCATAGACCCCGGCCTCACAACCTCCGGCACCAGTTACCAGACCCGCAAACAGATTGAACAGAACGTACAGATACCCAGCCGGCAGACCCTGCAGATTGCAGAAATTACAACGGCCGTAGAAAACAACCAGGAAATTGTGTTTGTCACTACCACACTTCCCGTTAGTGGCGAAAAACTGAAAGACTATGTATCGGTGCAGCCAAAAGTAAACTTTGTAGTGGAGCCGCAGGAAGGAGGTTTTGTGCTGCGTGGCAACATTCCGCAAGGCAATAACTATACGCTAAAGGTATCGAAATACCTTAAGGCAGTAGGTGGTATTATGCTGGGGCAGGATTACAGCCAAGTCTTTTCCTTTGCCTCGCTGCGGCCGGGTGTGGCGTTTGAGAACAAAAAAAGCATTTACCTGGGCAGCAACGGCTCCCGCAACATCGCTCTAAACTTGGTGCAGGTGCCACGGGTAAAGGTGAGCATTGCCAAAGTTTTTGAAAACAACATCCTGCGCTACCTGCAGGATGGCAAAATGTGGGATGGCCACTACGACCAGGAGTCAGAAGAGTATTTCGATAACGCCAATTATGTGGTGGACGAAACCAATGGTAAAATCATTTTTGAGCGGGAATACGACACTAAAAGTTTGCGCCGGCAAGGCAACGCTTACTTGCTGAACCTCGACCTCAACGACCTCGACTTCGACAGTGAGTTTAAAGGACTTTATGTGCTATCGGTAAAAAGCACCGAAAAGAACTGGCTTAGCGACTCAAAAGTGATCTCTGTTTCTGACATTGGCCTGATGGTGAAGCAGGGAAAAGATGAGGTGCTGGTGTTTGCCAACTCTATACGCGAAGCCACTACTATGGCTGGGGTAGAGATACGCTTTATCAGCACCAATAACCAGGTAGTACACAAAGCCACCACCGATTCCGATGGAGTTGCCCGTTTCCCCGACATGGGCAAAATGGCACCCGGCTTCAAACTTGGCCTCATCACGGCCCGATCCGGCCACGACTTCACTTACCTTCCTTACCGGGAAACGCTGGTAAACACTTCCCGCTTTGAGGTAGGTGGTAAGCGCTTAGCAGAGCTAAACTACGATGCTTTTATTTACGGAGACCGTGAACTCTACCGGCCAGGCGATATAATGCATGTGAACACGGTGGTACGCACGCCCGACTGGGAAACCGTATCCGGCCTGCCTCTGAAATGGAAGCTGCTGCTGCCCAATGGCAAGGAGTTTAAAAGCGTAAAAGCTAAGCTAAACACTCAGGGAGCAGCCGAAACCAGTTTTACCCTGCCCACAGCGGCTGTAACCGGTACTTACACCCTGGAGGTTTACTCTGGCAACGATGTGTTGCTGAATTCTAAGAAAATGGGGGTAGAAGAGTTTATGCCCGATCGCCTGAAAGTAACGACCAGCCTGAACAAACCTGCTTATATGGCAGGAGAAAAGGTGGAAGCGCAGTTGGTGGCACAGAACTTTTTTGGTCCTCCCGCTGCCGGTCGCAATTATGAACTGCAGCTAAGCCTGAAGAAAAAGCGATTCGAAGCCGAACGGTACCCCGACTACAACTTCGATGTGGTGACAGCCGGTTCAGTAGACATCCAAACAAGTGTGCGGCAGGGGCAGACAAATGAAAGCGGTGAAGGCCGCGAAGTGTTTGAGCTCTCCGATTATGAAGATATTGGCGTGCTGGATGGCTCCCTTTTCACCACCGTTTTTGATGAAACCGGACGACCGGTAAACCGGCTCTCCAAATTTGTGGTAAACACCCAGAGCACCTTCTACGGCATCCGTGAGTTTGTGCGTTACGTGAGCACCAAACAGCCACTCCGTATGCAGCTGCTGGCACTGGATGCCACAGGCAAACCGCAACCATCGGCCACCGCCCAGGTGCAACTGGTGCGTTATACATATGAGTCGGTAATAGAACGAGGAGGAGGCGCTTACAACTATAAATCGCAACGCCGCGAAAATATTATCCAGACCAAAACCATACAGGTTCCTGCCGCTGGTGCCGTGTACAGCTTTACTCCTCTCCGCTCCGGTTCCTACGAGGTGCGCGTTACGCGGCCAGGTGCCCAGAACTACGTAGCGCAGGAGTTCTATGCCTACGGCTACGGCGACACCGAAAGTACCTCCTTTGAAGTAAACAACGAAGGCGAAGTTGACATTGCCCTGGATAAAGAATCGTACGAAGTAGGTGAAGAAGCCAAAGTGCTGCTGAAGTCGCCTTTTGCAGGAAAAATATTGGTAACGGTAGAGCAAAATAAGGTTCTGAGTCACTTTTATGTGCAAACAGATAAGAAGGCTGCCTCCGTAACTATTCCTATTAAGGATGAGCACCTGCCCACTATCTACATTACAGCCACTGCCCTTCGTGCCGTAAAAGACAATAGCCTACCCCTCACTATCGCCCGCGGATTTAAGCCGGTAGCGGTTACAAAGCAAAGCACAAAGCTGGCTGTTGCCATTGCAGCTCCCGAGGTTTCACGCTCGCAACGGGTACAGCAGGTAAAAGTTAAAACGGCTCCTAATGCAGAGGTAACTGTAGCCGTTGTAGACGAAGGTATTCTGCAGCTGAAAGACTCAAAAACACCTGACCCCCACAGCTTTTTTTACCAAAAGAGGGCGCTGGAGGTACAGGCCTACGATCTCTACCCATTCCTGTTCCCGGAGCTGGGCAACGGCAAGTCGAGCTTTGGCGGCGATGGTTTTGACCTGGCAAAGCGCGTGAACCCGCTCACCACCAAGCGAGTGAAACTGGTATCGGTATGGAGCGGAATTCTGAAAGCAGATGGAAGCGGAGAAGCTACAGTGAACGTGAATATTCCGGAGTTTTCGGGAGCACTGCGCATAATGGCCGTGGCGTATAAAAACAATGCCTTTGGCTCCGCAGAAAAAACCATGCGGGTATCCGACCCCGTGGTCATCAGTACGGCATTGCCCCGTTTTCTGAGCCCAAGAGATACCGTGCTGGTGCCGGTAACCCTTACTAACACTACAGGCAAAGGTGCCAGTGCCAGCAGTACTATTTCGGTAACTGGGCCTCTGCGATTAGTCGGTGAAGATACAAAACCAGTATCTGTAAACGCTCATGCAGAGGCGCAAGTGCTTTTCAAGCTGGTGGCCAGCTCTGCAATCGGGGCAGCCTCAGTTACCGTAAAAGTAAAGGCGCTGGGCGAGCAGTTCAGTAGCAAAACGGATCTTAGTGTTCGACCAGCCGCCCCGCTACAGCAGATCACAGGTGCTGGTTCGCTTAAAGATGGAGCCGTGGCGCAAATTAACCCAAAGCACGATTTCATTCCGGCCTCCGTTTCGTCGAGGCTTTTAGTCAGTAACTCTCCATTGGCGCAGTTTACCGACGACATTACCTATCTGTTGCAATACCCGCACGGTTGCCTGGAGCAGACTACCTCCACAGCTTTCCCGCTGCTGTACTTCGCTGACCTGGCCCGCTCCTTAAACCAGGATAAAAAAAGCCGCAGCTATAACCCGAATTACCTCATACAAGAGGCGATCGCTAAAATAGAAAGCATGCAGCAGTACGATGGCGGCTTTAGCTACTGGCCCGGCTCCGCCCACGGCTCCGACTGGTTTACGAGCGCTTATGCCACGCACTTTTTGCTGGAGGCGCGCAAAGCGGGACAGCCTGTAAATAAGGAGATGCAGGACAAAGCACTGGCTTACCTGCAAAAGCTGGTGAAAGGCAAAGCACAGGAAGAGTACTGTTATTACGATGCACAACAGAACCTGCAAACCAAATACATTGCCCCGCGCGAAATTGCCTATTCCCTGTACGTCCTTAGCCTGGCTGGTAAACCCGACTGGGCGACCATGAACTACTTTAAAGCGAAACCTGATCTGCTCTCGCTGGACTCCCGCTACCTGCTGGCCAGCACTTTCGCCGTAAATGGTCGCCGGGAGAATTTTACGCAGACCCTTCCCCGCTCCTTTGCCGGCGAAACGGCTGTCCGCACCCTTAGCGGCAGTTTCAGCTCGCCGCTCCGCAACATGGCCATGGCGCTAAATGCACTGTTAGAGGCAGACCCAGACCACCAGCAAGTGGCAACACTGGCACGGCACGTATCGCAGGAGCTGGCAACGACCAAGTGGTACAACACCCAGGAAAGAGCCTTTGCCTTGCTGGCCTTAGGTAAGCTCTCGCGCCGCAGCGGTGGCAACCCTACAGCACAAATTGTACAGAACGGCAAGAGCATTGGCAACTACAGTGGCAAAGATTTGCTGTTCACGGATAAGCTTACAGCCGGAGAGACTTCTATTCGCAGCAGCGGCAGCGGAACCTTATATTATTTCTGGGAAACTGAAGGCATTAGCCAGAGCGGCCGCTACAAAGAAGAAGACAATTACCTGCAGGTGCGCAAAACCTTCTTCGACCGCAACGGCCGTCAGATCACCAACAATACCTTCGCCCAGAACGACCTGGTGATTGTGCACCTCACACTGCAGTCGCTGGACAGCCGCAACATACCCAATGTGGCTATGACTGATTTGCTACCGGCAGGCTTTGAGATAGAAAACCCGCGGCTGATGGGCGAGCGGGAGTTTAAGTGGCTGCAACAACAGGAGCCCGCTACCCCCGACCACCTCGACATCCGCGACGACCGCATCAACATCTACGCCACCGCCCGCGCCAAGCCGCAACACTTCTTTTACCAGGTGCGCGCGGTTAATAAAGGTAATTTCCAGATGGGACCTGTAGGTGCTGACGCTATGTACAATGCCGAGTACCATAGCTATAGCGGGGCTGGAACTGTGAGGGTGAGGTAGGTTTAAGGTTGGGTTTTTATTGTTGTTGGGAGTTTTCTGCAGGACGACTCCCAACAGCAAGATCAGGTAACTATTTGACGCTCTAAATTCCCATTCGGAAATCTTTTACGCTTGACAACTCTAAACTTATTTCCTCAAAATAATTAGTGGTTCCCCTGTCTACAGGGCATTGTGAGCTGATTCCAACCCATAGGTCCTCAGGGTAAGCATTTTGATAAAGACGAACCAAATGCCAGGTTTCTTTATCAAGAGAATAATAACTAGCCACAGTTTTAGTATCTGATGAGATCTTTAAGTAAACAGAAGGACTTTCAATCACATCATGGTTGTTATCATCTGAGGTATTGATGGTACGTACCGTTACTACTCTATGCTTACCACGTTCATCCTGCTCAAAACAGTGCTTTTGCCACAAATTATCATTTACATACAGGTAAAGCACACCTGCATTGTACATTCCTTCGGCGGTAAAACCAGGAGTAACTTTCGACACAAGCGTAAACGGCTTTGTATTATCGATTTTAGACAATAAAATAGGGGCAGTATTATTGGAAAGTTTACCATTAGGGTCATTAAAATAGTCCTTTTTTTCTCCCACTTTAAACGCTATTCTACCATTGTTCTGTTCTACTGCCAATGTATCAGCGCCATTTATAGATTTTGTAAAATGTACATTCCCAAATGATATATCACAGGGTTCGCCACTAATCTTTGAGCTTTCTGTTGTAGCTCCTCCTGCACCCTGGTTAACAGAGGCATCTTTTTCTTCAATTTTGCTTGAACAGGCGGCTATACAACAGAATATTAGAGTAAATGCGAACAAAATTATCTTTTTCATAAAATCAGTTATTATTGTCAAAGAAACGGATTTGATTATTTTCGAAACAAATGTAGTACAGCACCCAAGGCTATGCAATGCTCATTAATAACCATTCACCACGAACCATGGCAACTCCTCTAATACCAGATAAACTCCGTGATTTGCTACTTAATCAAACCTTCGCAAGCATTGAGCCAGATGATAGGTTTCTTGATGATTACCGAAGGTCTGTTAAAGAATATGTATCTATAGAAAACAGTGTTGCTGTACTCTCCGATCTGCGGTTAAATCGGAGCTACATCTATGCGGGCATGTTTGGTGGTTTCTTCGACTTACCCTTAAATGGCAGTATCATCAATTCGGCTTTCGAAGAAAACATTTTCAGTAAAATCCATCCGGACGACTTAAAAGAAAGACATACACTTGAAAACGAGTACTTCCGGTTACAAACAAAGCTGGCAATAAATGAAAGACTAAAATACAGTACCTATTGTCGCCTCAGAGCTCATAATTTGAAGGGTGAAAATATTTACATAACCCACAGGACCATATATCCTAAAAGTCTCGCTGACGGAAGTGTATGGTTGGCTCTATGCATCTATGCACCCTCTACTGATCTTACATCGGGTAAGGGAATAGATGGTAAGATTATGAACAGCGAAACTGGTGAGGTTATAAGAGTTGATAAGTATTGCCCTAAAAATAAAAATTTCATTTCCGAAAGGGAGCGCGAAATCTTACTACTAATCTTTAAAGGGGTGCAAAGTAAGAATATTGCCCATAGATTAAACATCAGCATCAATACGGTACATAGACACCGCCAAAACATTATTAAAAAAACGTGAACTCGGGAATCAACGGATTTTAAATTAGGCCTTTGTGCAACAAAAAAGGCTAAGGAACAGGTAGAAATATTGCCTTCTGTTTCACCTAACTCCTTAGCCTTATGCACTTTGTCATAGATACTACCAAAGTGGTGGAAGTGTTCTGCTTCATCGACGATTTCTGTCAGGAGGTTGAGCAATATTTCACCCATCACCCGCTGCCAAAGGGACTCTCAGAGAAGCACCCTGCCGGCAGGAGGCCTTCCCTCTCCGAGAGCGAGGTGCTCACCATCCTCACGCTTTACCATCTCTCGGGCTTCAAGTGCTTCGAGTACTACTATGAGCGCCTGGTGCTCGGGGAGCTGAGGAGCTTCTTCCCCAGGGCCGTCTCCTACACGCAGTTCCTCTCGCTCTCCCGCCAGGCCTGCTTCCACGCCTTCCTGCTGGCCCAGTGCCGGGCGAGCCTCTCAGAGAGGACCCACCACTACTACATCGACTCCAAGAAGCTGCCCGTCTGCCACAACCTCCGCATCCACTCCCACAGGGTCTTCGAGGGGATAGCAGCGCGGGGAAAGGGCTCCACCGGCTGGTTCTATGGCCTCAAGCTGCACCTGGTGGTCAACCAGCACGGGCAGCTGGCGCGCCTGCTGCTAACCCCGGCCAACGTGGCCGACAATAACCGCCAGGTGCTGGGCTACCTGCTCGAGGGGCTCAGGGGAAAGTGCTACGGGGACAGGGGCTACCTCTCCTCCCTGCTCGAGGAGCTGCTGGAGAAGGGCCTGCACCTGGTCGCCAGAATCAGGCGGAACATGAAAAACATGCTCCTCACGCTGCAGGACAAGCTCAACCTGATCAAGAGAGGGGGCATCGAGGCCGTCAATGACATCCTCATGACGGTCTGCGATATCGACCACACCCGCCACCGAAATCCGGTCAACGCCCTGGTCCACATCCTCTCAGGCCTGACCGCCTACACCTTTCTCGACACTAAAAACAAAAAGTTCAAACCGACTAGAACACTCGCTTGATTCCCGAGTTCACGTTAAAAAAATGAACGTGACCAATGCGATAGAGGCTGTTAAAAGTGCCTTGGAAATGGGGCTTATTCAATAAAATATGACTTCTTATTCTGAACTAAAACCCTTCTCTAATACACCAGCAAAAAGAGAGGCCAGCCATATTTAAGGCTGGCCTCTTTTTTAAAGTGAAGTCAGGGGCTTATTCTGCGTGAATATAAATAGAAGAAGCACCTGGTACAGCGGCTTTGTAAACCGGAGCAGGATTACCATTCGCAGTAGGCAAATTATAAACCAGCACCTGACCACCACCATTTGCCCGCTCTGCTACAAAAATACGCTTAGAAGCTTCGTCGTAAGCAACATCTACTGGATTACCCAACAACGTACTTGAGCCCGCGATACGTACCTGGCTGGCCAACGGAATAGTGCCACCGTCTGCAGTGTTGTTAAAAACTGAGCTGAAATTATTGATGACATGAATCGCGCCATCCGAATCGGAAGTAGCATCTGCCACGTCTGTCAAAATCATTACATTGTCGCTGCTGGAATACCACAGGCCATGCGTTCTTACTATTCCTTCTACTTTAACGCGTTTGGTAGGCATGATCATGCCATTGTTGTTGGCGAAGAAATTATTGAAAACAACCATATCGCTGGAGTTATCTACTATCGCGTATAAATTCTCTCCTTCTGCCCTTATTCCCCAAAGATTAAAGTCAACATCGTAGGTGTTGAGCAGCGTAAATCCTGAACCTGTACGCTCATACACCAGCAGGCGGTTTTTTCCATCCGGATTATTATCTATAGCATCCTGGGCAACTACTACCCTGTTGCCACTTACGGTAAGACCGCGGGCATTGGTAAAGTCGGAGGAACTGCTGGCTTTCAGATTAAGGCTTTGGCCAGTAGCCATCATTTCGTTGTAAATCTCTATGCGGTTGTTGGTTCTGGAGGCTTGCATAATTTCATTGCTGGCACCTGCGTAGTAAATGCCATCGGCGTCAGTGGAACTTACTGTTTTTTCAGTCACCGCAATAGCAGACATGTCTGAGATGTTCATCATCGTAACTTTGCCGCTTGTGTTACTCGATACTACAGCATAAGTCTCCGAGGAAGCTCCCGGCAAAATTTCGTTATCGTCGTTACAAGAGGTGGTAGCAAATACAACGGCGGCGAGTAAACTCAGTGTTAATACTTTTTTCATAGTGCAATTTTTTTAGTTAGTACAGCACTTACGAAATGACTTAATCAACTGGATTTCATCAAATTAAATTTAATTTTAGTTTGATATACAGACATGGAGTTTAAAAACCATAAGCATTTAAGCAGCAACATACTGAACCTCATTAAGCAGCAAATTCAAGAGCTAAACTTTTATATATTTTTTATTCTGTTTATAATAAAAACAGAATAAAAAATCACACATGTAGTACCTCCTTTAAAAAGTTAATTTCACAGGCTAATGGTTTTCGGTACTACTATAAGAGAGAGCCTTAGGCGCTTGTCCTAAAAATTAGCTCCGGAAGGCTTTTTTCATTGGAATAATTAGAGCAAGCCACCTTCCCCCGGGTGCAGTTGATCATATTTCTTTTGCTGTAATAAAGGATCTGGTTCATTGCCGCCACAACACCTTCTCCAGCAGGAGGCAGGCTCCTTAACCTGGCGCCTTCGTAGCGAAATTTAAAATAAGGAGGTCTAAAGCGGAAATCCAGTACTTGCTACTCCTTAATATAAGGTTAAAAATCTCCAGCTATGAAACAGAAACAACCAAATAAAACAATAAATAGTATATAAATAATACCTAAAATAGTTAAATAAGCTTTTTAAGGTTTATTAGTATATGCTAAACCAGCATAGTTTAAAGGAATATAACAACAGGTAACACACCTAAAACTTAGCTAACGAGAGCCCTGTGCTTTCTCTGAATTATATGGATGTTCTGAAACGAAACCATGTGAAAGTCTTTGGTAAGGGCCAACAGGCAATGGTGTTCAGCCACGGGTTTGGCTGTGATCAGAACATGTGGCGCTTTATAACTCCTGCGTTTTTAACTAAGTACAAGATTGTACTTTTCGACCATGTAGGGGCCGGCTCATCTGATGTGTCAGCATATGATAAAGAAAAATACAGTACGCTGCACGGATATGCCGAGGACATTCTGCAAATTTACAGAGAGCTGGATATTACCGATTCAGTGTTTGTGGGCCACTCCGTAGGCGCCATGATGGGCGTTTTGTCTTCTATAAAAGAGCCTGAGCGTTTTAAAAAACTTATTCTGATTGGCCCTTCCCCCTGCTACATTAACGATGAGAAATACACAGGTGGCTTTGAATACGCCGATATCCAATCGATGCTGACCTTTATGGAAACAGACTATGTCGGCTGGGCTTTTGCATTTGCACCAATCATTATGGGAAATTCAAATGAGCCTTCGCTGGGCGAAGAGCTGGCTATGAGTTTTTGTAACACCGACTTTGAAATTGCCAGACACTTTGCCCAGGTTACTTTCTTATCAGACAACCGCCTGGACCTGCCGCTCCTTACAACGCATTCGCTAATTATGCAATGCGCAGAAGATACCATTGCTCCAAGCGAAGTAGGCGAATACCTGCACCATACCATCAGAAACTCAACCTTAGTACACCTTAAAGCTAAAGGGCACTGCCCAAATTTAAGTGCCCCCATGGAAACAATAGAAACCATGGAATGGTACTTAACCCAATCAAAATGCGCTTAACTGATTTCCGGCCTGTGCCAGCCCTGGATTTGCTTTCTTAGCACCTGTCTCATCTCCTGCTATAAAGCTATACGAATTAAAATTAAAGCACTTTTGCAGGTTTAACCAGGGTTCTGTTTAATCGGCACCTTTTATAAAGGCATTATTTTGCCTGAAACTGTATTCTGCTATAATAATTAAGGAAGCAGATTGTTATATGTATAAGTGTTCACTATTAAATCATAGCCTATGCATTATCATAATTACGAAGACCTGCTGGAAAACAATCAGGAGTGGGCAGCAGAAAAACTGGAGCAGGACCCCACCTATTTCGAGAAACTCTCGCAAGGGCAAAAGCCACCTTTCCTCTTTATAGGATGCTCCGATAGCCGGATGCCGCTCAACAATTTTACTAAAACCGAACCTGGCGAGTTGTTTATTCACCGTAACGTAGCCAACCAAGTATCGCTAACCGATATGAACCTGCTTTCGGTTCTAGAATATGCCGTAGAAGCGTTAAATGTGCAACATGTAGTAGTGTGTGGCCATTACTTTTGTGGTGGTGTAGCAGCTGCGTATAAAGGAAACGCAACAGGCGTGGTGGAAAGCTGGGTAAACCCCATCCGGGAAATTTACCTGCAAAACAGGGTCGAGATTGATGCCATAGAGAAAGAGGAAGATCGCGTAAACAAATTGGCAGAGCTAAATGTAATCGCACAGGTAAGAAATATCTGCAACACCTCGGTTATGCACCGCGCCTTTAAAACCGGCTCCTATCCAAAACTGCACGGCTGGGTGCTCGACATCCGGAATGGCAAAATTAAAGAGCTGGAGCTACCGACGGACGAATGGAGAGAATTAGGCATTATTCCGTAACCAGATAGAAATTTAGACTAACTACCCGAACGTAACCCACCAGAAGAAACCAACTGTTATTCAGCTTGGTTTCTTCTGTTTTTAATTCTACTCCCCCCCTCCCACCTATTTCAATTAACCAACCTTCTGTACAAAACTTCTAAAAAGCATAAGCAGACTTTGCCTGAGCCCTCCAATGTAAAAAGCTCCTCTGGAAGGAAATTTTCATTGGAAGAATCGAAGGCTGCGCCAGATGTGGCTATGCCCAATTCAAAATCAGAAAAAAATTATGGATGGCTTACCAGAAGACTGCTGCATAAGAAAAGCCAAAGACCATACGTCTCTTTTTTGCCTCCGGAAGGTCTTTTTCATTAGAGAAATTGGCTGAAGGCTAATTAAAAACAATGTATGGCGACAGGACGCTACAGGGCGAATAACTCTGCCGGGTGCACCCATTGACGATTTTTTGTTGGGGGAAGGGGCTCTCTTTAAAGAGCGTTCAGCGAGTGGGGGTGCAGGGGCCCCCTTTGGACAAAATCGTCTTGATTTTTTTTGTTCTTTTTGTATCAAGACAAAAAGAACAAAGACTCCAGCAATGGAATAACTTCAAGCTGCTGTCAAAGAGATAACAGCAGCTATACGAACTTAAACCAAACGTTCCATAGCCGAAGCTGATGCTTTTCGCCCACAAGATCCTTCCAGGATGACAATATGGAGATAGTTGAGGAGCAATAAATATGATCGGCTACCATACAACTAAAGCTAAAAATTTCTCCACCACCCGCACTAACAGTCGTTTCTATTAATTCCTTTTCTCTTCCTATTGCCCATTCAGAAAGATTTTCAAAAATATTTTTCAGGTACCCAAATCCAACCGCTGCTGCAGCCCCGTAGGTCTCGCTGATCTGCAGGATATGCATCATGACTGCGGTGGTAAATTCTATTACATCATAAACTTAATGAATTATGGAAAGACCTGTAAAAAAGCCTAAAAAGCAAGAATTAAGCATATCAAAGGCATTGATTACGCCCATGCAACGGCGTGTTTTCTTCAGATATGCAGGTGCCTCTGCCGCAGCAGCCACCCTAATCCTCACCACATCGTGCGACGACGACGATGATAATATGATGACAGACCCAACCGCCGTGGACCTGGGCTCCGACGACACGGGCATCCTGAACTATGCCTATGCTCTTGAGCAGTTGGAAGCAGCCTTTTACACCGAAGTAGTTGCCAAGTCATTGTCGCTCTTTAATGCCTCAGAGCAGCAGATCATGCAGGATCTGAAAGGGCACGAAACTATTCACCGCGACTTCCTGAAAGCCGCCCTCAGCAGCAGCGCCATCCCCAATCTGGAAGTCAATTTTTCAGCCATCAATTTTAACGACAAGAATAGCGTGCTTACCACAGCCCGCACCTTCGAAGATCTGGGTGTAGCAGCCTACAACGGAGCAGGCAAACTCCTCGACAATGCCGGCTTCCTGACGCTGGCCGGTAAAATTGTATCGGTGGAAGCACGCCATGCCGCCATAATCCGCGACCTGATCGCCAATGGCACCTTCTCCGACTCTGCCGATACCAATGGCCTGGACCCTGCCATGATGCCAGCTGATGTACTCAAAGCAGCTTCTGCTTTTATAAAAACAAAAATCTCTGCGAACAATTTACCTAAATAACCGCACAAGTCATGAACATATTCAAGATCATAAAAGACATAGAACAGCTCGATTCAGAAGTATATGCGCGCTTAGATTCGCGGCGAGCGGTTTTTAAAAACATGGGCAGCTTTGGCAAAAAGGCAGCACTTTCTGCTATTCCGCTGGCACTTGCCTCTGTGTTTAACAAGGCCTATGGACAGAGCACCAACGATATTGTAGATGTGTTGAATTTCGCCCTGAAATTAGAGTACCTGGAGCGCAATTTCTATACCCAGGGCTTAGCCGCCAACGGTCTCATTACAGATGCTGCAGCCCGCGCCGCCATCCAGAAAATTCAGGGCCACGAGGCTGCTCACGTAACCTTACTTATTGCTACCATTCAGCAGCTAAACGGAACGCCGATACAGGAACCAACCTTCAACTTCGGTAAAAACTTTGCTGACTGGAACACCAATTACCAAACCTTCCTGACGCTAGCCCAGGCTTTTGAAGATACCGGCGTACGCGCCTACAAAGGTCAGGCAGGCAATGTTATGAGCAACGACACCGTGCTGCAGGCAGCCCTGCAGATCCACTCGGTAGAGGCTCGACATGCCGCCCACATCAGAAGAATGCGCGGCAACAAAGGCTGGATCGAGGGCAACCACGAAAACAGCAATGTGCCAGCTGGTGCCCAACCGGTTTATGCTGGCGAAAGCAATGTATCGCAGGGTGGCATCAACGATATTAAAACCCTTGGCGGTGGCTACTCAGCTGCTATTGCCAGCGGAGCTTTTGATGAGCCACTTACTAAAGAACAGGTTGCCACCATTGTGTCGCTGTTTGAGTAGCAGGCAAGGTGTGTCGCAAACACTGTAGTAGCGGCACTTTAAAACATTTTTGCCTTTGAGTTGTTAGCTATTTAAACAATTATTTCCATAAGAAAGAGGCTCCTGAAGAGCTATCTGATCTGATTGTTTTACTTAATGATAGTTTAATTGATGAGTACATAAATTCCCCCTGAAAAAGAGCTGCCCCAGGTAGCTCTTTTTTTGTGCCTGCTTTTTGTAAGTGTAACAGGCGCTGCCACCGATAATAAATTTGAACCAGATGCTCAAAATCATAAACCTTCTGCCGCCGAAGTAGTTATAGTATAAAATTTGCCAAAATATATTTACCTTTAAGTGTTTTGGCGAAAGGCGCATCTGTAAAACAATTTTTAATTGATCAACCAGTCCAACGAGAAGCTGACCGAAGAAGCCCTGATAGAACGACTTCGTTCCAGGGATGAAGCAGCCATGGCTGTACTTTACGACATGTACAGCGCCACCCTCTTCGGCGTAATTGTGCAAATCGTAAAAGTAGAAGAAATTGCTGAGGATGTTTTGCAGGAGTCTTTTCTTAAAATCTGGAATTCGTTTGGCAGCTACGACTCCGAAAAAGGAAGGCTATTTACCTGGATGATAAATATTTGCAGAAACCTTGCCATCGACAAAATCCGCTCTAAAGCCTACCGCGTAAGTAGTACATCCGAGCCGTTACCCTCTGATTCGCGCCGTGGTTTTACAACGGATTCCTTCAATCCGGAACATATTGGTATTCGCGAAATGGTAGAGCAGCTGCAGCCTGATCAGAAACAGATTATAGACCTGATGTACTTTGAGGGGCTGACACAGAGCGAAATTGCCGAAACATACCATATTCCGCTTGGAACTGTAAAGACAAGGGCACGAAGTGCTGTTAAGTATTTATCTAAATTTTTTAAAGGGCGTGCATAACGATGATTATATAGCATCTGGTGTGCTGGAGCTTTATGCAGCCGGTGGACTTACACAGGCAGAGCGTGAAGAGGTAGAGGCACGTGCAGCCGCTTCGCCAGAGGTACGTGTAGCCCTGAACGAAGCCTGTGCTGCCATGGAGCTTTATGCCAGCCAGTATGCCAGGTCGCCAAGGCCTGAGCTCAAAAACAGAATATTAGCGCAGATAAGCGCGCAGCAGCAAGCTCCGCCAGCCCAGGGGACAAAGGAGCAGGAGGTTGTGCCGATGTACCCGGTGCGGGAGGCTTCGCCCTACAAGTGGATGTTTGCGGCCAGCATTGCCCTTTTTCTTATATCAGGGCTATTAAGCATGCATTTTTACAACAAGTGGCAGGATGCGGAGTCGCGGCTGGGGCAAGTAATTGCCTCTGAGCGGCTGATGGCCCAAAATGTAGAAACTGCTTCGCTGCGCCTGCAACAACAGGAAATAGCACTCTCGGTATACCGCAATCCCGACTACAAACAGGTTAGATTGGCTGGCGTAGAAGCTCATCCGGATGCTAATATGACCATTTTCTGGAACCCTAAAAACAGCCAGGTATTTATAGACCAGATGCGCCTGCCTGCTGCCCCGGCAGGTAAACAATACCAGCTCTGGGCCCTCGACAACGGAAAACCCGTTGATGCAGGAGTTTTTTCTGAAGTAAACAGCTCCCTGAACCTGCAGCAGATGAAAGCCATTGCCTCGGCACAGGCCTTTGCCGTAACCCTGGAGCCAGCAGGCGGCAGCGAAAATCCAACGTTGGAGCAACTGACTGTAATGGGCAAGGTGGAGTCTTAGGTTTATTGATATATATTTGACGTGAAGATTTGAAAATGTACTGGTATCAACCTATTTATTTTAAATCAGACCTATATTTTTATTATGCGTAGTTTCCGACTACGCACTTTTTATGTCAGATAGTCTCCGACTGCATTATTTCCTACATCCCACAAGTTCAGTCTTGTAAAAGCCCCCTAGCCCCTACTCCTCCAAAAAACCTCCAGAAGGCCAAATTCATTAGAAAGATTGAAGTGAGCGGTAGCCAATCTGAAGTAAGGTATTGCGGCAGTAGGCAACGAAGAGAGCACAAATGCCCGGTGCACCCAATGACGATTTTTTGTTTGAGCGTTCAGCGAGTGGGGGTGCAGGGGCCCCCTTTGAACAAAATAGTCTTGATTTTTTTGGTTCTTTTTGTATCAAGACAAAAAGAACAAAGACACTGGCAATGAAACAACTTTACTCAGAGGTCACATCAGTAAAAGCAGCTATGCAAACTTAGACTAAAAAGCTAATAACGACTGCTAACGAATATCGCCCAAGCTAGAAAGTTAAACCGTTGGCATGAAAGTACGAGCTACAAGCTCGCACTAGCGAGGGAACTTAAACCAAAAGCTATTAGCCATTGCCGACGGATCTACCCCACAAGATCCCAAAGCGATGACAAAAGAAAAGTACTTCTTGCCCACAATAGCCTTCAAAGAAGATATTGGAAGAGGCTGAATAAATGTAAAAACTTCCCTAAACATACTACCTTCTCACACCTCCTGTAGTTTCAGACAAAATCTGTAATTTTACTACACTCAACTTATCTGATTGTGCCGGCCCATGCAGCTTTTACAAGAACTGAAGCATTACCGTAAGCCACTTCTGCCGCGAAGCAGTAGACGGGTTATAACGTATTTGCTTACCCTGCTGCTTAGCTGTACCCTGGCTTTTACAATACTCCACCTGCTGTTCCCACTAAAGTTTAACCTGGCTTACTCTCCTGTTATTACCGCTTCAGATGGCAGCGTAATCAACGCCTTTCTGAGTCCGGATGATAAATGGCGCATGCAACTGGAGGCAAAAGAGATAAACCCGGTGCTGAAAACGGCAGTGCTCCTGAAAGAAGATCGCTACTTTTACTATCATCCGGGTATAAACCTGGTGGCCATCGGTCGGGCCTTCGTCAACAACACCATCAGGGGAAAAACAACATCAGGGGCCTCCACCATTACTATGCAGGTAGCGCGCCTGCTGTACCCCAACAAGCGAACTTACTGGCATAAGATAACCGAACTGTTCAGGGCACTGCAGCTGGAGTGGATGTATAGCAAAGATGAAATTCTGCTGCTTTACTTTAACCTGGTACCCTTTGGTGGCAACATAGAAGGTGTAAAAGCAGCTTCGGTGCTGTATTTTCATCAGTCGCCACAGGAGCTGAGCCTGGCGCAAGCGGTTACGTTGGCGGTTATTCCCAATAAACCGTCCTCGCTCAGAATTGGCGTGCAAAACAGTCGTATTGTGGCCTTCCGGAACAAATGGCTGCAGTACTACCGGCAGATCGGTGCCTTCCCTGACAAAGATATTGCCGATGCCCTGCAGGAGCCACTAGCAGCCACCCGACAGGATGCCCCGCGCGTGGCGCCTCATTTTGCTTACCGCATGTTCCGCCAATACCGTAACCAGCCGGTTATTAAAACCACCTTAAACCGGCAAGTACAGGAACAGGTAGAGAAACTGGCTTACAATTACCTGCAGCAACTGCGCCACAAAAACATACACAATGCCTCGGTACTGGTTATCAACAACCAAACCCACACAGTTGAGGCCTACCTGGGCTCTGCCGATTTTACCGATGCCGCACATGGCGGTCAGGTTGATGGTGTAAGAGCTATCCGCTCCCCAGGCAGTACCTTAAAACCTATTTTATACGCTGCTGCTATAGATCAGGGCCTGCTTACACCTAAAACCATTATCAGCGATGTACCCATAGACTATGCCGGGTACCGCCCCGAAAATTACTTTGGCAACTACAGTGGTAACATTACCATAGAACAGGCGCTGGCCACTTCGCTCAACGTACCTGCCGTAAAGGTGCTGGACCAGCTGGAGGTACAGCATTTTGTGCAGAAGCTCTCAATGGCTGGTTTTTCGCAGATACGGAAGGAAAAGAACCAATTGGGCTTGTCGCTTATTTTAGGTGGCTGTGGTGTAAAGCTAGAGGAACTCACGACTCTCTTTGCTTCTTTTGCCAACCAGGGCCGCTATATTCCTATCCGTTGGCTGCAAAACGACAGCAGTAAAGTATATACGCAGGTAATTTCTCCTGCTGCTGCCTATATGGTAAATCAGATTTTGACACAGCTCAAGCGGCCCGACCTGCCACACAATGCCCACAATAGCACGCGGCTCCCTAAAATTGCCTGGAAAACTGGCACATCCTACGGCCGAAAAGATGCCTGGAGCATTGGCTACAACCAGAAGTATACGGTAGGCGTGTGGGTAGGAAACTTTTCGGGAGAGGGAGTGCCCGAACTTAATGGCACCGACTCTGCCACTCCCCTTCTTTTCGACATCTTTAACAGTATCGACTACAACAGCCCTGAAAGTTGGTTTAAAGAGCCTAAAGGCACGCGGTACCGTAGCGTGTGCGTAGAAAGTGGCATGCCCGTTAACAGCTTTTGCACCAGCCACACCACCGATACCTATATACCAGGTGTGTCGCCTGTTGCCAAGTGCACGCATCTGAAACAGGTAAAAGTGTCGGCGGATGGCAGCATGGCGTATTGCACCAGTTGCCTGCCCGACGCCGGTTATACAGAAAAATGGTTTCCTAACTACACTCCTGAAATACTTACTTTTTATAATTCAGAGCATATACCTTACCAGCAACTGCCGCCACACAACCCTGCCTGTCCTCGTATTTTTCAGGAATCTGCCCCGCTTATAACCTCTCCTACTGCCGATATGGAATACATACTAGAGAGGGAGGAGCACCAGCAACTTATGCTGCACGCCAATACCCACAACGAGGTAAAGCAGGTGTATTGGTATCTAAATGATAAGTTCCTGAGAGCAGGTGCCGCCAACGAAAAAGTGTTTTTTGAGCCTCCACATGCCGGCCATTATAAAATTTCCTGCACCGACGACCAGGGCCGCAACACCGATATTCAAATATTGGTGCGCTACCTCGAGTAGCACCTTTTGTAGGTTTCAACCCTTGGTGTTGAAAATGCAAAAACTTCTCCGGAAGGGCTTTTTGATTAGAAGAATTGATGAGCTACGCCAGATGTGGCTACGCCCAATTCAAAATTAAAAATTAGAAGCGATAGATGGCTTACCAGAAGACTGCTTTGTAAGCCCAAGGCCATATTCTTCTTTTTCGCCTCTGAAAGACAGTTTTCATTAGAAAAATTTTTATAACAGCTAATCTTACACCATGTATTGCGGCAGCAAGCCACGAAGATAACACCTCTGCCAAGTGCACGATTTGACGATTTTTTGTTTGAGCGTTCAGCGAGTGGGGGTGCAGGGGCCCCCTTTAGACAAAATCGTCTTGATTTTTTTGGTTCTTTTTGTATCAAGACAAAAAGAACAAGAAAGTTAGCAATGTAATAAATAGCTATAGCTAACACCTTAGCAATAGCAATGCAAACTTAGACTTCCAAGCCAGTATCCAAAGTTTTCGAAGCTCGCCCACAAGATCGTTTGAGAATGACAAAAGAGTGATGACGACGGCCTAATGAACAACACGCTACTACCGCACAACCTGAGTTCTTAAGATGAAAAACTGGAAGAAGTATTTTCCAAATTAAAACCATCAGCACCTGCCTCAGATCATTTCTTTTAACGTTACTTTAAAAGTGGTGCCCTTTTGCTCTTCGCTTTCTATGCTAATGGAGCCGCCTACATTATCGATAATCCGTTTTACGATGTAGAGCCCGACGCCGCTGCCCTCTACGTGGGAGTGCATTCGCTTAAATAACTCAAATACCCGCTGCCTTTTCTCAGCAGGTATACCCAGGCCATTGTCTTGCACGCGCAGCACAAAATGGTCCTGCTCGGTGGCAGTGCTAATCAGAATATGAGCTTGCCTGTCAGGAGACCGGTATTTAATGGCGTTGAGAATGAGGTTATATAAGATGCTTTTGAAGTTGCGCTTCGGAAAGTGAAGCGAAGGTGCTAGCTCGCACTGCAGTGTAACCTCAGCACCTGAGGCTACAATCTCATGCTGTATGAGCTCCTTCACTTCGTCCACCAGTTCTGCCACATTCAGCAACTCGGCCTTTTGGTCGAAACTCCGCTGTATTTTCGACACTTCTGTAAGGTCTTCTACCGTACGTTTAAAGCGCTGAACCGATGTTTTAATGTGCTGCAATTCATCGGCCACACCCGTCTTTGCAGGTCCTAATCCTACCTCAAGCAGGTTAACCAGCCCCTCTATGTTCAGAATTGGAGATTTCAGATCGTGCGAAGCGGTATAGACAAAGGTGTCCAGGTCGTCGTTTACTCTTTTCAGGTTAGCGTTCAGCTGCTCAAGCTGCTCCAGGTGTGCCTGTGTGTGTTTCTGTGCCAGCACACTGCTGGTAATATTGTTCAGGATAATGATTTTATACTTGGAGGTTTCTTCTGTACTAATATCTGCCACAGCTATTTCGAGGTAGCGCTTTTTGTCGCTAAATTGTAGTTCAAATACCTGCTTAGGTTTTGTAAGATAGGTATCTAACACAAACTGCCTTATTTCTGCCTGCTGGTATTCAGGAAACAGACCGGAAAAGTCAGAACCTAAAATCTCTTTTTCGGATTTGTTAAAAAGGTTAGCTGCATACGCATTGATGGTAAGCAACTGCCCTGCATTAGAAACAAGAGCAGCCCCAATAGGCGCCTCTTCCAAGACCTTAGCCGTATAATCCACGCGCACTTTCTCTACAGCTCCTACACTAAGGTTTTGCACGGGCATAGCCGCAGGTTTAATTCTGGCGTAGCTCCTCCGCTGGTTTGTCCGTTGTATAGAATCGGCTACAATGTTCAGCAGTTGTTTGCCCACCCTGTTAGAGAAACTCTGCACAGTAGGTCCAATAAACGGCGAAAACTGAAGGGCATGCTTTATTTTTGTATGGTTCTCACCGTCGTTTATCAGCAGTACAGAAATATGTTTATCAAGCGCATAAGCCTCCTGCGCCACCCGAATGGGGTTCGCGACCTCCTCTCCTATCAACAACGCACCGTATGGCAGCAGGTTATCCAGGTTCTGTTTTAGATCTGGTCCATCTACTTTCGTAAATGTAGCAGGGGGCTTTTGCCAGTTCTCCTGAAAAAGCTTCAGTGTTTCGCTATGCAAACCTAAATGCAGAATATTTTCCATATACAGAGGAAGATGAGTTCCGGGAACTCAGGAATCTAAAATGGGCTGATTAAGCAAGGCACGGCCAAGCCAGGTATAAAGCAGATCGGTGGTGGGCGCCATAACATGCGCTGCACGAGCATCGCGCAGCAGTACCTCCAGCCTGGAATTTTCTCGGTAAGCAATACCTCCTGCCATGGTCATAGCTTCGTTTACGACATCTACGCAGCAGTGTGCCACTTCCGCCTTTGCCGATAAGATAGGTAAAACAGCTTGTTCGTCGCCCTGGTCGCCAAGTTGCGTAGCGTAATATATAAGTTGCCGCGTTCTTTCGATTTTGGCCCAGAGCTGCCCCAGGCGGTGCTGCAGCACCGGTACTTCGCTAAGCGAGGTGCCACTGTGCCGGTAGCTTCTTTCTATAAGGTGCCGTTGCACTTCGTTAAATGCAGCTTGGGCAATACCCAGGTATGTACCCGACATGGCGGTAAGAAAATAGGGCGCCACCACCTGAAAAATGTACCAAAGCTGATCGCCCCGTTCGCCTAAAAGATTACGGGCCGGCATGGTTACCTGATCCAGGGTAAGGCTTCTGGAAGAATTGCCCCGCATGCCAAGGCCATGCCACTCTGGGCCCCACTCCAGCCCCTGCATCTCCTTCTCCAGTATAACACACGAGAACTCATGCAGGGCAGCATCTGGCTCCACGCCTACCGTAGAGACTACATAAGAGTCTGCTTTGGAACCGTTAGTAACAAAGGTTTTTGCGCCATTCACCAGAAACTCATCCTCGGAAAGCGCTAAAAGCTGGGTTTGCGGATAATAAAAATGAGCCCCGGTACCAGGCTCGCTTAAGGCCAGCGTAGTGAGGTGCTCTCCTGCGGCTATGGGCTTCAGAAAATCTGTTTTTTGCTGTTGTGTGGCTTTAGCACTAATTACGGCCGCTCCCACACAATGCATTCCGAAACATAGGGCAGCGGAGGCAGACACTTCGCCTAATATTTCACAAGAGCGGGCAAGGCTGTACAAGCCCTGGCCATGACCTCCACAGGCTTCCGGCACCACTAAACCTCCTAAGCCAGCTCTCTGCAAAGCCCTAAGGCTTTCTTCCGGCCACTTTGCCTGAGCATCTATTGCCGCTGCTTCGGCTTGTACGGTACTGCCGGCAATCTGCCGGACGGTGTCTAAAATATTGTTTACATTCATGTAGCTCTGGCACGGAGGCACCTTGTAATATTCACTTTTTGAGCGGTTTGCCTGGTGCTCCTCCGTCTTTTTAGTAGAATCGGGTTCAGGTGCTGCTTTACCTAACACTATAGTTAGGAGCGGCAGGGAGGGTACTCCCCAAATGTAGGAAACTTATTTGTATTCTAGTGCTGCATTGCCTTGACGCTTTAATGTCAAAATTCCTCCGTAAGGACATTTTGATTAGAATAATTAGGAGCAACCAACATTGTACAGGTAAAGTCAACTCGAACCTTATTGCTCCCGCTCTGGCTGCTCCTGCTAAAAGCACGTAAACTAGCAGCAGAGAAGAAAAAAGACTGATTTTATGTGTCAGCCTTTTCTCTTTTCAAACAACTTCCGGAGTTATTTACCAACATTTTCCTGCTCCGGAAGTTCGTTGTAGCCGGTCATTCTTCCTTTTTTATTTACCTCATCGAGGTCTGCTTTTTCTGTGCCCGGGTAATCTGAGCTTTCTTCTGCCGCCTTAGTTGCATCGCCGGAGGCTTCTTCTTTGCCAGGACTTGGCTCGCCGCTAACTTTTTTTCCTTCTTCTTCAACCTCAGAGGCTGGCTTGTCTTTTTCTGATTTCATAGTCTTTCGTTTTATATTTGGTACGCAGAGCCTATACCTACTGTTTCTGCCCCCTTAACTGGAACGGTGCTTGTAATTTATGGTTTTGTTTTAGCAGGTGCACCGCAGAAGGAAGCAGTTAAAAGAGTTGCTTCTGCGTTTAAGAAATTTGATAGAGCGCAGTTTTTATCAGAAGTTTTTTATCTTTACCAACCAGTGTCACAACATCAACAAAGGCCTGTTCGGGAACTTTAAAACTTCTTTTTTTTGTAAACTAATAAGTTAAAGGCACCACGAAAAAGTTAATTCATTGAATCCAAGAAGGATATGATTGCTTCGGGATACTTATAATCAGTTATAGATTAAAAAACAGCTCATTTTTGAACTTAAGTATTAATTTTAAGCTATTAACACTGCCTATTTTGAAATAAGAGTGAACAGGAGTTTACCTTTTTAAAGACCAAACCTTACCTACATCTATGCATTTACAATTTGCAAAAGCAGGCAAAACGAACGTGAAGAAAAACGTCACGCTTTTCCTGCTGGGAGCCGCCGCCATCTGCTCTCTGGAAGCATCTGCCCAGTCTGGGGCAAAAAACAACAAGAAAACCGCTTTTATTGATAAAGCAAACATGGACCTGAGCGTGAAGCCAGGAGATGATTTTTACACTTACGCGAGCGGCACCTGGATTAAGAACAACCCGGTTCCGGCCAAAGAAACCCGTTGGGGAAGCTTTAACCTGCTCCGCGATTTTAACATCAACGCTGTTAAAACAATTCTGGCAGAATCTGCAGCCAACACCAACGCTCCGGCAGGCTCTATCGAGAAGCGTGTTGGCGACTTCTACGCCGCCAGCATGGACAGTGCCGCCATCGAAAAGTTGGGTTTTACGCCTATGAAAACTGACCTGGATCGCATTAATGCCATTACAGACCTAAACGGGGTACTAAATGAGGCAGCCTACCTACGTACATCCGGTGCAGGCGCTCCTATGTTCGGCTTCTATGTAGGCCAGGATCGCAAAAATGTGGAGAACATGGTACCTCAACTCAGCCAGGGCGGCACTACCCTGCCAGACCGCGATTACTACCTGAAGAAGGATGCCCGCTCTCTTAAAATTCAGGAAGCTTATAAAAATTACATCACTACGCTTTTCACCTTAACAGGAGTACCAGAGGCTACTGCTCAAAAGAATGCGGATATCGTTTTCGGTATTGAGCAGAAGCTTGCAGAAGCACAAATGGCGCGTGTAGAGATGCGCGACCCGTACAAAACGTACAACAAATTTTCTGTTGCCGACCTGAGCAAGCAAACTCCAAACATGAACTGGAGCCAGCTCATGCCAAAAATGAAAGTAGCCGGGCAAGACACTATTCTGGTAAACAACCCTGCCTTTTTTAAGACACTAGACAGCCAGTTAACCAGCACGCCACTTGCCGACTGGAAGACGTACCTGCAATGGAACGTGCTTAAATCGTCGGCTCCTTACCTCAGCTCCGACTTTGTTAATGCTAATTTTGCTTTCGCGCAGGTGCTAACCGGTCAGAAGGTGCAGACACCACGTTGGCAACGCATGTCGTCGCTTACCGACGGCACGATTGGTGAACTGCTGGGCCAGCTGTATGTGCAGAAGCACTTTAAACCAGAAGCCAAGGCCAGAATGGATGAGATGATCGACAACCTGATTAAGGCCTATGAGATCCGCATCAAAAACCTGGATTGGATGAGTGCCGAAACCAAAGAGAAAGCACTGGCCAAACTGCATGCCTTTACTCCTAAAGTAGGATACCCAACCAAATGGAAAACCTACGATGGCCTGGCAATTAACCGTGACACTTTCTTCCAGAATGTGCGCAATGCCGGCCAGTGGGGCTACAACGACATGATCAGCCAGCTTGGCAAACCAGTAGACAGAACCAAATGGGGTATGACTCCTCCAACAGTAAACGCCTACTACAGCCCGGTTATGAACGAGATTGTGTTCCCGGCAGGTATCCTGCAGTTGCCATTCTTCGACCCGAATGCAGATGATGCTGTAAACTATGGCGGTATTGGTGCTGTGATCGGGCATGAAATATCGCACGGTTTCGACGACTCTGGTAGCCAATACGACAAAGACGGTAACCTCCGCAACTGGTGGACTGCCGAAGACCGCACCAAGTTTCAGGAAAAAGCTAAAGCGCTGCAAGAGCAATACGATGCCTATACCGTGCTCGATACGATTCACGTAAACGGTAAACTGACTTTAGGTGAGAACATTGGCGACCTTGGCGGCCTGGCTTCGGCGTACGAAGCCTTTAAAATGACCAAACAAGGAAAGTCTAAGAAAAAGATCGACGGCTTTACCCCTGACCAGCGCTTCTTCCTATCGTGGGCCCAGGTGTGGAGAGGCAATATCCTGCCTGAAACAGCTGCACAAATGATCCTGACAGATACGCACTCTCCAGGCGAATACAGAACCATTGGTGCTCCGGTTAACATGGATGCCTGGTACAAAGCCTTCAATGTAAAACCAGGAGATAAGCTTTACAAGAAACCGGAAGACCGAATCAGAATCTGGTAATGTAATTTGCGCGCACATAAGCCACAATACCTTTTAAAAAAAAGCTGCTCAGCCAAACTGGTTGAGCAGCTTTTTTTTGCTTTAGCCTGTTCTTTTTCGGCCTGATTTCGCCAGAAGCTTCTAAACACCCGTACATAGGTCCAACACCCGGCTATACATATAGTCAAAAAATACACCCGAACTAACCCTATGTCAAAACCAGCAAGCACCAGTCTGGGCTTAAGGTTGCTGAAAATCGCAGGAATACTTTTCGGCAGCTTACTTAGTTTATTACTTATAGTATCGCTGCTACTGCTTACACTGCTGGAGCCGTATGTGGAACGCTTTGTAAAAAAGCAAGTCACAGAAAATACGGAAGGCTTGTACAATCTGGATTTTGAGAAACTGCAACTTAACCTGCTCAATGGCTCCTTTACCCTCTATAACCTGCACGTTTTACCTGATACAACGGTTCACCAACAGCAAAAAGAGCGGGGTCAGGCCAGTAACATGCTGCTGGAGGTACAGGCACCATTACTGGAAATTAAAGGCATAAGGCTCCTGAATGTGCTGCTGCGGAAACAGCTGCGCATTGGTGAGGTGCTCCTGGATAAGCCTCAGATTACAGGCTTTTACGATGGCAGCATTGCAGGCGAAACATCAGAAGAAGAGGTTACTCAGGCCCCAGAATTTATAGAAGCCGTTAGAATAGGCAAAATCCATATACCTGGTGCAACCTATCGGCAGGTACAGCTGGCAAGCCCCGAGCAGGCAGAGCACCTGGTACAGCAGATCGTGTTTCAGATGAAGGACCTGCGGCTCAACCTGCGCGCCCAGCCAGACCATTCCGAGATGTTTGATGCAGCGGATATCCGCTTGCAAATTAAGGATTATACTTACCAGTCTCCTGACAGTGTGTACAGCGTCAGCATGGGTGGTTTAGATTATTCATCGGCCAAAGGCGAGTTTCTGCTTCGCCACACTCAAATCAGGTCTAATAACCAGGCAAACCTGGCCCTGCATCCAAGCAAAGCCAGCCCCACCGTATTTGATCTTTATGTTCCCGAATTGCGCATCAGTGGCTTAAATGTGCTAGAGGCTTACCAGAGCAAACAACTGCGGGTGGAGCAATTGCACCTGGAGAGAGCAGATCTGGCCATTTTGCAGAACCCAACTCTACCAGCTTCGCCTGATACCCCCGACCTGGCCGAACTTTATAAACAAATATCGCCATACCTCAGCTTGTTGTTACTACAGGAGCTACATATTTTAAATGCACAGCTGGCACTTCGGCAGCAGTTGGAAGTGGTGCAAACGGTGCAACAGCTAAATGGTATAACAGTAGCTATACAAGGCGTACAAGTGGACTCCAGCACCCTTTTCTCGCCTAAAGAAAACTTTTTTGTTGAAGCGCTGCATTTTGCCGCGCAAAATTACTGCTTTCAATATCCGGAGAGCCCTTACCTGGTGCAAGCGGAAAAACTGGAACTGGATACCCGCAACAAAACCTTAAAGGCGGCTAACATAGAAATAGCAGCCGATTTGCGCAAAAACGACAGGCTGAAGAAAGCTGGTAAAGCAAGCCCCACGCTCTACAACCTGTCCTTACCGCAATTGCAGGTTAAAAGCTTAGATTTGATTCAGGCTTACCAGACAGGTACACTTGCCATCGGTAGCATCAGGCTAGAAAAACCGGCTATCGGCTTGATAAATGATCCGCAAGTGGAGGCGCAGGATTTCGAAAAAGCGCTTCGCGAAACGTATCAGCAGGTATCAAGGTATGTGCAGGAGTTGAAGCTAAAGGAACTGAGCATACAAGATGCCACCTTTAGCCACCAGACCAAAGACGGTAAGCTGTGGAATTCGCAAAAGCTACAGCATGCGGCAGTAGTGGCGACAGGAATCACTATCGACTCAGTTTTTGTTTATAACCCCACAAAAGCACTTCCTATAAACGATTTGGTAGTTTCAGCCAGGGACTATACCTTTCACCTGCCCGGCAACCCGCACCAGATCACCTTGGGCACCTTCAGCTACTCTACCCGCAGGCAGGAACTCACTGCCCAAACGCTGGAAGTACATGCCGATACCACCTTCAACAACCAGCTAAAACCCTCTGCCAAAGCACTGCGCCGCCTTTTCGATGTTTCCGCTACCCAGCTAAAGATAACTGGGCTCGATGTAGTACGGGCCTTCAACAGCAGGCAACTGCACCTCAACGAGCTCATACTAAGCCAACCAGAAGTGGCCATTTTGCAGGACAATGAAGTACCTGAGTCGCCGGATTTACCAGATCAGCAGGAAATTTCCGGACAGCTTTTTGGCCTGCTCAATACCATTTCCATAAAAGTTATGCGCTTAGACGATGGTAACTTTACCTACCACGACAGGCGAAACAATGTGGTACGGACACAGCGCCTGGTGCATGCCTCTGCTACTGTTTCGGGATTTCACCTGACGGCCGACAAACTGAACAACCTAGACGAAAGCCTGCCGGTAGAAGAGCTTACACTCACCGCCAGCGACTACAGCTACCGCTCCCCCGACAGCCTCTATACCTTACAGCTTGGCAAACTGCAATACTCCAGCCGGGAGCAGGAACTGCTGGCAAGCTCCATCGATCTGGTTTCTGATAAAGAGGTGCATAAACGCCTGAAAAAAGAACACAAGGAGGAGGCAAGCCGGAATTTATTTGATCTTTCGGCAGAACACTTTAAAATAACTGGTCTGGACCTGGTACGCGCTTACGAAACAGGCAAGTTTACCATGGGTGAAATTAAACTGACGCAGCCGGAAGTAGGTATCCTGCAGGATCAGAACGTGCCTGCCACTGATCAGGAAGCAGAAAATACCGACCGCCTCAACGACATGGTAGAATCTTTCCGGGTAAAAAACATCAACATCACGGATGGCACTTTCCGGCTCAACATGCTCCAGGACACCCTGCTTCGAAGCCAGACCATAAAACATGTGTCGCTGGCACTAGAGCAGTTTCGGCTGGTAGACCTGCAGGCCAGCGACCCGCTGGACATGTTTTATGTAGACGATATGGGCCTGCTGATCCGCGACTACGCCATTTACCTGCCCGACAGCCTATACCAACTACAAGTAAAAGAGGTGAGAACAAACCTGAACGAGCAGGCTGTGTACATAGACAGTGTGCGCCTAGTGCCGCTATACGAATTGGATGAATTTACTAAAAAACTCGATTACGCGGATGATCGTTTCGACATAACGGTGCCTGCCATTAGCCTGCACGGCATAAACTTAAATGCCCTTTATAACTATCAGGATATTGTGGTGGAGAAGGTTCTGGTTCAGGATCTGGAAGCAACTTTGTACCGCGATAACCGCCTGCCGCAGGACCCTAACCGCAAGCCCTTTACCTTACAGAAAATGTTGCGTGGCCTCGATTTGTACCTGGCAGTAGATACAGTTTTGGTGGAGCGCAGCAAACTTAGTTACGCCGAAATAGCCCCCAATGGAATCAACCCCGGCCAACTAATCCTAAACGACATGCGGCTAGAGGGCTTCCACATTACCAACGATGCCTCGCTTATAGAAAAAAATGACAAAGCAATTGTGCACGGCTCCACCCAGTTCATGGACGAGAGCAAACTCAAGGTGCTGTTCGAGTTTTACCTCAACCATCCGGAAGACATGTATACTTACCAAGGCACTTTGGAGCCAATGAAGTTTGGTGCTATAAACCCCTTGCTGGAGAATTTAATGGCTGTAAGAGCAAAAGAGGGTAAAATAAAGCAGGCTATCTTTTCAGTAACCTCTACAGAACATGAGGCAGTAGGCCACCTCGACTTCTTGTATGAAGATCTGAAAATAAAGCTGCTCAACAAGGAAGACAAAGAGAAAACAGGCTTCTTATTAAATGCCGGCAGTTGGCTTATCAACAACCTGGTCTTAAAATCAAATAACCCTGCTGGCCGACGGGAACTGCGCCCTGGTACTATAGAGGTATCGCGGAACTATCAGAAATCTGTTTTTAACCACATGAGCAAAGCCATGATCGATGGCATTACCTCCAGCCTCATGCCACCACTTGTCGAAAAAGTAGTAAACATTTTTATCAGCGAATAAAACGGTATAGCAGGAAGGAGTTATTTACCTGCAAGTGAAATTATTCTAATGAAATTTGCCTTCCGGAGGCATTTTTTAGATTTTGATGCTAGACTTTAAATCTTAGATTTTTCAGCTTCTCCCCGACACTTGCAGGAGCTGCGCACGCTGCGAGGTCTTACAAGAACCATCCATTTAACAATTGAGTCATTTAACAATCGGCAACTAACAAGCAACAAGCAAATTCTGCTAATAAAAACAGCCTTCCGGAGCCACCAAAATCCTTACAGCTCCTAGGGTCCTTGCTGTTTTCATAGCCTTTAATGCCTTTGTTCCGTATGCTCAGCTAAAAACCAATTGTTTCAAAAACATTAGCCTTATGAACACCTTTTCCTCTACCAAACCCGAAGACTTACTTTTTGATGCTGCCCGCAAAGGAGATGTAGCTTATTTGAAGCAGCAGATCGAAGAAGGAGTAAACATAAATGTGCAGAACGCAAAAGGCTTTACACCGCTGATCTTAACCAGCTACGATGGCCACCCCGAAGCCACCAAGCTGCTTCTCGAGGCCAACGCCGACCCCAATGTGCAGGACCTGAGCGGCAACACTGCTTTAATGGGTGTTTGTTTTAAAGGATACCCCGAAATTGCCAAAATGCTGATAGAACATGGGGCCGACTTAAATCTGCAGAATGGCAACGGCGGCACAGCCCTTATGTTCGCGACACTTTTTGGCAGAAACGAACTCGTTAAGCTCGTGCTGTCTTATGGCGCCGATACTACTATACAGGATGTAAGAGGCCTCACCGCTTTAGACCTGGCCATGCAGCAGGGCAATACCGAGGCGCTGGAGCTACTACAGTAAGTCTTACAGGTTACACGGGAGCTGCTCCAATGACTGTAGTGCGGTTTCCTGCTTTTCTTAAACTCCTCCGTAGCTCAACAGACCTGCCAGGTTCTGTTATTGAGTTTTTCCCGGCTATTTTTCGGTTCGGACTCCTTCAGAATATTCCATTATATTAGCTTTCTGCAAGCTCTAACCTGTTATGAAATGCTTTCGACTTTTGAACTGAAGAAAAACGGGACCTCTCTCCAAACCGAAATTATTGCCGGCATTTCCTCATTTCTGGCCACCTCTTATATCATTGTTGTAAACCCCACTATCCTGAGCCAGGCTGGCATGCCCTTTTCCGGGGTACTAACGGCAACGGTTATGGTGGCCTTTTTTAGTAGCCTTATGATGGGGCTTTATGCACGTAACCCCATTATAGTGGCGCCAGGAATGGGCTTGAACGCATTTTTCACTTATTCTGCAGTGCTGGGCATGGGCATACCCTGGCCTGTTGCACTAGGCGCTGTATTCTGGTCAGGCGTGGTATTTCTGCTGCTCTCGCTGTTCAACGTCCGGATGCTGATCCTGAAGGCTATTCCCCGCCCGCTGCGCTACGCCATTGCGGCAGGGATTGGCCTGTATATCACCCTCATCGGCTTTGCCAATGCCGATTTTATTGTAGCCAATCCTACCACCATTCTGGGTTTCGGAACACTTACGCCTACTTTGCTTACTTTTCTGGCGGGGCTGCTGGTAACGGCGGTGCTACTTACGCGCCACGTGAAGGGAGGCATCTTATTTGGCATTTTGTTTACCACCTTGGCCGCTTACCCCATCGGCAGGTGGTGGGGAGGCCAAACAGCAGAAGGCGTACAAACCATCGTGAACTGGCAGGGCTTTTTTGCCGCACCGGACTTTAGCCTCCTGTTGCAATTAGATTTTGTAAACTCGCTACAGTGGGCCATTGTGCCGGTAATTTTTGCCTTTCTGTTTACCGACATGTTCGATAGTATCTCAACATTTGTAGGTTTAGCAGAAGCAGCCAACCTGCTAGATGAGCAGGGAGAGCCGAAGCATGTAAAACGCTCTCTCCTTACCGATGCCGTTGCCACTACATTAGCTGGCCTTGTTGGCTCCAGCCCCGGCACTGCCTACATAGAGTCGGCTGTAGGCATTGAGGAAGGCGGGCGAACCGGACTCACGGCCATAGTGGGAGCCGTTCTGTTCCTGCCTTTCCTGTTCCTTGCCCCGCTCCTATCTGTAGTGCCAGCCATTGCCACTGCACCTGCGCTGGTGCTGGTGGGGGTATTTATGGTCAGGCCCGTGGTAAAGGTAAACTGGCTGCAACTCGATGAGGCTATTCCTGCCTTTATGGCCATGGTACTTATTCCGTTTACTTATTCTATTACACAGGGCATTATCTGGGGTTTCCTGAGCTATACTGCCCTAAAGCTGGCCAACGGCAAGAAGTCGGAATTAACACTGGCTCTGTTGCTAATCGATATTTTCTGCATTCTCGCACTTATAGTGTAAGCTGCTGATACTTTCTCAAACTTATTAGTCTGGTTACTTTCAGCATATAATTGGAGCTTTTGGAGCAGCCGAATCAGAATACTAATGTTTGTTAATATTTAAATATAAAAAAGATCCGCTCAAGTTGCCACAGCGCTACATTCAAGCTATATTATGATTTCATTTAAATTTAACCTTTGCTAATGAAACTTAACAGAAACTTTTTGCTTCTGCTGTTATGGGCCGGCCTGCAACTACCGACTGTTAGCACCAGTAGCGCTACTGCCTTCCACTACCTGCAGGCCACTACTAAAACAGATGCTGAAGCCGAAAACATGCTGCTCTACCAGCGCGAATCGGGTGGCTGGCCTAAGGCTGTTCATAATAAAGCGGTGAAATATACTGTTGAGCTCACCTCCGCACAAAAAAAGGCTGTAAAGGCTGGTTTTACTGCCAAAGATGCCACCATAGACAATGGAGCCACTACCAAAGAAATCTGGCATCTTGCCAAAGCCTATAAAGAAACGAATAACAACCGCTACCTGGCTGCTGCTAAAAAAGGCATAGAGTACCTGCTCCAGGCTCAGTACTCCAACGGTGGCTGGCCTCAGTTTTACCCCGATACCAGCCACTACCGGCAGCAGGTAACCTTTAACGACCATGCCATGACAAATGTGCTCAAGGTGCTGCGCGAGGTAAACCGTGGCACCGGCGCAATGGCCGCCTTTTCTGAGTACAGCGAGCGAGCCAAAAAGGCAGAAGAACGTGGTATTGCCTGTATCCTGAAAACGCAGCAGAAACGAAACGGAAAGTTAACCGCATGGGCTGCCCAATACGATCATAAAACCCTTAAACCTGCCACTGCCCGTTCTTATGAACTTCCTGGAATCGCCTTATCAGAAAGCGTTGAAATTGTGCGGTTCCTGATGGGTGTGGAGAACCCTTCTCCCGAAATTAAAGCTGCCATAACAGGAGCAAAAGCCTGGTTCGATGAGGTAAAAATAAAGGACTACACCCGAAAACGGATTGATGCGCCCGCAGAGGCCTCTGGCCGCGATGTAGTATTCGTTGCCGAAAAAGACGCTGAGATCTGGGCCCGCTTTTACGACCTTGACACTAATAAACCATTCTTTGCCGGGCGCGATGGCATTAAGAAAAACAGTCTGGCCGAAATAGAAAATGAGCGGCGGATCGGCTATGCCTGGTACGGCACCTGGCCAGCAGAAGCATTTGCCAAAGAATACTCGATATGGCTACAGAAGTGGGGAAAGATATAAAAATGATGCTCAAAAGCAGCTAATAATAATACAAGTCGTGTTTTTGTCCATAAATTCTAAACTCTACATTCACCTCCCTTTTATCGTCCTGCAATGATCTTGTGTGCGAGGGGCACCTCTCACTTTTGTCATCTTGAAAAGATCTTGTGGGCGAGAGGCTACAGCAATTGCTATTAGCTTTTTAGTTTAAATTCCTCGCTAGTGCGAGCTTGTAGCTCGTACTTTCATGCCAACGGTTTAACTTTCTAGCTTGGGCGATATTCGTTAGCAGTCGTTATTAGCTTTTTAGTCTAAGTTCGCATAGTGGCTTTTCTTGCTGTGACAGTAGGTTGAAGCTGTTTCATTGCTTACCTCCTTGTTCTTTTTGTCTTGATACAAAAAGAACCAAAAAAATCAAGATGCTCCAAATTCGCTGAACGCTCAAACAGTGGAGCCTCAATAAGTGCACCTGGCAGAGGTCTTCTACTTTTGGCCTCCTGCCGCAATATATTTCTTTGGATTGGTTATTGCCCAATCTAAATTCTTGTAATAAAATTGGCCTTCCAGAGGTTTTTTTAGACCTTAACTCCTTAGGCTTGAGCAACAAAGAGTTCCTCTGGTAAGCTATTTATAATTTTTATTTCTAATTTTGAATTAGGTGAAGCCGCCTCAATTCCGCTAATGAAAACAGCCTTCCAGAACCAAGTGCCTCACTTTTGGGAAATAGGCTGCACCTCTTGTTCTGTTTTACTTCCTTACCCAAATTTTGAATGGTTGAGGGACAATATAGCGGCTGTTTTTGTTATACAACCATGAGCTATTTTGTCCGCGAAGACTCTATTGTTCGCCAGATTTGGGGAAACGGAGACACTATTTTGTTTATTTTTGCCGGTTCCGCTGCTGAATTTGCCTTAAATAAGGCAGTAGACTGGCTTTATTTTACTGGCAGGTTGCCAGCCGACCCACTTGGCAGGCTTTTCTCTACGGTCACCTATGCACGGCAGATTGTGTTTTCTGAAGAAGCTGCTGCCCTGGCCACCATCGATCAAATGGCCAAGATACATGCCAGTGTAGAGGCAAAACGAGGCCAGCACATCCCCGATTGGGCTTACCGGGATGTGCTCTTTATGCTGATCGATTATTCCATCCGGGCCTATGAGGTGCTGCAACGGAAGTTAAGCCTAGAAGAGAAAACAGAAGTATTTGAAGTTTTCAACAGGGTAGGCCACCGAATGGGCCTGAAAGAGTTACCAGTCACTTTTGCGCATTGGCAGGTAATGCGGAAGGAGCACCTGCAACAAGACCTGCAGAAGAGCCATTACACCACAGATTTGTACCGTCAGTACCGCAAGCACCTGGGTTTTGTTCGCTACCGGCTCCTACTGGAGGGCCAGAAACTGGTGGTACCGCGCCAAGTAAAACAGCTGCTGGGTTTTGGTTCGCTACCGGTTCTGGCACCTGTTTTAGCAGCTTATAAACTCATCCGAAAATTTCAGTTAGACTGGCTGCTAAAATCTGTTCTATTGCCTGGTGCCTACAAAAACCAGATACGCAACCTCGATCGCCAACCAGTTCAAAGCTAGGCTCCAGACGTTTAAAGGTTGAATGGAAAGCCTTTTAACCGCTTCCTTTTAGTCTCCGACAGAACCGGCTTCACCTGCCTTTAGCCGCTGTACAAACTCCTGCATGCGCTCGTAATGGGAACCTTTCCAGTACACACGCTGGCAGGTAGGGCACTGGTAAAATTCATCGAAATAGAGCTTTGTTTTGGCTGGAAGTTGTGCCAGCACCGCTGCCTTCGGAACGGGTAAAATGAGGCTGTTACAGACAAGGCAACGGCTGAAAGTGCTGAATTTTGATGCTAACCTAAAATACGATAATACCTCTGTTAACTGCTCCTCCAGGTGCTGCGACCGCAGCCAATACCCCCACTGAATGCTTTTGTGTTTAAGCAAGCCAATATCGCGGGTAAGTACAACCCGATGCTGCTCACTGGCCAGTTGTGCAATGGTGCTATCGGTAAAGTCGTTTTGATAGAGTGTGTCGAAGCCCAGCAACCTTAAACTTTTAGCTAGCTTACCCAAGTGCACATCCAGAATAAATGTTGGAGTTGTTGGTAAAGGGGCCTGAATGGAGTAGTGCGCTGGCCATGTCGCTCCCGCACTTGCCGGATACACCTCTACCCAATCGGCCTGCTGCAGCTGGTATTTAAAATCCACCGGGTAATCATTTACGAGTATCCCCTGCACCTCCGGATGCGGAACGCCAAGGGCCTCGATAGCATCTTTTACCGCTGGTGCTCCTGTAAAAGTATATGGCACCAGTTTGCTTTTATAGCTAGCAGGCAAAAAGTCGTTGAGAGAACCGTAAAAATAAAAACTGGCTGCTTTTTCCATATTCTCCCTAAGCTATCTTTCTTCAGAAGCGAACCGCTCTTAAACTTTAAAATGTTGGAAAAGCCTCATTATCCTTACCGGAAATCTTCGCAAAAATTCAACGCTGTTGCCTGGTGCAGCAGCTAGCTACTTATACTGCGCAAGGTACTGCTGCTCCAAGGCCTCCAGCTGCTCCAGCAAAGCAAGTGTAACAGGCCCTGGTCTGCCGGTGCCGATAAGAGTATCGTTAACCTGCACAATAGGAACGATTCGTTTGGTAGTGCTGGTCTGAAAAGCCTCCTTTGCCTGTAGCACGTCATCCAACGTAATATCGCCTTCTTCTGTGGCATAGGTGGCTGATGCCAGTTCCAGCACGTTCTTACGGGTTACTCCCTTAAGTACCTCATGCGCAGGTGTTGCAATGGTGTTGTCCTGCTTCACTATAAAAAAGTTACTGCGCGGAAACTCCGTTATAATTCCATGCTGATGGTAGAGTACATCTTGCGCCCCTTTTTCCCTTATCTGGCCGATGAGCCTAATGCCCATATTGTAGTTTATGGTTTTAGCGGCCGGCAGTTCGCGCTGGTACTGATGTGTAATTATTTTGATTCCTTTTTCTACGTTCTCCTGCTCCGGGTATTCTACTGCCTGCTCTATTAGTACCAGGTTTGGGGTGCCCGGTTCGTAACCGCCTTCGGAATAACCACCGGTAAGAAGCAGTTTCATGCCAGAAAGCGGAAAGTTGTTGAGCCGGATCAGTTCCAGCACTTTCTCGCGAAGAGCTTCCCGCTCCAGGGGCACCGGCAACTGCATCAGATCAGCTGACTGGTAAAAGCGATTCAGGTAATCTTCCAGAAAGAGCGGCTGCCCGTGCTGTATCCAAAAATAATCGAAAATCCCGTAGCCGCGCTGAATGGCCAGGTCGCTGATGTGCAGGTATGCCTCGGCTAAGGGAACAAATTCATGATGAATAAAGGCATACACCTTTCTTTCTGCTGCCATTACTTTGTATGATTTGGTGAGAAGAGCCTGTTACCGCTTTACCGTAACAGGCTCAGATAAGGTGAAAAATAATTAGAAAAAGCCAGATATGATAGCATATCAACTTACAGGCAGATCTGGCTGCTTGCCACCTGTTGAACCCCAAGGCATTAGCACAGCAAAAGAGCCTCCAGGAGGCCCTTTTTATTAGAATAATTTAGTTATGTGCTAGCAATTGGTGGCCTTTCTTGATAAAAAACCGGCTTTGGCAGAAGCAGGAGAATCTGCCTTGATAAAACCGGAAATTACCACCCTGTACCGCCGCCTCTTCGTCCGCCACCCAATATATTACCGAGCAGACTACCCAAACCGCCGCCGCCCATGCTGCCATAGCCACGGCGGCCATTTAAGCCACCCAGCACCGACAGAATAGAGCCGAGTCCGCCTCCGGTTCGCCTGCCGCTTCCCATCATGCCACCACCCATCATACCGCCACCAAGCAGGCTGCCCAACAATCCACTGCCCAACAATCCACCGCCCATCATACCGCCTCGCCTGCGGCCACCACTCATCATGCCAGCAATAACCATAGGTGCCAGTATGCCTAACATGCCTTGCACCATTCCGGGTGAAATACCGGCATTCTTAAACATTTCGCCAAAGCCACTTTTGTTAAGAAACGAGGAAGAGGTAGGATCTTCTCCCCGCTCCTTTGCCTCATCGGCCTTGTTCACGAACTGGTCGAGTACACTGAACTGCTTCTGATTTATGTCGAGGTACGTAGCCATTTGTTCTATCCGCTTCTGCTCGTCGGCCGAGTACAGGCCGTCGGATTTGGCAAAGCTTATGATATCGGTGATAAAAGAGAACTTTAACTGGCTTTTCTTCAGCACATCCAAGCATTGTTTCAGGTCTATGATAGTAGGATTCTTCGCGATCTGCACCACTTCCTGCTGTACATTGGGTGGCAATTCGGCTGCTTCGCCCATCATTTGCAAAAACTCCAGCTCCTCTTCGGTAGTTGTGCCATCTGCAGATGCCATGGTTGCCAAAGCACCGAAATAAGCAGCTTTCTCTTCCTGAGAATAGTCTTTAAGTAAAGTAGTTTGACCCTGTTCCATTTTGTTATATTTAATTGCTGCTACTTCTAACGTTCCTAAGTAACAGCAGGTTAATCTGCAGAAGCAAAAGTCTGAACGGGGTCAACGCTACCCTAGGGGCTTAGGTGCCAATTTAGGCTCCGGAGGTCCGTTTTCATTTGAATAATTTACTTCGGCACAATCCTAAAACTGAAGAATCTATTTGCTGCGGTGGCACCAGTACAGAAACCTAACCCGATCCAGAAGAACCTGATAACTACTTAATTAATTCTATAGCAGCATTTCCTCAGTTCCACTTCACATAAGCTGTATGCCAGCATGTATTTGGCCGAAGAAATTATCCGCCAGCTTTGCTTTTTGTTGGTTCTGCTAGTTTTATGGCTACTGTGCACTAAAAAGTATTATATTTTTTTTATCTTAGATACCTGTTTTCCCGGCTCAACGGAGATGCTTTGGCTTGTAATCGGATGCTTAATTATGATACGGCTAGTTTTATACACGCTTTTTCTGCTCTTTCCTGCCGCTGCCTCACCCGACATGCCCAACACAGCTTTGCCTACCCCACCGGGCAGTGTTTACCTGGAAAACAATTTGTTTATCGACAGGGCTGAAATAACGAATATGCATTGGAGCGAGTACCTGCATGCCCTTAAACGCGACTCTTCCAGAGAGGCTTACTTGCAGGCGCTGCCAGATACCAGCCTTTGGGATAGTGTAGACAAAAGCGGTAATTTAAAGAAGACATACCTGCGCTATCTCCGTTTCAGGTTTTATCCGGTGGTAGGCATTAGTTATGAGCAGGCGGTGGCATTTAATAAATGGCGTTCCCTAATTTCTACGCAAAACTATAACAAGTACAACAATAAGTTGCTTACACAGAAAGGTGCCAAAAAGCGTTATAAGGTTGTTTTCAGGTGGCGGCTACCCAGCGAAGCAGAGTGGGAACAGGCAGCTGCCGGTGGCCTCGATCCTGAAACGTATCCTTATGGTATTAAAGTGAAATCGTTTTTCACCTCCGTTAACCCAAACCACCAGATTATAGATAGCATGGGGTACGAACGGCCTGAGCTGCGGAAGGAGCTAAAGTACTATTTGCGCTATCATCCGGTTCCAGATTTTAACTGCATCAGTTCATTTGGCAACGGTTTCCGATTTGGTTATTTTCAGCCACACCACACTCCAGTTTTCTTTGATAATCACAAACCTGTTTCTGTAAACCGACCCAACAAATTCCGGATATACGATACAGTGGGCAATGTAGCCGAAATGATAGCTGAAAAGGGAGTAGCCAAAGGTGGCAGTTGGGCGCACCTAATGGAGTTTGCGCAGATAAAGAAGTCGCAGAAATATGAGGAGCCTAAAATCTGGCTAGGTTTCAGGTCGGTATGTGAAGTAACACTGGAGCCCGTGAGCGAAGGAACAGCCAAACTACTGGCCAGCCCTGAAAAGCGCGATTGGTAGTCAGCTACGGCAAAGGCGGCCAGTGTACTGTTTTAGTTGCCCCGTACCTTATCAAGCACTTCGCTCAGCGACTCCACATCGGCTGCCTCTAATCGCTCAAATAGTGCCCTCTCCTGTTCTTCTACCAGCGGATCGAGTTTGTTGAGGAGGTCAAGTCCTTTTTGCGTGATGGCTATTTCTACTTTCCGGCGGTTATGCTCGCATATTTCCCGGGTTACAAGCCCTTTCAGGCGGAGCTTCTCTACCAGCCGAGTGGCGTTAGACATGCGGCTTAGCATCCGCTCCTGCACCTTGTACAGGTTTATTGGTTTGCCCTGTTGCCCACGCAAAATACGCAGCACATTGTATTGCTCCGGCGAAATGCCAAAGGGCTTTATGAGGCTCTCTACTTGCGCCTCCAGCCAGTTGCCTGTAAAAAGTATATTCAGGTAAGCCTTCTGAAAAGGACTCCTGAACTGTGTCATTCCTATTTCTTCTTCAAGCCTCATATCGGTGTTTAAGTCCAGGAAATAAGAGAATTAGTTTAAGATCGTGCAGGGAGCCGGGCTGCCCTTTGCGAATTGCAGCCCAGCTCCCTGCAGAAATCTGTACGGTTTTAAACTGTGTTTGTTGAACAACTACTTGTTAGCATAACTAAAAACCAGCTGTACGACAAATAGCTATCCGGGCCTTGGCTTAAATGAAGTAAAAATACCTCCGGAAGGGCATTCCCATTTAAATAATTTGCTTTTCGGCTTCCAGCTTTCGGAGGGCCAGCATACACAAGGCCACTGTGCCGGAGACTTTAATTTCGCCGGCCATAATCTTAGCCTCCACTTCCTCCAGCGGAATAGTGAGTACTTCTATGTTTTCTGAAACATCGAGGTTCTGATCTGCCACCTTTTCCACATCGCGTAGCAAGAAGTAGTACATTTTGTTTGTGTCTTTAGTAGGGTTATCAATAACCTCCAGTAAGAGCTCGGCATTATCAGAAGCATAACCTGTTTCTTCCAGAAGCTCCCGTTTGGCAGCCTCCATGGGCAAAGTCTCTCCTTCATCTATGACACCGGCAGGCAACTCAATCAAAATCTCACCGGCCGCATGCTTGTACTGCCGAACAAATATGACCTGATTATCGGCTGTAAGCGGAAAAGTCACCACCACATTAGGCCGAACACTTACAAAATAATCGTCGAGTTCCAACCCATTCGGCAGCTCTACGTGGTCGCGGCGCAATTTGTACCACTTGTGTTCAAAAACCATTTCAGATTTCAGGGTTTTCCAGGCTTCTATTTTAGCGGACATTGTAGTGTAAATAGTAGGTAAAAAAATAAAATAAGTTTCTACGCCAGCTCTTGTCCCGATGCACGAGCATCCTATTTCTCCGTTGCAATGGTTACGGGGCGCTGGGCAGATGGCAAACATAATAAAGTTAAAGCCACTCCGACAGGTGCATCAGGAGTGGCTTCAAAGATAAACAGTATCAATATAATTCTAGCTTATAGCTTTTATGGCTCAGATGAGGTGCGCCAGCAGGTCCTGCAATGCTTATCTAATGCTGTTCCCTGGCTCCGGATACCATGTAGTTGTTCTTGGTACCGACTTTCTCCTTCACGGCCTCCTGCCAGGCCAGGCCCACCGCCGACAAGTATTCCGACTGGTTCCATTGCTGGTACTGGCGCAGTTGCGGGTCTACTTCGCACACATACAACTCGTGCCCCGGCCGCTGTACTACTTTAAAGCCGCACGTACGCAACATAGCTTCGATGGCGGCATGGTTTGGGGCCCACCAATTGGTTAAGTCACCTGCCATTTTCTTTTCTATAAATGCCATTTTAGGCCACGACGGCTCCAACATCCGCTGCCGGTCGTTTATTCCGAAATCTTCCGGCACCTCGCCTGCTTCATCGCCTGGCATGGTAAGCGTCTGGAATACCAGCAGGTTCCGGGCCTTCTGCGCCAGTATGTCCAGAGAGAGCAGCGGGTAGCGCAAATGGTAGAGCACGCCCATGTACCAAATCAGGTCGAACTCCCGGTCGAGACGCGCCACATCATATACCTGCATCTGCCGCAGTTCCACCCTGTCTTCGAGGCCAAACTGCTTTGCCACCCAGGCCGCCTGCTTAAGGTAGTGCGGGTCCACATCTATACCGAGCACGTGTGCGCCGCGTTTTGCCAGTTCTATGGAGTAAAACCCCGCATTGCAGCCAATATCCAGCACATTACAACCCGAAAGATCAGCCGGAATCAGCTGCTCCAGTTGCTGCCATTTAAAGGCCGGAAAATCTCCCAGAAAATGCGAGGGTGCTGTCTGCTCTCCGCCAGGCAAGTGTATGTTATGAAACCAGGGTCCGAGTTGTTCTATCTCCTGCTGTATATCCATCCGGTTTGTGTTATAAGTATTTAATTGCAATGGCTTTTACTATTACTTTGTCTAGTTCGTCTTTTACGTGGGCAGATGCCAGATCTGTAAAAATAATCGCATCAGCACCTACCTGCTTTGCCTTTTCCTGCATCTTCTCCTTTATATCATCTACTTCATAAGGCAGTATTAAGTCGTTGGTCATGTGGCCTATTACTTTATAGTGCCCTACTACATCCTGCACAGCATAAAATGTTTCTACTGTTGTTGTTGCCTCATAAGATTCTCCTATGTAATGGATGGAAACTTCACCGGACAAGGCCCCTTGCAAGGCTACACAAGAAGAAAGTAATATCGCTATCAGAAAAAATATTCCTCTTGAAAAAAGGACGGCCGTCATTTTCATATGATTTCGATTAAAGTACCTGTCAGTAATGGCTGCTCCACCAGCTTACGATTACTCTTTAACCGGCAGCGACATCAGCTCGCGTACATAGCTTTCCAGCTCCCGGGCACGATGAGCCGCCGTATGTTGCGTTAGCACCTTTTGCCGAGCCTTTTCCCCCATGGCTATTCGCTCCTGCTCTGGCAGCTCTTTCAGGTACTTTAACGTGTCTGCGGCGGTATAAGCTACTAGAATCTCTTCATCAAAGGTGAATAAAGAATCCAGCCCATCCCAGTAATCAGAGATAATAGGAGTGCCACAGGCAGCTGCTTCGAACAGGCGTACGCTCGGCGAATAGCCTGCCTTGATCATGTCGGCTCGTGTAATGTTTTGGGTAAAGCGCTGGCTGTTGTAAAACTGCCGGTGCTCTGCCGGTGGTAAGTGGTGGATGTGCTGGGTGTTAGCCGGCCACTGCACCGACTCCGGGTACTGTGGCCCGGCTACTACAAACTTTCCTTCAGGCCACTCACGGGCTGCCTTCAGCATCAGCTTCTCGAGGGGCGGTTGCCGATCGTCGGAGTAAGTACCGAGATAGCCTAGATCCCATTGCATTTGTTGCTGCTCGGGGTAATATAGTGTTGGATCGAAAGAGCAGTACAGTGCCCTTGCCATTGGCGAACCATAGTGCCGCTCCAGCAGATCGAGTGTTGGGCCTCCGGTAAACGACAGGTACAGGTCGTACTGCGGAATAAGGCGCGGGTGCAAATATTCGAAATCCTGTCGCTCCAGTTTGGCCAGCGTTACCGGCGTATCGATGTCGTAAAACGCTTTAATGCCTTGCGCTGTTTGCACAACCCACTCTCCTACCTGCACACCCTCCGGCACATAAGAGCCTACTATCACTACTTCCGCTTCGCGCACCTGCTCCGTGAACCGTTGCTTCAGGTCTTCTAAAGATGCATACAACGCTGTCTGGCAGTACTCCGGGTTCGGCAGGTCTCGGCTGTTGGCGTACCAGGGCACATCGCGCTCCAGGAACAGGATCTGGTGCCCACTATTGTTTAGCTCCCGCACCAGCCCACGAAAGGTAGTGGCATGGCCATTTCCCCAACTAGAAGTAATAGATAAACCAAGTATGACGATGTTCATTTAGTTAATTGCTGGATTGTTAAATTGTTACAATGCAACTGGCTATTTCAGCCATTCAGTTGCTTCTATTGCTGCGGTTGCTCCTAAGAACTCGCAGCGTCTTACAGACCTGCGAGTGTTTGTGCGCGTATTCGCTCGTGCCATGATCATATTTTATTTATAGCAGCACTAAGCCAGAGCCTCTTTTTCTGCTTTGATCTTGGTATATAGCAGTTGCTCCAGCTGCGCTGCGCGGTGGTTATAGGTGTGCGCCGACAGTACTTTATTGTAGGCAGCCTTACCAATTGCCTTTGCCTTTTCCTCAGACAGATCTGCTATAATAGCTGCTACCTCTGCTCCACTTTTAGCTACCAATATCTCCTGATCCGGCTCAAAGAAGAAGTCGATGCCTTCCCAGAAATCGGTAATAATGCAGGCACCCGCTCCGGCTGCTTCGAACACCCGAGTGGCAGGCGAAAAGCCATAGCGGGCCATGCTCTCGCGGCTTATATTAAGCACTGCTTTGGGGGTGCAGTTAAAGGCATTGTGGTCGTTGGTGTACACATGGCCAATGTAGTTGATGTTGGCGCTCATGGGCTTGTCGCTCCAGCCGCTGCCGCCCAGCATAAACGTTTTAGCTGGGGTAGCTGCCGCCGGGTTCAGGAAAAATTCTTCTACCCGGGCTTCGCGGTCGGGCAGGCGATTGCCCAGAAAGGCGAGGTCGCAGGCAAAGCGAGCTTCAGGAGCCACCGGGTAATGTGTAGAAGTATCTAAGGCATTGTAAATGGGCACGCACTTTTTAGCTCCCAGGGCCTCATAAGCTTCTATTACAGGCTGACCGCCGCCGTAGGTCAGCACCATGTCGTAGTTCGGGATAAGCTGCAGAAACTGATCTTCCGGGTTCTGATGCACCCGATCTAAGGTAGCCGGCGCATCTACATCCCAGAAAACAACCAACGTGTCATCGTTTTGGAAGCGCAGTACTTCCCGCTCCAACAGCTCATCGAACACGCCTACGCCACTCGCTTTTACGATGATGTCGGCCTGGGCGGCCTTTTCCAGGCACTGATGAGCAGCTTCCGGTGTGGCTTCGTACACCACTACTTTTGCCCAGTCCGGATCTGGCATGTCGCGGTTCTTTTGGCGGTCGTAGGCATCGGGCTCGTAAAAGGTAACGCTATGCCCAAGTCCGTGCAGCGCCCGCACAATACCTCGGTAATAAGTTGCTGCCCCGTTCCAGTAAGCAGATACCAGGCTGGAGCCGAAGAAGGCTATGTTTAATTTCTTAGTTTTCATGCTGTGGCTGTTTGAGTAGGAGAAACTTTGGCTGGCGCAATGCCCAGTTCCAGGCATACCTGTTCTAATTCGTTTACACGATGGGCACAGGTATGGCGCTGCTGAATAGTTTGCAAGCCGTGGCTGGCAAGTTCTGCGGCTTTTTCAGGCTGGTGCAAAATTGTTTGCAGATGCTGTTTCATTTCTTCGCCGGTTCGCGCCACCAGAAAATCAGTGCCCGGGGTAAACAAGTTTTCGGCATCGCTCCACGGCGAAGAAATAAGCGGAATGCCACAGGCCATGGCCTCAAACGGGCGTATGGTCGGAATGCCCGGCAAGGCCTCCACGTATGGCCGGCGGGGCACGTGCACTGTTACTTTATATTTGGCAAACTCTTCTGCAGCCTTATAGTTCGGCAGCCAGCCACCGTAGGTAATACCTGCATCTGCCAGGGCTTTTTGAGCATGTTCCGGATAACGGACTCCATAAATTTTAGCCTTTAGCCCCAGCTCTTTTACCGGGTTAATCAGAAACTCGTGAAGTTCTGCCGTACGTTCTTCGTCGCCCCAATTGCCGACCCATACCAGGTCTCCTTCGGGTTCCGTTTTTTCGTGCGGATAAAAAACGCTGGTATCGGCAGCTTCGTGCCAGGTCCAGGCGCGGGAGGTCCAGCCTTGCTGGAGGTACAGGTCGCGGATAACCTGGCCAAACGCCAGTACCCCATCGTAATGCGTGAGGTCGTATTTTGCCATGCTTTCACGCTCTGTTACAGCCCGGTGATGCGTGTCGTGGAAGAGGAGTTTATAGTTACTCTTTACCCGATGCTCTCCTACCCGCTTCACCAATTCATGCTCACTCCACTCATGCACCAGCACCAGGTCGGCCTCGTGCAGCACCTCATCCAGATTTAGTGTATCCAGGGTGTAGAAGTTGGTGCTAATGCCAGGGTAATACTCCTGCAGTTCTTCCAGCTTCTGCTCGCCATAGCCTTCTATAAGATTTTGCAGGCTCCAGCCATTTTGCGGCTCATATACCTGCACCTGGTGCCCTCGCTCCTGTAACTCCCGCACCACACCTCGTAGAAAGTGTGCGTTGCCGTGGTTCCAGTCGGAGAGAATAGAGTGGTAGAATAAGATGATGTTCATGTAAGTGTTTGTTCGATTCTTTTTTATTATAGATTCTATTGGTGCTAGAATTTTACTGAGTGTTCTAATTTTATTCGGTAGCTAGAAGTCATTTTTTAGCAGTTTCACCACCGCCTTATTGTCATCTTAAAAGGATTTTGTGGGCGAGATGCAACAGCTATTACTATAGCTTTTTAGTCTAAGTTCGCATAGCATCTGCTCCTGCTGTGACTTTGAAGTGAAGCTGTTGCATTGCCTGCTTTCTTGTTCTTTTTGTCTTGATACAAAAAGAACCAAAAAAATCAAGACGATTTTGTCCAAAGGGGGCCCCTGCACCCCCACTCGCTGAACGCTCAAACAAAAAATCGTCAATAGGTGCACCGGGCAAAGGTGTTTGCTCTGTGGCTTCTTGCTATACTACTATTATGAGAGCAGCTACCTCAAAATCAATTCTTCAAATGAAAGCAGCCTTCCCGAGGTAAATCTTGATAATTTTGTTGAGGGTCTAGCCAACCTATCGTGCCTGCAGGCAGGTTCAACTTTAGCAACACTACACTTCACTGAAAGAAACAGCTGCTACCCTTGACCTTAGAAATCTAAATAACCGTTTGAAGGCCTTTTTCATTAGAATAATTTAGATGCTTGCACACCAGAGTTGCGCTATAAGGCAATTTCCGGCAGCTTGAACCGGAGCAACTGGCGGTAAATGTTGCTGTAGTCCTGGGCCATGTGCTCGGAGGCGTAGCCGTAGGAGCGCTTCATAGAGCGGCACGACATAATGTTCCGGGTAAACTCATCCTCGATCAGGTGGTTGATGGTATCGCGCAGATCGTCGGCACTTTGTGGGTTCACGTATTTCGCGGCATTTCCCCAGATCTCGACCAGGCTATCGGTTTTACCTACCACCAAGGCACAACCCGACATGGCTGCTTCCAAAATAGTTAAACCAAATGGTTCATACTTCGCTGGCAAGGCATAAATAGAAGCTCTGGAAAGCCACTGCGTCACTTCTTTTGGCGACAGTTGCCCCAGAAAATGCACATTTTCGAGGTCTATCGTTTCTCCGGTAGTAGGATGTTTGTCGTCACCGGCAATATAAACCGGCCATGGCAGATCAGAGGCAATGTGTGCCAGCATGCCTATGTTTTTGGCTTCGTCCCACACGCGGCCCATGCTAAATACAAAAGGCTCTTTTGTAGCATACTGAAAAAGTTGCTGGCCACGGCCGTTGTAAATAACAGTTCGCTGCTTAAATGGCCCGTACAATTCTTCGGCCTGGTGCAGCATAGACTGTGTAGGAGCCACCACCATATCGGCCGCATGCAGCCCGGCTTTAACAGTTTCGAGATATGTTTCCCATTCCTTTGGAGCCTCTTCTCCCTTAACGGCTCTCCACCACGACAGCACGCACGAATGCACCACCACCACCACCGGTTTTCCCCAGTTCAGGTTTCCATGAGCCATGTTGTTGAGGTGAATAAGGTCTGGTTTAATTTCTTCGTTCAGCTGCAGCAGCCATTCCCCTGCTTTGGCTACGTCTTCCCAGGGGTTGTCCATCCACTCCAGCTTAAAGTTGCTTTCGTGCAGGGTCAGGTTGCTTATTTCGCTTACCTCCTGCTGCTGCTCTTCGCTCAAGGGAGCGCCCATAGTAGCCAGGTCTACATGAATACCAAGAGAATCGAGGGCCTTGATCAATTCTATGGCATACGTCCAGACACCACCCATGGTATCTGCCGTCATTAAAATTTTGGATGGGTGTTGTACTTCCATGATCTGTTATCTTCCGTAAATTTTGTCTAACACTTCCGCTACCTTCACAAACTGTTCCGCCTCCTCGTCGAAGCCATCGCCCTTTGCCAGTCGTTCGGCCCAAACCACACCTGCCCTGCCCGACCACTCATCTGGCGGCGAGCAGAGTCGCTCCGACCTGGTTCCATAATAGCGCTCAGCCACAAAATCGTAGAAAGAGCCATTTATGTTCTTGAAAGCAACACCGCCATTGGTGCCGTAAAATGTGGCGCTAATAATGGCTTCCTGACCTGCCGGCAGGTTCCAGGAACAGCTAAGGCTTACATGCGTGCCAGTGGCGAGTTCTATGCTGGCGGTAGCGTAGTCTTCCACTTTACCCTCTGCCATAGAAATAGGTTTTCCTTTTGCAAAAAGATGGCTTTTCACCTCCCGTACAGCCGGAAAGTTCAGGGACCATAAAGCCAGGTCGACTAAGTGAACGCCCAAATCTATCACACAGCCTCCTCCCGAAAGCTGCGGCTCGTAAAACCATGCTTTATCAGGCCCATAGGCATTATGAAACACCAGCTCCACGCCATAAATATGACCTAACTCACCTGACTGCACCACCTTATACACCTGTTCCATAGCCGCCGTAAAACGGTACGACAAATCTACTCCCAGCAGTTTATTTCCGGCACGGGCAGCCTCTACCACACGCTTTGTTTCTTCAACATTACGGCCAAGCGGCTTCTGGCAAAAAACCGACTTGCCTGCTTCCAGGGCCAGTATGCTTTGTTCTGCATGAAATGCACTTGGGGTAGCAATTACTACGCCGTTTACCTGCTCTTTTTCCAGAATAGCTTCCAGTGATTTAACTGTTTCGGCGGCAGGAGCAGCCTTTAGCGCCTCCTGTGTATTCTGAGGCACAACATCGGCAATACAGGCTATGTCTGCTGTCTGGTTTTTGGCTATCGCCTCCAGGCGGTTGCGGCCAATCCAGCCTACGCCTAAAAAACCTAAAACAGGTCTTGTAGCTGTTGTTGCGGATTCAGAAGAATTTGGTTGTGTTTGGGTGCTTTCAGTAAGGGTGTTGTGCATGTTTAGAAAGTAATAAGAGCTTTTACAAATCCGTCGGGGCGGTTGCTTAGGTTTTCAAATGCGGTTGCCATATCGGCTAAGGCATAAGTATGAGTATAAAGCGGATCAGGATTCAGGATGCCAGCTTCTACTGCTTTTACAGCCTCCTGCATTCCTTTGATATATTCCTGCGGGTCGCGCTCGTGCGCGTTTATAACATCGAGGCCACGCCAGTTCCAAAGTTGCACGTTTACCTGGCGCATACCGTCCTGATGGAAACCGGCAATAATGAGTTTGCCTCTTTCGGCGGTTAGTTCGCCTGCCAGGTTGAGCGGCCATTCTTTACCAGTGCACTCTATTACCCGCTCGCAGAATTTGCCGTTGGTAAGTGATTTTACTTTCTCAATAATCTGCCAATGGTCGTCCATCTTGATTACTTCATCGGCTCCACAGCCGGTTGCCACCTGCAGCGAAAAGTCGCGTTGCGAAATGGCTATAACCTTGGCTCCGGCATGTTTTGCCAGCTGCACCAGCAGCGCTCCCAGGAACCCAATGCCCAGGATAGCTACTGTTTGGCCTGCCTGTATGTCGCTTCTGCGGAAGATATTGATGGCACAGCCAAGTGGCTCACCCGGAAAAGGTTTTCCTGCCAATGCCTCCGGCAGCTTTATCAACTTGTCGGCATCGGCCAGGTCGTATTGCGCATAGGAGTTATAAGATAAAGCTGCTACACGGTCGCCTACTGCAAAGCCTGTTACCTCTTCGCCAATGGCATCTATTATGCCCCAGCCTTCGTGACCTGGGTTGCCGGCTGCTACCGGGTAAGAGAACCACTCGCGGCCCTCCCACACAGGTATGTTGGAGGCACAGAGTCCGCAACCTTCTAACTGCAGGCGCACCTGCCCTGCCTGAGGCTCGGGTAAGGATGTGTCTTGTATTTCTACTGTTTGTGGCGCTGCAATAACAGCTGCCTGCATGGTTGTAGCCGCTTTTGCGGCTACCGCTGGGTGTGGTGATAAAAGGGTATCTGGCATTAGGCTACAGCTACTTTTTTAACCTGATCTACAGGCTGGTTTGTGATGGTAACAAATTCCGGAACGTTTAGGCCACTGTTCTCGCAAAGCCATTGGTAAAGTTTGGCTACCCCCTGCTGCACATTGTGCCTGGGCGACCAGCCGGTAGCTTTACGGAACTTTCGGGTATCGGATACATAATAATGCTGATCGCCTGGCCGCCAGTCGCCGAAAGAAAGTGGCACCTCTTCGCCTTTGTACTCGCCTATGAGTTGCAGTAGTTCCAGCAGACTTACTGTATTGTGCACGCCCCCGCCAATGTTAAAGGCATGGCCTGTGATTTCAGGCATATGCTGCTGTGCCAGCAGGAATGCATCCACCAGGTCTTCCACAAATAATATATCGCGCACCTGCTTTCCATCGCCATAAATATTAATCGGCTTATCTTCCATGGCTCTGATGGCAAAGTGTGCTACCCAACCCTGGTCCTCATTTCCGTACTGATGTGGTCCGTAGATGCAGCTCATCCGGAAAACGACGGCAGGCAGGTTGTAGGTGCGGGCATAGTCTATAACGTACTGGTCGGCCGCGCCTTTGGAACAGCCATAAGGGCTGTGGAAGTCAAGATGTCTTTTCTCGCTGATGCCATGCGAAAGAATCTCCGCATCTGTAGGGTTATAGCGGGTTTCGTTTTGCACAAACTTCAGATCCTCGAGGCCACCATACACTTTATTTGTAGAGGTAAACACCAGCGGCGGCGGCGTGTCCTGCGCCCGGATGGCTTCTAACAAATTTATAATGCCTCTGGCATTGATGTCGAAATCGTTGATGGGCAGGTCTACTGAGGTGGTTACTGCCACTTGTGCTGCAAAGTGGAAAACGGCCTCGGCATGCTGTACTACTTTTTTCACTGTTTGCAGGTCGCGGATATCTCCTACGTATACCTCCAGCTTATCGCCGTAGGTGTTGTGCAGCCACTGCAGGTTGCGCTCTACGCCCTCGCGCGACAGGTTATCGAATACCAGTACTCGTTTTCCCTGGTCCAACAGGCGCTTAGCTAGGTTAGTGCCCACAAAACCGGCTCCGCCTGTAATGAGGGTATAAGGTTCTGCGTTAGCACCAAGGTCTCTGTTAATATAATCCAGCTCCTGCAGCTCATTAATGCCATGGCGCTCCCAAAGTCTGAAGAGAAGTTTTGGGGTACCGTCTGTCCGTTTCAGGCCAAAATAATATTCCCGTTCATCTACATGAAAACCGCCCACTGTTGGCAGGCTCAGGTCTAGGTCTCGCATGCTGTACCAGTACACACGGTCTACATCGGTTTGCAGCACTTTCTTAAATTCCTGCAGCTGCTTATACTCGTCGTGCTGCCAGGTAGAGAAGCCTGCCTCGGTAATCCAGAGCTCTGCCTTAGAGCTGTAGCGGTTCATGACTTCCCGCACGGCTGCAATATTATCGTCCCAACCGTCCCACAACTGGTCAAAAACATCCGGAAAACCATGTATACCTACTGCATCGATATGCTCCATTACTCCCAACTCAAACATCATATCGAGCCAGTTCGGATCTATGGGACTCATGCCCCCTAGTGCTGTCTTTTTACCCCGCTGCTTTGCCCAATAGGCTGCCCCACCTACCATTTCGGCAAATTTGTGCCAGCCATAGTCCATGGTAAAGTCGTATTCGGTGCGGTTGTTTGGCTCATTCCATAGCTCTACCCACTCAAAATGTTCTCCAAAGTCGGTTATAAACACATCCAGAAAATCGGCATAGGCTTTCAGGTTCTTGGGCGGTGATGATGTTTTGGCTTTTATACCGATAGAAGGCGGCGTGTAGAGGAAACAAGGAAGTATTTCTACCTCGCGGGCCAGGGTAGGAATAAGCCATTGGTACCACTCTTTACCACCTGGAGTGTAGTAGTCGGCCCAGGAAACGCCGGTGCGTAATAAAGTTACGCCCAGGGCTTTCAGGTCTTTTAGTGTTTGTAGTACATGCTCCTGCTCTCCAATTCTGAACCACTCTACCACCCCAATGGCTGGCCGTGCAGTTGTTGATGCTGTTTGTGTATCTATGTTCATTGCTGATTATCCTTTTGATTGACAGAAGATAAGGTACGCGGTTTTAAACCGTTAGGCCGCGGGCAGCCAATTCGTTGCTCGCCTCGTTTACACGGTCATAGGCGATCTGGCCTTCCAGCCACGATGCCAGCTCTTCTAAACCGGCGTTAAACTCTACCTGTGGGTAAAAGCCTAATACTTCTTTTGCCAAGGAAATGTCGGCGTAGCAGTGGCGGATATCTCCCACTCTGTATTTGCCTGTAATTTGTGGAAGAAAATCTGTTTTATCCATGACGGTAGCCAGGCGTGCGGCTATTTCGCGGATGGTGTAGTTGTTGCCGCTACCCACATTGAATACTTGCCCGTTCGCTTCTTCTGTTTCCAAAGCTAAACGGCAGGCCAGGGCTACATCGTGCACATGCACAAAGTCGCGTTGCTGGTTTCCATCCTCAAATATCATAGGAGCGTTGTTGTTGAGCAGCCTGGAAGCAAATATGGCCAGCACCCCGGTATATGGATTAGAAAGCGCCTGCCGTGTGCCATACACATTGAAAAAGCGCATGGCTACAGTAGGAATATTGTAAGCCCGGCCTACCATCAGGCAAAGCCGCTCCTGGTCGTATTTAGAAAGGGCGTACACCGAAGACAGACAAGGTGTTTTGAATTCTGGCGTAGGAATGGGTTGCAATGGCTGTCGCTGCGCATCAAAAAGCTCCCACTCTCCGGCTTTTAGCTGGTCTATGGCACGTTCTGAGCCTACTACTTCCTCGCCCGCCCCATTTTTATACAGGCCTTCGCCATAAACGCTCATGCTACTGGCAACAATCAGCTTTTTAACCGGCTTTTTGCTCAGCGCTTCGAGCAATACAGCGGTGCCCATGTTATTTACATCTGTATATTCTTTAATCTCATACATGCTTTGCCCCACTCCTACCATAGCGGCAAAATGAAACACGGCATCTACTCCCTCCAGTGCCAATTCTACAGCCTTAGGGTCACGCACATCACCAACCAGCAGCTCTACCTCCTCATTTAAATACTCCGGGCGTGTGCACCCGGGCCCATGCACCTGCTCCGAAAGATTGTCTAACGCTCTCACCTGGTACCCATGGCGGAGCAGTTCGTCTGCCAGGTGCGATCCAATAAAACCCGCACCCCCTGTAATCAAGATCCTTTGTTTCATAGTTATATTCGTAAATTGAAGGTAAAACTTAAAAAGGCTGACTGTTGGGCCTGATGGTGATCCGGTTTACAGATACACCCTCCGGCTGCTGCAACGCAAACAGCACTGCATCGGCCACATTGTCGGGGCTAAGGGCTCCGTACCCGATATCTGCTGCTGTGTGAAAGCCTGAGACTGTGTTTTCAAAAAAAGCAGTATCGGTAACACCTGGTGCTACCACTGTTACCCTAATGGTGGGCAATACCTCCTGGCGAAGCGTTTCGGCAACTACTTCCAAAGCAGCTTTTGTGGCGGCATACACACCACCATATGGGAAAGCTTGTTGCGCAGCTACAGAAGACAGGAACACCACGTGTCCGCCTCCGCTCGCCAGCATGCCCGGCACAAATGCCCGCACCAGACGCAAGGCTCCCATTATATTTACATCGATGATCTGTCGCCACTTCTCCGGGTCCCCCTCCACCAGCTTTTCGTGTATGCCACGACCAGCGCAGCAGACCAGAATATCTGGCTGTCCTAGCTGCTGTTGCACCTGTGCAAAGAGCTCGTCTACGGCTGGGCCTGAACTAACATCGCATTGATAAGCGAACAGGGCAGGTTGCACCGAAACCGGTTGAATATCGGCAATGGCAGTTTGCACTCCAATTTCAGAAAGCTTGCTGGCTATAGCATATCCTATACCAGATCCTCCTCCACTCACTACTGCTTTTTTACCTTTTAACTGCTGCACTTATGCGTTCTTTTATTTGATTCTAGCTATATACTTTTCTTTAGATCAATGCACTCTAAGAACGATGGAATTACATTCGGGTTATAGAAGAAGCTGCTGCTTATTGGTAAAAACCAATTAAATACGTATAAGTTCGCACAACCTAGTATTTATCCGTATTAATCCCTTTCTACTGAATTCCAACCTTCTACCGGATTAGCTCCTCTGCCTGCTTCTAAAACAGGAGCTGGTCATCTCTTAAAATTGAAGTGATTCAGAGGAGAAACGAAGATTGAAATTGCACTGGTTTGGCAATGATTGGCTGTCATTTTCATGAAAGGAAATCAGTTCTTAAATTCGGGAGAAATTCCAGAAGAACGTCATGAACTTTTCAAACGATATCACCCTCCAAAACGACCGTGTACTGCTTCGCCCTTTACTGCCATCCGACGCAAAGGGTTTGCAGGCAGTTGCCTTAGATGAAGACATCTGGCGCTACATGGTTTTGCGCATTAATTCGGTTGCGGAGCTAGAACAGTGGCTAAGCACTGCCCTGCAGGCAAGAGAACAGCAGCAGCGCTATACTTTTGCCATTCTGGATAAGCAGACAGGAAACCTGGCCGGCAGTACAGCTTTCGGAAATATTTCGGCACTTGACAAGCGCCTGGAGATTGGCTGGACCTGGCTTGGCCACAACTATAGGGGAAGCGGCTTGAACCGGCAATGTAAGTTTCTATTACTATCGTATGCCTTTGAAGTGTTGCAGTACGAGCGGGTTGAGTTAAAAACTGATGTGCTTAATGCCAGATCGCGCAGGGCGATGCTGAAACTTGGTGCAACAGAAGAAGGTGTGCTTCGCAGCCATACACTGATGCACGACGGCCGAAGACGCGACACCGTTTACTACAGCTTGCTACGAAAAGAGTGGGAACAGGTAAAACAAACTGTATTTGCCGACCTTTTTTAGGCTAACATGGTTGTAGTATCCTGCCCTTGCTGTAATTTGTCTAATTTGCCTCCGGAGGGGCATTTTCATTAGAATAATTACAGAATGCGCCCAATTCAGAATTTAATGTGTTTTACCAGAGAAGCGTGTACCCAAAATACCCTAAGACATTACCTTTTAAAAAAGCCTCTGGAAAGCCCTTTTCATTAGGATAATTTGATTTACAAGGTAACAGACCCGGAGGCTCCTGCACACAAGCAAAATCAAACGAAGAAAATAATATGATTCTCGGGTTCCCGTTAGATTAATAACAACAGTTAAAGCAGTGCATGAGCAGATTCTACCCTAACTACACTATTACGGCCTGTAACTTGGGGAATACCAGACTTTTTGCGACTCAAAAGTTTGGCGTTTTACCAAGAAGCAGTCTAACATCGATTAAGTAGAATCAAGCCACATCCTCCTTTCTCATCTGAGCAGCTGCATCGTGTAATCAGTTACTTATCAATACAATAAACTTAAATTTATCATCATAAAACCTGTGCAATTCTCCTCCAGGCTTTAAGTATAATCGTTTTGCCGCTACTAGGGCACGAGCTTATATTATATTAAAGTTAATTCTCGCAAAACATTTTTATACAACTTAACCGTATAGCAGCAAAAACAAAGCTATCAGGTTGAAAAACAGCCCCTCTAACCAGAAAATTGTATTAATTAGGCATGCCAGACCTATGGTGGAGAAGAAAGGCTTCTTCAACTCTAAAGCTGCCAGCCAGTTTATTTCTGATTATGATGCGGCCAAAGTAGAAGAATTTGTGTTTGAGCACCATGCCTTGCCAGCCGGGACCTTTAAAAAAGTATTCTGCAGCACATTAGTCCGCTCACAACTTACTGCCCGAGCTATTTTCGGAGAAGAAGCAACCTTGATAGTACAACCTGAATTCCGGGAATTTGAGCGAAAGATATTCGCACTGCCTTTTTTGCGGCTACCTGTCAGTTTTTGGTTACTCAGTGCCCGCATACTGTGGTTTATGGGCTTCAACAACAAAGGAATTGAAACCTTTAAGCAGGCCAGGCAACGCGCCCGCACCTGTGCCTCTATGCTGGTGCACGAGGCACAGGAGAACCATGCCGCCATTTTAGTTGCGCATGGCTTACTTAATAATTTTATTATGCGTGAGTTGCGCCGCATGGGTTGGAAATTAAACGACAAAGGAGGCAGCGGATTTTTGGCAGTTAACATACTGGAGCGATGAAAAGCGAAACTGAAAACTGCCGGTTGCAGGTAACAGCAGAAAGCAGATACCGAACTCAAGTCTAATCCTACACATACCTCTGTTCTGCGACTTGAGTAGTTATAGTAAAATAGTTTACCTAACAGCTTTGTTTAACCCGAAGGTGTAATTTTTTTTAACTAACAGGGTATAGCCAAATATAATAAATCATAACTGTGTTGCTACAGTTATCTGCTGGCTGCAACACCATTTATCATTTTAAATATTGTTAATACTACTGCCTGCTCTCAAAATAGCTACTAGCTGCTTCTGAGCATATTACGAAATTATTAAGGATTTATTAACAAATCTACACCTAACAAAAGTACTATTAATATGCTAAACCAGAACTAACAAACGATTGCACTTAAAGACTAAATAAGAGTTTAATACCACTCTTTTTATGTGGATAAAAAGACATTAAAAACAAATTAAAATTTATTATACTTGTAAATTACCCTTATACGAATAATCTTTTTTTATCAAATTCCTATTATTTACAAACCATTTAACCAATTTAAAATGAAGAGAAATCTACTTCTGAGCTTAGTAGGTGTTTTCATTTTCCTTGGAAATGTTGTAGCCCAGGCGCAATCAGTTTCGGGAAAAGTAACATCAGCTGTGGATGGGAGCCCTATACCAGGCGTAACAGTGCTGGTAAAAGGAACCACTATCGGCGTTTCAACAGACATTGATGGCGATTATTCCATTAATGCCGGCACCGACGCTACCCTAGTTTTCCGGTCGTTGGGAATGGCCACGCAAGAACAGCCAGTAAATGGCCGCTCTACTATTAACGTACTACTGAAAGCTGATGTGAATCAATTAACTGAGGTTGTTGTGACAGGTTATGGTACACAAGAACGTCGGGACGTAACTGGCTCCATCGCCAGCATCGGCGGCAAAGAAATCGAAAACGTTCCGGTGGTGAGCTTAGAATCTGCCATCCAAGGACGTGTGGCAGGTGTGCACATTGAATCTGGTAGCGGTAAAGTGGGGCAGGGAATTAAAGTAAGGGTAAGGGGCTCTGCTTCGGTTACAGCTAATAACCAGCCACTCTATGTAATAGATGGCATTCCAATTACTACTGAGAACCAAGGAATTAGCACCAACGAACCAACAAACCCTCTTGCAGACATCGACCCGAATGATATTGAATCAATCGACATTCTGAAAGACGCCTCTTCGGCTGCCATTTACGGTTCCAGAGGATCTAACGGCGTGGTTCTGATTACTACTAAAAGTGGCCGTAGCGGCAAAACAAGATTTAACCTGAACTATTCTACTGGTGTAAGCCAGGCTACCAACAAAGTTAAGTTCCTGGATGGACCGCAGTATGTAGATTTATATAAGGAATCTTTTGCAAGATCCCGCACTGTGGCCGAATGGATAGAAGGCGGTGACTTTAATGATTTAGAGGACGCAATGGACTATTTTCTTCCGGAATGGAGAGATCCGGCCAACTCTAACTGGCAGGACCAGGTTTTCAGAAAAGGTGGTTACCAAGAAGCCAGCTTATCTGCTAGCGGCGGTACAGACAAAACCACTTTTTACATTGGTGGCTCTTACAGCGACCAGGATGGTATTCTGATAGGCAACAACTTTAAAAGATACAGTGGCCGAATAAACCTCGACCACAAAGCATCTGACCTTATAACAGTAGGTGCAAACTTTAACCTTGCCCGTTCAGAAAACAGACGTGTTGCAAACGACAATGCCTTTGCTTCGCCACTCCAGATTGTGGCCCTCACTCCTATTCAGCCAATTAATGACCCAGAAACAGGTGAGCTAAATACCAACACCATCTATTACAACAGTTTAATTGAGGCGCGTGATGCCTTCGATAACTCTACTGTTTTCCGTAACCTGAGCAAGGTATACGGTCAGCTGAACTTTACTCCTAATCTTACTTTCAGAAGCGAGTTCGGACTTGACCTGCTGAACCAGGTAGAAGAGGGATACCAGGGTAACCTAACACAGACAGGTTCTTCCAGAGGTGGTTTTGGTACTTACCGTACAGTAAATGTGGTAAACTACACTACCAACAATTACTTTAACTTTAACCAAACCTTCAACGAAATTCATAACCTAGATGCTACATTGGGTATGAGCTACCAAAATGCTACTACCAGCACCAGCTCTGTACAAGGTGAAGGTTTCCCGAACGATGACTTCAAGAAATTAGCTAGCGCTTCTGAAATTACTTTCGGTTCTTCTACCGCCACTGGATATTCACTTGTATCTTACTTTGCCAGAGCTAACTATAAACTGCACAACCGGTACCTGGTATCGCTTAGCGCACGCGTAGACGGTTCTTCCAGATTTGGTACCGATAACAAATATGGCGTATTCCCGGCTCTAGGTTTAGGCTGGATCCTAACAGATGAAGCTTTCCTGGAGAATGTAAACTTCCTGAACTTCTTAAAACTGAAAACCAGCATCGGCCTTACTGGTAACCAGGAAATTGGCGACTTCGAGTCTCGAGGCTTGTACAGCGTAGTGTCTTATGCAGGTGTAGCAGGTATATACCCAACTTCAGTTGCTAACCCAGACCTGAAGTGGGAAACCACAAGACAGTTTGATGCAGGCATTAGCTTCGGTTTCTTAAATAACCGCATTTCTGGTAGCGTAGACTACTACTTAAAGAACACAACAGACTTACTGCTTAACGTACAGGTGCCTGCCACTACCGGCTTTACCAGCATTACGCAGAACGTGGGCAAGCTGGAAAACAAAGGTTGGGAGTTTAGCTTAACTACCCAGAACTTAACCGGCGAACTAACATGGTCTTCTTCTTTTAACTACTCCAGAAACCGCAACACAATCACCGACCTTCAGGGCCAGGTAATTGTGGCAGGTGCTATTAACCGTGCTGTAGAAGGCCAGCCTATTGGCGTGTTCTTTACCAGAAAATACGCTGGTGTTGATGCTGCTACCGGTGATGCCCTTTACTACCTGAATGCTGATAGCGACGAAACAACAACAAATTTTGGTGCAGCACAGCAGCAAGTGGTTGGTAACCCGAACCCTAAATTTACAGGCGGCTTTGTAAACGACTTTACTTACAAAGGCTTTGATCTGAGCATCCTGCTTCAGTTCGTGTATGGCAACGATATCTATAACAGTGCCGGCCGCTACCAATCTGCCAACATGGATTACCTGGACAACCAAACCGCGGATCAACTTAACAGATGGAGACAGCCTGGAGACATTACCAGGGTTCCGGAAGCCAGATTCTACGACAGCAACGGTACCGGTGAATCGTCCAGATGGTTATATGATGGATCTTACCTGAGAGGAAAAAACCTTACCCTTGGTTACACTCTTCCTAAAAATGTAGTTACCAAAGCGCATTTAGGTAGTGTTCGTGTTTACTTAACTGCTCAGAACTTCTTCACGATTACAAATTATCCAGGTTGGGACCCAGAAGTTAACACGCAAGGCACTGGACCTTCTTCACAAAGAGCTAACGTAGGAGCCGGTACAGACTTCTATACCATTCCGCAGGCTAAAACCTTTGCTGCAGGTGTAAACTTTGGTTTCTAATCACCCCTAAAGAAGAACATAATGAAAGATATATTTAATTTTAGTAAAAAAGTAAGTGTCCTGGCGCTTGGGTCTATGATTGCCTTCTCTGCCTGCGACAAACAACTTGATATACAGCCGCAACTGTCTATTGATGCAGCTGTAGCACTCACTACCCCGCAAGGCGTACAAACTGCCTTGATTGGTGCTTACGAAAGACTGCAGGGTGGCCAGTTTTATGGCACCAATATAAACCTGGCAAGCGAACTTTTAGCTGCTTCCGGCGATTTAACCTGGACAGGATCATTCGCTACGTACCGCCAGTTTTTTGGCAAAAATACAGATGACTCTAACCTGGAGGCAGAAAGAACCTGGATAAGAGGATTTCAGACCATCAACATCGTAAACAACGTCATTGAGAAAATAGATGTTGTTCAGGATGAAGCTGACAAAAGCAGGATCTTAGGGGAAGCCTTGTTCATCAGAGGTATTGTTTATTTTGAGTTGGTTCGTTTGTATGGACTGCCTTGGCAGTCTGGCGACCCAAACACCAATTTAGCAGTGCCACTTGTACTCACTCCTACTACAGTCGTTACAGAGGCAAATCGGGTAAGCAGAGCTTCTGTTGCTGCCGTGTATGCACAAGTACTGGAAGACCTTACTCGTGCAAAAGACTTGTTGCCTGAAGCAAACGGCACCAGAGCCTCTACCTACACTGCAAGCGCCTTTTTGGCACGTGTATATTTGCAGCAAGGTGGCGCTGCCAACTGGGCAAATGCAGCTACGGAAGCTGATCGTGTAATCGCGTCTGAGCGCTTTGCACTTACTCCTACTTATGCTGATGCGTTTAACAACAGCTCTAATGTACCTGAGTATGTATTTGCGATTCAGCAAACCAATCAGAGCAACGCTGGTTCTGCTAACTATGGTTTAACAACGTTCTATGCCGATGCTGTTTTAGGTCGTGGTGAGATTACTATAAACCCTAACTTCCTGAACAACTTTGAGGCAGCAGACGAGCGCAGAGATGTATTCTATCTTGACCCCCGCATCCTTAGAAACGGGAAATACCGGGATCATTATGCGAATATCGCTGTAGTTCGTTTGGCCGAGATGTACCTGATTAGAGCAGAAGCTAACTTCCGCAACGGCACGGCAATTGGCACTACCCCAGTAGAGGATATCAATACTATTCGAGCAAGAGCGAAAGCCAGCACCTTGAGCAATATAACAATGGAGCAGATTCTGCAGGAAAGAAAAACAGAACTGGCCTTTGAAGGCTTTGCCCTGCATGATGCCAAGCGTCTGCAGCAGTCTGTAGGCCAACTTGCCTACGACTCTCCAAACTTAGTTCTACCTGTTCCGCTAAGAGAGAAGAATGCAAACCCTAACTTGTAAACAGGGTTTAGCTAATAAATAAAAAGAGAGGCTGCTCCATTGGGGCAGCCTCTCTTTTTATAAGTAAATGGTTTGAGGACTAAAGAGATTTAATAATAAGAAAATAGTAATGCTACTATAAAAAATAAGTGCAGTCTTGACTTACTAATTCCTGTACCTCCCAATCAATATACTTAGTGTAACCTTCAATCAGTATAACGAACTCAGATTATGCTAATAAATATGGCCTTCCAGAGGACTTTATGTCATTGGATGGCCTAGGGGACTGCTGTATTACCGGTAGCCTGTTGTTTGAACTATGTTCGGATTAACATCTATTTCACCTTGAGGTATGGGCCAGGCCCATTCGCGAGCAGCTGGAGTTAGCGTAACAGAGGCAGAGGCAACTTCTACATCTGGGCGGCTAATAGCGCGCATGGAACGTTTTAAATCGAACCAGCGGTGCCCTTCTGCAAAAAGCTCCTTTCTACGCTCCAGCGCTATTGCCTCTAGCAATGCCTGCTCATCTCCTATAACAACTGGTACATAATTTCGGATACGTGCGGCACGCAAAGCATTCAAGTCTGCCAGTGCCGCAACTAATTTGGCTCCTCCCTGCTTAGCTCTGGCCTCAGCACGGATCAGGTACATTTCTCCAGTTCTCAGTACTTTCCAATCAGTTAGGTTATCTAAGGTTGTTCCCCGGCCAAGGTATTTTGTTACAATTCGTCTATTACCGGGTGCACCAGAGCCTCCCGGATAAACAGGTGCGTTGCTGCTCGACTCTCTGCTTCCAAAATAAGAGACAAAGCGTATGTCGTTTGGCTTATTAAAGGTAGCCTCTAAGTGAGTGGCTGGTCTGAATAAATTGCGGTTCGCGCTGCCAATGTGGATACCAAGCCCTACATTACCTTCGCCTGCACTATGCGTCACTTTCCAGATAACTTCTGCATTTGCAGGATAAATATCCTGCCAGATTCCTGAAAAGCCAGCCTGATTAGCCAAGGGTATGACAGCTATTACGCGGCTTGCAAAGTTCTCAGCAGCTTCGTAGTCTTTGGCATAAAGGTGTACCCTGGCTAGTAAGGCATGTGTAGCTGTTTGATCTATATACGCTCTGTTAGTAGCAGTGTTCATCACATTGTCCACATCTGCGAGCAAAAGCTCCGCCTCTTCCAGATCATCAAATATATGATCGTAGGTTTCTTTTACAGACAATCGTTCAGGCAGGTCTTCTACGTCTACAGTTGTTTTATAGGGTACTCCAAGAGCAGTAGCAGTACGTTCGTAGCTTTCGCCCCAGAAACGCAGCAGGTCGAAGTGCACCATAGCCCTTATGGCCAATGCCTGTCCTTTTATGCGGTTAACCCGTTTTGGATTGGTGGCTTCAAACTGTTCAATGTTCCGAAGCGTGAGGTTAGCTTGCGCTATAACGGAATAGGCCGCCACCCAGCTTAGCTCTATGTCGGCTTCATCTGCCGCGTACGTCCAGTTGGCCTGGGTGTTCCAGTTGCCAAAGTCCTCTACCGTCTGCACCAGGTCATCTGCCATCATATCAGGCAGAGCAGCCCATGCCCCTGTATTATGAGTACCATTGCCATAGTATCCAGATGCCCTGAACAAGGCATATGCTCCAGTTAGGGCAAACTCGTGTTCATTTAAGGTAGAAAACCCTTTAGATGAGCCGGCTCTCTGATACTCCGGCTCTATTTCTATGATGTCTTTGCAGGCTGTAAGAGAAACAGCACAACCCATGCTCAGACCTATAATTAACTTATATAATTTCATGGTGATAATTAAAATTAGAGTCCAACCGAAAGGCCAAAAGTAATGGTACGCAAGGCAGGATACTGAGCCCCCGCCAATTGGCCTGGCACTCGCGATCTTGCGCCGGTAAGCTCCGGTGTCGCCATCTCAGGGTCGAAGCCTTGGAACTTAGTAAAAGTAGCCAGGTTCTGTCCTTGCGCAAATACGGTTACCTGCCGTAGCCTTACCACTTGGGTCAGGTGCTGCGGCAATGTGTAAGACACCATCAGGTTACGCCATCTCAGGAAATCGCCAGCTTCAAGAAAGCGAGTGGTTCCGGTTCTCATGGCCTGGGTAGGTCTTGGTATGTTGGTTACCTGGCCCGGCTCACGCCATTCGTTCAGCAGCACAGCAGCCAGGTTATCGCCAACAAACCATGGGTTTTCCACATTGGTGCGGTCTTCGTTGTAGATCTTGTTGCCCTGCACAAAGCTAAATAAAGTGTTTACTTCAAAACCTTTATAACGCAGGGTCGTTCCAAAGCCTCCAAAAAATGGCACCTCTGCAGAACCTACCAGCACCCGATCGGTTGGGCTGTAGGTTTCGGTTACCTCATTGTTCAGGTTGAGGTATTGTGCATTACCGTTATCCGGGTTTACGCCGGCATACCGTACCACATAAAAAGAATTCAAAGACTCTCCTTCACGGTTAATGTACACTCCATTTACAATGTCGTTATCGCCCTCGCCTACTAGTCTTTTAATTTTATTCTGGTTGTAAGTGAAATTCAGGTTAGCGCTCCATGAAAAATCTTTTGTCCGGATCAGGTCAGCATCTAATGCGTATTCTACGCCCTGGTTTTGTAGGGCGCCTATGTTGGAAATAAGGTCGCTGAAGCCGGTGGTTCTGGATAGCTGACGGTTCAGGAACAGGTTGGTAGTGCGGCTATTGTAGTACTCGATGCTGGCCCGCACGCGGCCCTGCCAGGTGGCTAGTTCGATGCCAGCATTAAAGGTAGTGCGCCGTTCCCACTGCAGGTCGGGGTTAGGAAGCTGCAGCTGTTGCAGACCACTTACGCCATTGTACACCGAGCGGCCATATAACTCCATCGACTGAAAATCACCGATACCGGCCTGGTTCCCGGAGGAGCCATAGCTTGTTTTCACTTTGAGTTCGTTGAACAGGCTACTCAAATTCTCCATAAATGCTTCGTCAGACACGACCCAGCTTACACCTACAGAGCCAAAGTTCGCCCATTTATTATTGAGCCCAAACCGGGAGGATCCATCGCGACGGCCGGTTAAGCTAATGTAGTACCTGTTTTTGAAGCCATAATGCGCCATGGCAAAATAAGATAGAAGCGCATGGCTGGTACCGTCTCCGTTTACAGCCGGAATAAAGTCGTTGGTAGCAGTACCTGGTGTAATGCCTGCCTCATTCTCAAACGGACCGCCCAACCCGTAACCAGTAAACCCGAAGCTACGGCCAGCTCCTTTAATAATTTCGTTGAACAAGGAAACACGGAGCGAATGATCTGTTCCAAACTGATGCAGGTAAGAGGCAGAAGTTGTTCCGGTATAGCGGAAAAAGCGGTTGTAGCCACGGGTTAATTGTCCTCTGCCACCTGGCACGCCTCTCCCCGGAGCCGTGCTGGGGTCCAGCAACACGTTACTTTCGTTAGATGTGTAGTCGCCTCCCCAGTTCGTTCTAAAAGAAAGCCCCGGCAATGCCGGCACCTGATACTCCAGGTATATATTACCTACCCCCTTCAGTTGCTGCCGGAGCGCTGTATTTTCGTTTATCAGCTCCAGCGCATTGGGTTGCCCGGCTCTGGTCTGTGTATAATTGCCTTCTTCGTCAAAAGGCGTTTCGTAGGGGTTAGTCCAACGGATGGCGTTGAGCGGCACGTTAATGGAAGTAGTGGCTTCGTAGGTATTTGTAAATTCTGAGTAGCCAAACGTTGAGTTGAGACCGAAAGTAAAATTACCGGCTGTACTCTCTACATTGGCTCTGCCCGTATAGCGCTGCAGACCTGTGTTCCGCACGGTTCCTTCCTGGTCGAAAACGGAGCCGGATAGTATGTAGGTAGTTTTATCGTTGCCACCTGAGGCGGTTAAGCTATGATTTTTAGTAACGCCGGTTCTAAAAAGAACCTTTTCCCAATTAGTGTTGATATTTGAGAGTCGGGCAATGTCGTCAGCACTCCATCTGTAGGGGTTCCCATTTGCCATTTCGTATGCCAGTTTCTCTTCGGTGTTCATTACCCTTAGCCTGTTTTCGGGCAGAGTTGAAAAGCCATACTGCACATTATACTGCAATCGGGTAGCACCAGCCACACCCTTTTTGGAGGTGATAACGACTACTCCATTAGCGCCCCTGGAGCCATACTGCGAGGTGGAGATGGCATCTTTTAGCACGGTATAAGTTTCGAAATCAGCCGGATTGAGCGTGGAAAAATCGGTAGCTGAAATTTCAACCCCGTCTAAAATAAACAGGGGCTGCGTTCCACCCAATACAGAACCTCTGCCCCGAATGAGCACACTGGCTGTTGCTCCTGGCTGGCCCGAATTAGCTTGTACCAGCATACCTGGCGCTCTTCCCTGCAGCGCTTGTTCAAACGACCCGTTGGGCGTGAGCGAAACTTCTTCGCCTACCACAGTTGCCACAGAGCCGGTAACTTCGCGCCTGATCTGGGTGGTGTAGCCTGTCACGACTACTTCTGATAATTGGCGGGAATCGGGAGCGAGGGAAATCTGCAATAAGTTTCGCCCTCCTACCACCACTTCCTGGGAGGCCATTCCAATAAGGCTGAAAATCAATGTCAGGTTTTCGTTTGCCTGGGCCACCGGTAGGCTCAATCTAAACTGACCATCAGAATCGGTGCTTGTGCCCGATGTTGTGCCTTTAATTAAGACAGACACGCCAGGCAAGCCTTTGGCTGTTGCCTGCTCCGTTACTGTTCCGGTAATGGTTCTGCCCTGCGCCATCGCCTGCTGATACAAGCAAAGCAGCAGGACAAGATGTAACAGTAAAATTTTTCTCATTCTTGTGTTAAATTAAAATAGGTTAAGATGTGCCAGCGGGATTGGGTAGTTGCAAAGATGGGGCGGAAAGGCAGAAGCAAAAAAAGCAGCCAGGTTTTGACTTGTAAATAAATTTATGCTTCAGGATAGCTGCTTTCTGGAAATAGCACTGCATGGAGATGGTTTACCCAACCAACTTTGTTGAACGCAAAAATACCGAAAAGCGGGTTTAGTTACAGGCTTTTTGGTTCTTTTACATGTATGCAGAAACCAACAGATAATGTATTTACAGCGTCAGGTAAAAATTGGATGGTAGCATTTTTTTTGCACCACAGCTTTATCTACAGAACTAAAATAGTAATTATACTTTCTAAAATACCAATAATTAAATCAAAGAAAAATAAAATTTATCAAGTTTGTGTTTTACAGCTACGGTCCTACTTAGGGTTACAAATATGGTTTAAGAATCCTATATTTCAATGCGGTGAACTATATTTTTCCTGAAAATCAGTAGCAACTGTTTATTTACAGAACTACTTGGCAAAAAAACCTCTTAGATAAATAACAAATTAAATGTTCCTACATTTAATTATTACACTAACAAACATCAATCTTTATTAACAAAACAAAAAAGTAATTTTTCTAATGAAACAGGCCTTCCAGAGGTAAATTTTGGTTTTAAGGCAGATGGTTTTGGTGGATAACTATCTGGTTATCTCTCAAAAAATGTAACCTATAAACTGAAAAGGCACCTAAAAAAGGCATTTTGTTATTCCTGAAAGCAGCAACAAATTGAAACAGAGCAGGCTGGTATTCTAAAATATCTGAGCTATCTTTTGAAGTATAAGAAATAACTTCTTTGTATAATGAGGCTTAAGTAGCAAAAAAATGGCAGTAACGGCTGCTTTCTCAGAACCCGCTACTGCCACTAATAGTTTAGCTGCTTATGCTAAAAAGACCATTCGTTGTTCAGCCTGGCAATAGCATGGTGTGCCGTCAGGTCGAACTGGCAGGGCACCACCGACACGTAATTGTTTACTAAAGCCCACTCATCGGTATCTTCGCCTTTATCAAAGTTTACAAAATTACCTGTCATCCAGAAATAGCGGCGGTTATTTGGATCTAGTCTTTCGTCGAACTCTTCCTGCCACTTAGCGTGTGCCTGTCGGCAAACCTTAATGCCTTTAATCTTTTCCTCGCTCTTTTTAGGAATGTTCACGTTTAGCGCCGTGTTCTCCGGAATTTTATGCTTCAGCGCTCCTCGGATAATCTGCTCTACGGCCTCGGCCGCATGCGAAAAGTCAGCGTCGTGTCCATAGTCGCACAACGAGAAGCCAATAGCCGGAAAACCCTCAATAGCCGCCTCTATTGCTGCCGACATAGTGCCAGAATAAAGCACGCTAATGCTGGAGTTGGAACCATGGTTGATGCCGCTCACCACCAGGTCTGGGCGTCTATCTTTCAGTACATAAAACTTTGCCAGTTTTACGCAGTCGGCAGGAGTGCCGGAGCATTCATAGGCCTCCACATCCAGATCGTGCAGGGCAATAGATTTGTCTAGGCGAAGAGTATTGCCAATGGTAATGGCGTGGCCCATGCCCGACTGAGGGCTATCCGGTGCGACCACCACCACATCACCTATTTTCCGTGCTATTTCTACCAGCATCCGGATGCCCGGTGCTGTAATGCCATCGTCGTTTGAGACTAATATTAATGGTTTTGTCATACTTGTCAGTTGTTATTGCCGGTAGTTCTGCCAGGCAATGCGGGGCACAAGCAGAAGCGCGCGCGTCAGGGTTTATGCTTATACTACTATTATTGACCCTTGCCTGATTGCCTACTACACCAGCAGGTTACTAATTTCGTGCTAATATACTACAACCTGCACCTGCTCATCAAGGTTTAATCTAAATATAATGCTTTTAGCCGAGATTATGTGGCTTCGATTTGTTGTTAAGCAGGCAGCCATCAGATCAAAACCTCCTCTGGCATTAACTCCACTAAAAGCCTGCTACAGCAATTTTGCTAAATTCAGGTCGTTACCCTGAGTGAGTATGAGCTGGTGGCGGTACAGAAATTAGGGGTTGTTCAAAAGTGGCTTCGTGCATCGGCCTGGCTCCACCAGCTTTCTGTTGCCGATTCCTCCGGCTTTAGCAAATAATCGGCTATTCGCTCTTTGTGATATACAGTAATTATAGTTATTATTGCTTTCATGAGTTTTCTACGCGCACAATATAATCTTACAGATACTGGTTTATTGCTACTCCGGCTTGGCATAGGGTTTATGTTTATCATTCATGGGTGGCCAAAGCTTGCCGGTGGTCCTGAGAAATGGGAGCAGATTGGTAAGAATATGGAATTGATTGGCATTGGATTCATGCCTGCTTTCTGGGGCTTTATGGCTGGCGCTGCAGAGGCTCTTGGTGGAGCTCTTCTGATGTTGGGGCTGCTCCACCGCCCCACCTGCATTATCTTAGTGTTTACTTTGATAATTGCCGTTATCAGGCATTTGGCGGCCGGCGATGGTTTTAATGGTTACTCTCATGCCCTCGAAGCTGCTATCCTGTTTTTTTCTCTCTACTTTATTGGCCCCGGCAAATATAGCCTCGACGAAAGCCTGATCCCGACCCGGAAAGATCGTAGCGTTTTTTAGGGACACCATCAACCTCCTTTGCAAATATTAATTCTGCTAATAAAAAAGGCCTTCCGGAGCCTTTTTCAGGCTTTTAAGGCATAGGGCAACGTAGTACTGCGCTAAATTAAAAAGCAGAAATTTAAAGATATAAGGACTGCGCCTCTCTCTACTACAATCAACTGCGTTTTAGTATTCTACCCAATCAGAAAAGCCTTAAAATGCCTGCCTCAGCGTCCATTTCTGATTTTAAATATTTGATTGGAGAACGTACTAGAACGAGCAGGCAAAACAGCCTCTGTCTCCTTTCAGCCAAACTTGTTTTTTAAACCCTTGGAGCCTTAACCTCAAAACTACCTCCGGAAGGCCTTTTTCATTAGCATAATTACGCTTACAACCAGCTACTAACTGCAAACTACCTGCTATACATGTTGCTAAATTTATTATTAGCCATTATTCTTACAACAGCTCCCGATTCTGTTGATTTAAAAACGCCGTACGAAAAAGGTAATGGCAACCAAACCACCACTTACCAGGAGGCCATAGATTGGTACACGCGCCTGGACCAGGCTTATGAAGAAGTAAAAATGGTGCCTTACGGCTACACCGACTCCGGCAGGCTGCTGCACCTGGTCCTCGTCTCTACCGATAAGGATTTTGCCCCGGCTTCTGTTAAGCAGAAAAACAAGCGGGTCCTGCTGATCCAGAACGGCATTCATCCGGGGGAGCCAGAAGGAATAGATGCTACCATGATGCTGGCCCGCGATTATCTGCAGCACAAGAACCTGCGCCGGCAGCTCGATAATGTGGTGCTCGCCATTATTCCGGTGTACAACATTGGCGGTGCCCTGAACCGCAACAGCCACACCCGCACCAACCAAAACGGTCCCGAGAGCTACGGCTTCCGGGGCAACGCGCGCAACTACGATCTGAACCGCGATTTTATTAAAACCGACTCGCGCAATGCTGTGCTGTTCCACCACATTTTCCGGGACTGGGACCCAGACGTGTTTATAGATAACCACACTTCTAACGGGGCCGATTACCAGCACGTGATGACGCTCATTCCTACACAGCACAACAAGCTGCACCCGCATCTGGCCCGCTATCTGCAGCAAACCATGCTGCCCGCGCTGTACCAAGGCATGAAAAAAGGCAAGTTCCCAATGGTGCCTTACATGGACCTTCGAGGCGACACCCCGGAGTCGGGCACAGTGGCTTTTCTAGAATCGCCACGCTACTCCACGGGCTACGCCGCCCTCTACCACACCATCGGGTTTATGCCCGAAACGCACATGCTCAAGCCCTTTGCCCAGCGGGTGCAGGCCACTTACCAACTCATGCAGCACATGATTCGCACCGTGCACCGCGACTCCGATAGAATTGCCGCAGCCCGGGCCAAAGCCAAGCAGGAAACGCTGGTTCAGCAGGAGTTCGCGCTGCAATGGCAACTCGATACAAGCAAAGTAGAGAAAATTCCGTTTCTGGGCTACGCGGCCAAATACAAACCCAGCGAGGTAACCGGACAGCAGCGCCTCTATTATGATCGCAACGCCCCCTATCCCACCACCATTCCTTACTACAACACCTTTACCCCCACCACCAAGGTGCAGAAACCGGTAGCCTACCTTATTCCGCAGGCATGGCAGGAGGTAATAGAACACCTGAAAACGGAAAAGGTACAACTAAAAAGACTGCTGAAAGACACTACCATTACCGTAGAAAACTATTACATCAGAGACTTTAAAACCAGTCCGCGCCCTTACGAAGGCCATTACCTGCACTCCGATGTGCAAGTGCAGACACGCAGTATGGAGCGGCAATTTCTTAAAGGAGACTACGTAGTGTACCTGAATCAGGAAACTAACCGTTACCTGCTGGAGACACTGGAGCCGCAGGCCACCGATTCGTTTTTTAACTGGAATTATTTTGATGCGGTGCTGATGCAAAAAGAGTATTTTTCGTCTTACGTGTTCGAAGACCTGGCAGCAGAGATCCTGAAGCAGCAACCTGAGCTGCGCCAGCAACTAGAAAAACAAAAGCAGCAGGACCCGGCCTTTGCCCAAAATGCCCGGACACAACTGGAGTTCGTGTACCGCCACTCTCGGCACTACGAATACACGCACAACCTGTACCCGGTGGCACGCCTGATGCAGCACCTTAAACTACCCTTGTAAAACAGCAAGCGCCACCCTCACAGGTGGCGCTTGCTGTTTTACAAATACTGTATATCTGGTACCGACAGAGTAGGTCCAGGAGGAGGTTACTCTTTTAAATAGGCTGAGTACATCCACACTAGCTTTTCCTGCTCCCGTATGTAATCACTCATCAGGGCATTGGTACCTTCGTCGTTTGCGTCGCTCGATAGCACCAGCAGTTCCCGCTCCAAACCGAGCAACACGCTAAAGCCGTTCAGCACTTCCTGCACCGCCGTATCGCCATCCGATACATCCGAAACTTCTTTAATAGTAGCATGTGCCAGGTAGGTTGTAAACGTATGAAACGGCTTGTGTCCAAGGGTTAAAATTCTTTCGGCGATCTCATCTATCTTGATGATGGCATCGTCGTACAGTTCCTCAAATTTAGCATGTAATTCAAAGAACTTATTCCCGGAGATGTTCCAATGAAAGCCTCTGGTGTTAATGTAAAACAACTGGTAATTGGCTAACAGGGTATTTAACTTGTCTGCTAACTGCTGCGCCTGCGCTGCATCGATTCCAATTAAATTTTTATTTGCCATAGTTACTCTTTGCGATAAAGGTTTAGGTTGTAAAGTATGTAAAGCCAGAAGTAGCCCGCCAAATCGCCAATGACAGGCATCACCTTCTTGGTTTGAGCAACAGGTTCTGACTGCCCTCTCCCCTCCCTTTACGTTCGTGGCCGGTATTGTTTACTTTAAAACAGAAATAACTTCTAAATCTAGAAGCTTTCTCCCGCCGGACCTATGCCTTCAACCATAAGTTACTGGTTATGGGCGAGGGCAAAAGCGGTGGTAGTGCAGGCCACTTACAACTCTCTGATCCAGATGTTGCGGTAGGCAACAGGGTTGCCGTGGTCCTGCAAACTAATGGGTGCCTTGCCATGCGCTTTGTATTCCGGCAAACCAATGTACTCGGTAGGGCCTTTTACCTCTGTGTTGTTCTGTATAAGCACCCCGTTGTGCAGCACTGTAACACGAGCGGGCGAGAACAGGCTTCCATCTTCTTTAAAGCGGGGGGCGGTGTAAATAATATCGTATACATTCCACTCCGTTGGTGGGCGCATGGCATTTACCAGGGGGCGGTGCTGCTTGTAAATACTGCCTGCCTGACCATTAGAGTATGTTCTGTTGTTGTAGGAATCCAGCACCTGCAGTTCATAGCGGTCCTGCAGAAAAATACCACTGTTGCCTCTGCCCTGGCTGTTTCCTTCAACTTTATTGGGTGCACTCCACTCGATGTGCAGCTGAAAATCACCAAACTCGCGCTTGGTAGAAATGTCGCCTTTTCCTACTATAAAGGTACCATCTTTCACCTGCCAGGCTGCTGCTCCGCCTCCACTTTTGGCTTTCCACTGGTCCAACGATTTCCCATCAAATAGCACAAGTGCATCGGAAGGAGCGGCCATACCTTGCCCCGGCGTTACCACTCGTGGCTCCGGTTCCCAGAATTCGGTCATTTCAGGGACCATTTTTGGCGGTACAGGAACCTGCTGTGCCTGCGCTGCACTAAAGGCAAATAGGCCAAAAGTTATTGTGGCAACTACTATTTTGTGAGTGGTAGGGGTGCTAAATTTCATAAAGGATTACGATCTTTTTGATGAAAACATGTTGTCTCGACCTGATTCGAACGATGCTGCCAAGGCCAATAAAATTACGAACTTAATCATACGGCTATTCAAGAGAATTAATCCAGTCGGCAATTTTAAGAGCTTCTTCTGTTGGCACCTGGGGCATGGGTGGCATGGGAGTGGCGTATGTGGGCCAGTTTTCTGGCTTCGGGTTTCGGATGAGTTCAACAATTTGCTTGCGCGTATACTTGCGCTTGGCCACCTCCGCAAACGAAGGCCCCACCTGCTTTTTGTCGGCAGCATGACAAGCAGTGCAGGTATTTTTAACCAGCAAAGGCTTTATTTCATCAAACGTAGGCTTTTTAGGAGCAACCGATGCCAGCGCTGATGATTTTGCACTAGCCCGAGCCGGAGTCTTTGCCTTAGAAGCGGCCGCTGTTTTGGATGCTGAGGCCTTAGCAGGAGCAGCTTTGGCAGAATTACGCGTACTTACTTCACTCACCGCTAATTTCTCTCCCTCGGGTATGTTGTTGAGCGTGTAATAAGCCGTTGGGTGAACTAAAGAGTAGTAATTTTCTTTTGCTCTTACGCCATCCAAGCTAATGGTGTGAATAAATGATTTCCGTAAATTATCGACCAGGAGCCGGACTTTCATACCATCTTCAGATAGTTTTACACCTTTTATCGTGCATTTCTGCTCATAAACCGGTGGGCTGCCATACACTGCCTGGTATTTGTAAATAAAGCTTTCCACGGAATAAGAGGCAATGTCTTCTGCTGTCTTTTTATCTACAGGCAAGGTAAATTCTATTTCAAACCCATCGGGCATCGCTTTTATATTGCGCATTTCAAACGGAATTCGCTTGTTCCAGACAAGGCGTTGCAGCCCCTCGTTTGCCTCGCCAGCCGACCCCCAGCCCCGGTTTGTTTCGCCAACGAACAACGAACGATCTTTGGCCCACTCCATGCGCAACACCCCCGACTGGAAGCCACTCCTGAAATCGATGACGGCTCCCTGGTACTCGTTATTCACCTTTTCCAGCATTACCCGCATAATTTTGCTCTGCCCCTGGTCCCCTATCAATACTTGCCCCGCAAAAGGCCCAAAGTAGCCTTCCGGAATTTTAATCAGTTCAGAATTTGATATGCCCATAATGCCATGCGGAAGCCACACCGCAGGCAGTCGCATTTCAGGAAATTCCTCCTTTAGCTCAAACATTGTTCTAAAATCTTCCTGCTGCCTGTTTTCCGGCTTCACAGATTCACCGTTTTCGTCGGTATCGAAGCGCGGGTCTACCTGAGCATGCATTTGTTCAATGGTGAGTTTTACAGGCGACTCGGGGCGGCTGCTCCACCGTAAACCAGCAGGATGTGCTGTAAAAGCGCCTTTTTGCAGATGCCAAATACCTCCTGAGCCTACCCAGTCTCCCTGGTTTTCAGCGTAAAACAATTCATCATCTACCATGCCTAGGCCGGCGGGAGAACGCAAGCCAGTTGCCCAGGGCTCCATTTTACCGTCTTCTGTTATCTTGAGCAACCATCCCCGCCAGGGCACCATACTGATGGCATGCCACCAGTTACTGCCAAAACCAAGGTTGGTAGACACATAAAAAGCTCCGTCTGGTGCCAGTTTGGGTCCAAAGCTGTACTCATGGTAATTACCGGAAAGTGGCCACGCATATATGGTTTCGAACAAGTCTGCTTTTCCGTCGTGGTCAGTATCAGTTAGTTTGGTTAGTTCTCCGCGCTGGGCGCAATAAAGTGAACCATCTTTGTAGGCCAGCCCCAACACTTCGTGCAAACCAGAGGCAAACTTGCGAAAGTGAGGGCGCGCGCTGGTCGGGTTTTCTACAATAAAAATATCGCCTCTTCTGGTAGATACGCCCAAATCGCCGTTTGGAAGAACAGCAAGTCCGCCAACTTCTAGTAATGTGCCTTCCGGGGCGCTTATTTTCATAATCTTGTAAAAATCTTCTTCTTTCGGCGACTCCTGCGCCTGTGCCTGGTAACCGATACCTGCCATCAGTACAGCACTCAGGCACAGGCGCCAAATTCCGGTTTTACAGAAGTTCTTCCTCATCATTTGCGACATCAGCTTAGTTTAAAACAAGATTGAATAGATAAGTTTTTCCCGGACAGGAAGGAGTAGTTCCTGTTTGCCGGCCATGTTGCGTACAATCGGTTTTGCACCTCCGGCTTCTTCTATCCGGAGATAATAGGATTTGTCATCTATCAGGTACAGGCCTTTACTTACTTCTTCTATATTCATACCCTCTGCCAGGCGCACATACAAGCCCGCGCCGGCATGCTGTAGGGTAAGCTCCCGCTGAAGCCCCAGCCCCTTCTCCAGTACCCGTATGGCATCCTCAACAGAAGCTCCGAAGGCCTGGTAGAGAAAAGTTGGCTGATCGTTTTTGCTAAGCCTGTATCCTTTCTGACGAAAGCCACTTCCGGTAGTATCGGCAACCCAGGTTGCCTGCTCGTTGTTGAGCCTTGCCAACGTCAGCGCTGGCTTGCCAAAATACTGAACAGATCCTAAGGGGCGGGAGGAGCCATCGCCCCGGTCGTGCCACATGGGAGTTGCCTCTATAAATCCTCCCCGCCATAGCTGCACCAATGTGCCATGGTTGAGGTCGTAGGTATAGTGGAGTTGCGTGGGGCTGCCAACTGATACGGCATGTGTTACACGCGTATTACCTGGTATATCCATAAAACTCCGTAAAACCGGCTTTTCTTCTGCCAGCACCAGAATAGGATCGGCACTATTCGCCTGACCTATTTCTGCATCGCTTATTACAAACTCCCGCAGACCTGGTCCGCCCACTTTTAACTCCAGCTCTGGAGTTGCCCAATCCATGTACTTGGTATACAGCAGCTCAACAGGCAGTTCGCCTTGTGGCAGTGCAATAGTCCCCTTGCCACCTTTTTCCCGCATTGGTATCACCCCTTTGTTGTTTACTCTCAGGGCAGCGGCGCCACCTGGGGTATGGGTGCTAAAGTTATAATCTCCTGAGGCCTTTATATGTAAGGTCCCCTTAAAGCGCACCATAAACTGGTTCGATTTATACTCCAGGTTTGACGTAAGGGTACCGGTAGCTCCCTCTGCTTCAGGGGGCAGCTGGCTATAGTCGGCTTTCTCATCGTAGCGACCTTTGTGAATGGTGTAGGTCAGGTTCGACAGTTCAGGGCGCGGCCGTACAAAATGGTTTATGGTAATATTCCGGAAGGCAACCGCACCGTGGTCGCCTTGTAATCGGATCGGGCCTGTTGCTTTTTCTTCGGCTTGGAGGGCCCCTCTCGTTGGCCCGAACAGTTCCACCTGCTCATGAATAACAACCCCGTTCAGCTCCACCCGCAGCATTCGCGCGTTCTCCATCTTTTTACCGCTGGCATCGAAGCGTGGCGCCTGAAACGATATTTTAAGATGTTGCCATAGACCCGGAGCGCGCCCCACCTGCTGACGGGCAGCATACCCCTCATAGCCCTGCTGCCCTTTGGGCCGTTTTTCATCCCAGCGTTCGTATATACCTCCGTTTGAGGCAGCTGTACTTTGCGTTTCTCCCCAGCTGTCTGCTAACTGTACCTCATACAGCCCCTGCAGGTAAATGCCAGAGTTGGAGCCAGCTGCCATCATGTATTCTAATTCCAGGTCCAGGTCACCGTACTCGGCCACAGAAAGGAGGTCTGTGCCCGGCTTCTTCTTGGTTGGTACATTTACCAGTATGCCTGTTCCGTTGCGTACCTGCAAAGTGTTCGGGCTGGATAGTGTTGCGTTTACATCGCCGGCTATTTGCCAGCTTTTCCCGGGATTTCTGAAAAACGACAAATCAGTTAAGGGTATGGCTTTCACTTGGCTTTTCGCCGGTAAGGGCATCGCCAGTAAAACCCAACAAGCAGCGGCAGCCAGCCATACTACAGGAGACAAGCAAAACAGTCTAAACATGTATCTATTTATTAATGGCCTTTCCGTGTGTTGTAGAATAACTTTCCACCCACACTTCTTTTTATGAACTAATATTCGTTATTTATGCAATTAGTTTTCTAAGGCAGAAGTCGCCCTATGCACCCTTACAGGCACATCATTCACCAAATCAATGTTGCAATACTCTGGTAAAGGTAAAAAGACTTTTGGTTAAGAAAGGGTACTAAATGTTTCGAAAAGATACCTGTGTGGTTAAACCTGGCATAAGGTTGTTCATCCGAAGACCGTAAACAGACGACTTGCTCCTAAGGCTTCCTTTTTCAGATAAAAATTTCTCCTTTCAGGTACGCTACTGCTTTGCCTGTTATGTTTACTCTTTCTCCTAAAAACTCACACAAAAGGTCTCCCTGCCGTTTTGAGAGTTGCTTCGCTGTTAAAGATTTTTTACCAAGGCGATGGCTCCAATAAGGGGTTAAGGTTGTATGGGCAGAGCCGGTAACAGGATCTTCGTCGATACCAACCTGAGGTCCGAAAAACCGTGACACAAAATCTACCTCTTTGCCCGGAGCCGATACAATAACTCCACGAGCCTCCACTGTGCCCATCACTCTAAAATCAGGTTCCAGGGCTACTATATCTGCTTCTGATGGATAGATAAGGAGGTAATCTGTTTTTCCTTTATAAGCCGCTTCAGGAGCTTTGCCCAATGAGGTTATCAAAGTCGAAGGCACCTCCACCTGCTCGTAAACATCTGCAGGAAAATTCAGGGTTAGTGCTTCCCCCTGCCGCTCTACCGTTAAAAGCCCGCTCCGGTGCGATTGGAACGAAATGTGATTGGTTGAATGACCTGAAAACTGAAACAGTACAAAGGCTGCAGCCAGTGTGGCATGGCCGCAGAGGTCCACTTCTACAGCAGGCGTAAACCACCTGATTCCATACTCCTCTCCCTGCTTTACTACAAAGGCTGTTTCTGCCAGATTATTTTCTGCCGCAATTTGCTGCATTTTATCCTCCCCTAACCATTCGGTCAGCACACAAACAGCAGCAGGGTTGCCATGAAAAACTTTGTCTGTAAAAGCGTCTATTTGGTAGAGTGTAATTGTTTTCATAGTTTAATTCGAAATGTTAGCAATCAGGCTGCAGCTATTCCTCTGCTCCTACTACGAATGTAATAAAAGCGCTGAAAATTTCAGCTTCTTCACAAATCTTTAGTGGTAAAAATGAGTGAGTGGCTATTCTAAACTTCTTTATTTAAAATGAATATAAGCATTACAACTCCTACTAAGAGGCATGCCCTCAGTTTCTTTTTATTTAGCTTGCTGTCGCTGATCTTCTTTCACCCTAATTCTTTCGCTCAGAGTTTTTCCGCACTGCCACCCGATATTACAGTTGCTCAGGATAGCACCGGTGACTTTAGTAACATTACAGCTGCGCTTGCTTCACTGGAGAATACAGATTCTGATCGGATTATCATCTTCATCCGCGATGGCGTGTATACGGAACAGATACTTATCAACCGGCCGAATGTGACACTACGCGGAGAGAGCCGCAAAGGAACCCGAATCGAATACGACATCCCAAGAAGGCACCCGGAACAGGAGCCGGCCGCACTTGGCCGTGGCGTGGTAAATATTTTTGCAGATGGCATTATCCTCGAAAACCTGACTATTGAAAACACCTACCCCTTCCGCCGCCACACCTTTGCTCTATTTGGGCGCGGCACGCTTACACTTACTCAAAACTGCGATTTTATAGCTGAAGGAAACGACACTGTTGCACTTTGGGCGCGTGGAGGAGGTCTTTACTATCATGCTAACTGTCATTTTCAGGGCAATATAGATTACCTGTGCCCTCGGGGCTGGGCTTATGTAACCAACTCTACTTTTTATGAGGTAGATACGCGCGCTGCTCTCTGGCACGATGGCGGAAAGGATCCGCGCAAAAAACTGGTCATCAAAGATTCTTTTTTTGATGGAGCCAAGAATTATGCCCTGGGCCGATATCCGCGGGACTCGCAGTTTTACCTGATTTCCTGCCGCTTCTCCGCCAATACCCAGGATATTCTGGATACCAATGCTCCTGATAAGCCTACAGATGATTTCCGATGGGGCCGCCGGGCATTCTTTCATGACTGCCACCGTGAAGGCGGAGACGCTCCTTGGCATGCCAACAACCTTCAGGAAGCCGCTGGAGCACCTGCACCAAAAGAAATAACCGCCGCCTGGACATTTGACGGACGGTGGGACCCGGAACGAACAGATGCTCCTACGGTAACAGAAGTCCGCATTGCTGCGCCCGACCGGGTAGTAGAGGTAGTTTTTTCCGAGCCGGTAACAGTGCGCGGAAACCCTGTATTAAAAACGAAAAAGGGCCAGCAATTACGCTGGACAGAGGTAAACGGCACCAACACCCTCACCTTTGCATTGCTGAACCCAAACGATATTCCTGCCTCCTTAACAGTAGAAGGTGGCACCATCTTCGCTTCTCTGCCTACCACACATCCACGCCTGGCTGACCTGCAACTAAAGCCGGTTACCAAAAAAGCGAACAGGAAAAAGCGCTAAAAAAGCACCTGCACAAATGCCAGGGCCTGTACAGGTGCTAGTGTAAGTATGTATAGAGGCTATGGTGTTGCTTTACGAAGCGGGTAAAAGCAGCTCATAACGCGGCCTTGCGGAGGTAATGGTAAGCTTGTAATCTTTTATCCAGGGATTATAGAGGCGCAGGGTTTTATAATTGCTGCCATTGTCCAGCGCAAACTGAGGCAGATCCGCAATGGACTCTGTAACGGTGATAGTGCGGGTTTGCAAAGGCGCATAGCCTTTAATGCGGCTCGTATCGAAGCCATACCGGTCAGGATTAGTCAGCACTTCTTTCAGGGCCAGAATCCGGAAAAGGTAACGGCTTGTTTCGTCGTTGAGGTACAGATCGTAATACGATGTTACCCGCTGAGAAGTAAGAGCACGCTGTAAGCCAGCCATGCCACGGTTGTAAGAGGCAGCCGCATTGGTCCAGCTACCAAACTTTGCTTTTGCGGTTTTAAAATAAGCTGCAGCCGCCACAGTAGCCTTTGCCAGATGGTAACGCTCGTCTATTTCATCGTTAATAATGATACCATAGCCGCGCGAGGTTTCTGGCATCAGTTGCCAGAAACCTGCCGCTCCGGCCGGCGAAACCACATTGCCCAAAAGACTCTCGGCCAAGGCCACATACTTGATATCGTCGGGCAAACCTTGCTCCCGTAGCGCAGCTTCTATTTCGGGTAAGTGACGGCTGATGCGCTTTAGAGCCAGAATGGTGTTGGAGTGGAAATAAGCATTAGATTGTAATTCACGATCCAGACGCTCGGCTACATCTGGCACCTGCAAAGGCACCTCCTCTCCGGCAAAAGTCATTTGCGCTGGCAAAGGGTAAGAACGGTACTGCTTATACACAAATTCTGGCTCTGCGGCCTTTTGGCTACACAAGTTTACAGTACCCATCAGACAAACACATAATAGGGCGGGTTTCCAGTAGCGGAGGGTAAACATAGATATTTTAAAATATAAGTTAAAAAAGTCAGGCTATAAATATACTTTAAAAACCGGGAGTAAATAAGAATAAAGCGACAAATTGGGTAAAACTGGCTTTTGTAAAGTAACGAACAGCAGGCGCATAAAAGTATTGAATGAAAGCAAACAGAGGGCTTTTGATGCAGCTAAAAACATTGTGAATTTCACCAATATTCTGCCGCTTTTTTAATTGCTTTCTTGCCGTAGTATACACTCCTGGCTCATAAGCCAAATTATGTTAATCAAGAGAAACTGACTGGGTTATGCGGCGGCAAAGCTACCTTACCTCCTTAGTCTACTTGTTTGCTCCCTAGTTGACCAGTTTCTCGGTTAATCTCAGCAAATCCTTTTTTACTGACGAGTACAAAAATCACGTTAGAGGCAAAAACAAGCTTCTCAATTTGCGGCTGTTGGAAATCTGACTCAAAGGCTTCAGCCACATCCGTGCGCCAGAGTAGTCGCGCTCCTTCATAGGCCGATAATGTACCCTTATCCTCACTAACCCAATAGACTATTCCATTGACGCCACGAATCCCTCTTACACTATCAGAAATATCATGAATAGCTTTATACTTATCAGTTGCGGTACCTGATGGACTCATTTCCTGATCGAATTCTATTTGATTTTCATTATAAGGCAGAGCACTTGAATCCTGAGCAAACGTTATAAAAGGGAGGGATACAAATCCAGTGGCTATAATAGCTTTTTGAATAAAATACATAAGCAATAAAGTATACGTTTGGGAGTGATTTTCTTCTTTTCAATTATTTAGTAGAGCAGTGTTACTTACCTATTTTTATCCAACCATGCCATCATACCTAAATACTATAGGTATATCTGTCATTAGGGTAGTTAGGCCAAGCCATTACTTCTTTACTGTTTTTTCTGATTTTACAGGAGAGTTTAAAACAGTATTTATCTAAACTCTCTATTCACATTCATAAGATTCAAAGGACACAGTTTTTCCATGCTTAATATTTTGCTACTCCCAACGTGTCGCGTGTATTCCAAGATCATAGAGAAGCAAGGTTTTAATATACAATGTGAGATAAACAGAATCGAACAATACCAAATTTACAGGCTATCGGCAACGCAATTGAAAGAATTTCCCTCCAATTTCTGCTCCCGCCAAAGTACAAAAAGCTTACCCCTCGATTCCAGCCTCTGGGGCGGGTTTCTCCTATAACTTCTGTTATGTTAAAGCAAAAACCAAAATGAAGGCCTTAAGCCTTTACTCCTGCTTTCCTGGTAGAGGTGCAAAACCAGGATGCCCTTTTTTAATTCCTCTTCTAACTTCATTAAAAGTAAGTTGCGGATTGCTTCTGTTTTTTGTTGATTATTTAACTTTTAACAAAATCTTCCGATTTAATTCATGATTTACAAGTCCCTGCCTAGATATTTACAGTTTATTAATACTGTGGTTTTCATTTACTACTTTTGCTGTACATTAGTAACAAAATGTATGGTACTTTTTCAAAACAGTGTGATTAAGCTTGATTATAACCCTGCTACTGATATAGCTGTGGTAGAATACCCTGACCTTCACGATTACCTGCTACCTGAAATAAAGCACAGCATTGATTTGCTGGTAGGCAATATTAAGAATTATGATATAAAGCTCCTTGTCTTGGACGGAACAAGGACTGTATCCACAGTTGATGCGGAACAAGGCAGAGAAATTGCAAACTACCTGGCAGCGGGGCTAATGAAAACGCGACTAAAGAAGCTGGCCCGTATTCAGTCAGTTATTGCTTCTGTCGAAACAAGGGCAAATGATAATGTAAAACACATACAGGAAACCCAAGAACCTCCATTCCAAATGCAGGCTTTCACTAGTAAGGAGGAAGCAATTGGGTGGTTGATAAGCATCGAATAACACAAGCTCGCTTTAAAATACTCAAACAATATCTATAACTGGCGAGTTTGTACGGGTATTCAAATTAAAATCCCTTACCTAAATCAATGAAATTCCACCAACAAAGGAATCTCGACATATTCAAAAGCAGCAGTTGCTGCGCATTGCTGCTTTTGTTGCCGGACCTGCTGCTAGACGTTACTGAACCTGTTGCTAGGTGTTGGAGACAAGTAGAACTTGGTTCTTTTCAATAGCCTTGGCTATAGAGCATGGCTGCTTTTAGCCATTAATTCGTGTTCTACCTTCATGGATTGCTATCTAATCTGTAGGGCTGAGCAGCAGCAACGTGGAGCAACAAGCCATGTTGGTGGTGTTCCAGGAAACGTGGATATTATGATATGAATAAGGGCAGCTGGGTTTCACCCAAAATTGTGTAATAGTATGAGATATAAATTGAGCTCTATCGTGGCTTATAAACCGCTATCTATTTGCAAATAACTTATCTAAACTTGAAAGTGCTACCAAGCATGCGAAAGAATGGCATGCTAATGTCTACATCCCGCATCAAGTGACGGGAGATGTAGAAGGGGGTGCTGAAGCTTCATTCTGTCCGGTGATGTTCTTCAACTTCTCCTTTGCCTGGTTTAGCATGTTGTCAGTGATAGTGACATGGTCTGTGTCCATTGTCTTGCCTTCAAGAAGCTCAAACTGCAGCTTCTCAGCATAAGGGGCAAATCGCTCTTTTTGTGACAGCTGTAAAGGGGAAGCTTCTTAATTATGACACTTCACAACAGCCAAAAAACTGTTATGTCCGTCAGCATCATTTCTTTATTATGGGGACAGTGGCTTTTGATCAAGTGATATACTCTAATTTTTTTGAATAGTAAATTAAATCATTGCTTTTTTTATTATCAGGAACTTATATCAAACAGCTTTCATTAAGTGCTAAACATGTAATGCTGGCCTGAAAGACCATTTTAAATGCTGAATTCGAACTTGCTCAGACTTGCTACAAAGCAAGCAGATTTTCTGCTTGATATTAGCAGAAAAACTTCAGCATTACTTCTTTAATGCTACCGCCTGAAACAACCAATCGTTGATATACAAATTCTATATTCCCAGTTAACTACTGGGACATAAAACATCAATTTGGATTATTAAAATATCTCGTTACCCCCTCACGATGATGAACATTTACAACCCACAGACGGAAAAGATCCCAATACTGCTTAAATACAAAATGTTCTGTCTGCTGTTTTGCTTTTGTTTTGTATTAGCAGTATTACCAGCTACAGCCCAAACCACCAGCTGGACCGGAGCTCACAGCACTGGCTGGTATACATCAGCCAATTGGACCAGTGGTGTGCCTAATGCCTCTCTCCATGCTGTTATCGGAGATGAACACCATACCGGAAGGTATAACCCTGTTGCCACAGGCTCTATAAATGCTAAATCGGTCTTGCTTGGCAGCACGAAAACAGCCTCTATCACCCTATACAACTCTAAAAGCCACTTAACGATTAGCGGTAGCCTTACGATTGGCACACTTGGCACACTTAACCATTCAGGTTCTACATTAAAAGTAGCCGGTAACTGGAGTAATACCGGCAAATACGTGCCTGCTAGATCTACCCAGGGTAAGAAAGTCATTCCCACTGTTATATTTACAGGTACAGGTCAAACTCTTACCGGGACAACAAGCTTTATGGGTCTTACCATAAACCAGGGCAGTACCACTACTATTGCTTCTCCTATCAGCGTTACTGTTGCATTATCTGTCTCGGGCACGTTAGATCCGGGTAAGAACCTCCTTACGCTAGCTGGTTCGACCTTTACTCTCACCTCCAGCGGAATTGCTAAAGTTAAAGCGGCTACTTATTCGGGTAACTATTCCATTGGCCCCACTACCCTACATACCGGCGGTACCATAGATTATGCCGCAACAGACATAAACCAAACTATTGCACCGCTTTCTAATAGGCCTTATTCTGTGCTAGTGGTCAGTGGTGGCATGACTAAAACCTTAACCAATCACATAACTTTTTCGGCAGCCAGCACATTTGATGGGCAACTCCTCGTAAATGCAGGCATAATGAATCTAGGAGGTTTCACAGCTAACCGGGCTACATCAACCTTGGGCGGCACTGTTAGTGTAGCCAACGACGCTACTCTTCGTATTGGCGGCACCAATACTTTTCCTGCTAATTATGCTGAGCGTTCACTAGGTACTACCAGTACAGTGGAATACAATGGCGCAATTCAGACAGTTTCCAGCGAAGCTTACGGAAACCTACTTCTGAGTGCTAGTACTGGCTCCCCTACCAAAACATTTGCAGCAGCTCCTATCACTATTTCCGGCAACCTGACAAGTAGTAATACTGGAACAGGGGTACTTACATTTACAGCAAGCCAATCCCTTACAATCAACGGAAATATATTAATAGGCGCAGGTACTATCTTTAACGGAGGCAACTTTACTCATACACTGGATGGGGACTGGGCAAACAATGGCACCTTCAATGGAGGCACAGGCACTGGTGCCATAGCCTTGCGTGGAACTGGTAAAACTATAGCAGGTGCATCCCACACATTTTTCAACAACCTGAGCATAGATGGCAGCATTACCGGTAAAGCGATCAATATAACAGTAGCAGGCAACTTATCTGCCAGTGGTGCAGGCACTTTTATTCATGCGGCAGAAAGCAGTGGCACTCCTGCCGCAGGCACATTTACCATGAGTGGAACAGGCAAAACAATTACTGGTTTGGGCTATACTTTCGATAACCTGACTGTTTCAGGAAGCATTAGTTCAGCAAGCGACCTGACAGTAAACGGTAACTTATTAGTAACAAATACTAACTCCAATGCCTTTAACCTGACTGACGGCACCATCCATTTAACCGGTTTGAATAAAACACTGAGCACTGGGACTGCGGGCAGTTTGAACCTGCATTCGCTCCGTATTACCGGTACAGTTACTACAGGCAGCAGCTTTAGGATAAAAGCTGATTTAAGTGGCAATGGTTTGCTGACGGCTAATGCCGGCACCATTACTTTTTCAGGAACATCTACTTACGGTGCTAACTTCAATTTATTTAATGTTACCCTAAACGGCAATAGCTTGCAGCTGGCAGCTAACGCAAGCTTAGGAATTACAGGGAATCTTACGCTCACCTCCGGCACCTTTGATGTTACTACCACTTCACCAAATACAGTTGAATATAACGGCAACAACCAGAACATTACCGGCACTACTTACCACCATATTATTATGGCCGGTACAGGCACCAAAACGGGTGTCGCTAACTTAACTGCGAATGGCTATTTACAGGTGAATAGTGGCGTAACTTTTTCGGCAGGAAATTTCACACACACCATACAAGGCAACTGGATAAATAGCGGCACATTTAACCCAAATACCAGCACTATAAGATTTACTGGAGTATATGATGCAAGCATTACTGGCGCTACTACCTTCACAACTTTAACGGTAGAAAAATCATCCGCAACCAACACCATTTTTTTAAATAATCATGTAAATGCGTCAACAGTAAATATGGTTGCCGGCGCTATGCAAACCAGGGCACAGGTATTAACCATTGCCAACACCAGAACCGGGCCCGGTATCATTCATGGCACCATCACGCGGGCACATGCTTTTAGCGCTGGCACTACGTATGCGTTTTCAGGACCGAACAATACTTTAACATTTGGCTCAGCCAGTAACATTAATTCTGTAACCGTTAGAGTGGTGCCAGGCTCCAATGTCAGCAGCTTCCCTTCCGGGGGTGCCATCAACAGATTATATACCGTTACTATCCCTTCCGGCACCTACTCTAACGCCACATGGCGTATGACCTATCGTGAACAAGAATTAAATGGTAACACGGCAGAAGACTTAAATATTTATCAAAATACAGCCTCCACCTGGACACCAATCCAAAAAACAGGAAGCAGTTTAGCAGACCGATGGGTAGAAGCGACCGGTTTGTCTAACATTTCCGGCAACTGGACCTTCTCTAATTTAAACTCGGTGGTGCAATGGAGAGGAACCATCAGCCAGGATTGGCATACTCCATCAAACTGGGTTGTAGAAGGTTCTACAATAGAAAGAGTGCCTTTAGCATCCGATATTGTGGAAATAGGCCAGATTCCTTTTTCTCGTCAGCCTGTTATCTCTGCCAATGCGGTGGCAAGGAGTGTTCAGTTTGGGAGTGCCTCACCTGTTACTCTTACACTTGCAGGAGGTAATTTAGAAGTAGGTGGTAATATAAATGGCCTATGGTCAGAGAATGCATCCCACACCCTTTCTATCGGTAGTCAACGACTTGCCATAGGCGGCGATTTAGAGTTAAGCGACGGTGAAACCGGGCATGACATCAACCTTACAGTCGCTACAGGTACCGTTCATGTAGAACAATCGCTTACCCAGTCGGGCAATGCCGCTATAACTTTTACAGGGGCTGGCAATCTTATCATAGGTGATGATTATAACTACACAAATGGTTTATTTACTGCAGGCTCCAGCACCGTGACTTACCAAGGCGACCACGGCCAAACCGTAGCGGGGAATATCAACTACAACCATTTGGTTATAAATAGCAGTGATGGCGTGGCTACTGTCTCGGCAGCTACAGTAGCCGGGGACTTGCGCCTCCTGAACAAATCTGTACTGTTGGCTGAAGGCAACTTAACTGTCAAGGGCAACTTATCCCTTGCTCCTGGCACTACTTTTGATAGTGGCGCCTTCACGCACGAAATGGGAGGTAACTGGACGAACAACGGCACCTTTGTTCCATCTTCCGGAACAGTTAAATTTAATGGCTCCGGGCCCCAAACAGTTAATGCCACTACTTTTAACCAACTGTTAGTAGAGAAAGGTAACAGTACCCTTACACTTACCGACAATATAAGATTGAACGGGAATATAACTATATCCGCCGGAGCAGTTGATTTACAAACCTTTACTTTAAACAGAAGTGCAGCTGGAGGAAATTTTAATATGGCTGCTAATACGGCTTTATACCTGGCTGGCACTGCAAATTACCCTGCTAATTTTAACGCAAACAACCTGAATGCCACCAGCACAGTTTATTATAATGGAACCAGCACACAGAATGTAGCACGGGTAAGCTATGGCAACCTTGTTTTCCAAAACGGAGGCACTAATGCAAAAACGTTGTTAGGTGCCACTACTGTAAAAGGAGATTTAAATATAAGCAATGGTTCTACACTGCAAACAGGTTCTTTTACAGTAACCGCCGAAGGCAATGTAACCAGCTACGGCACAGTAAATCCAGGTACCGGTACTTTAACCTTAGCCGGAAAATCCAAAACAATTTCTGGTAAATTTAATTTATACAACCTGATTGTCACCGGTAGTTATAACATGGTTTCCGATACGACAAGAGTGCTTAATGATTTTAACAATGCTGGGAGTATAGCCGTTGGTAATGGTGTAACTATTTTCTCTGGAAATGTAACAAACTCTGGTAACATGTCTACCGATGGCACTGTGATTTATACTGGTACGCGGTTGCAAACTATCCGTTTAGTGGGTACGATGTCCTCGACCTCATCAGGCAAAATGATACTCACTGGATCGGTAGCACCAATTCTGGTTTCTAACAGCGTTCCAACCTTTATCACCGTTATTATAGACAATACCGCGGGTATTACTGCCAGTATTGGCTGGACAGTAAATGGGTTATTACAGGTAAATGCTGGTTCAACGTTTAATGGTGGCATATATACGCATAATCTTTATGGTGCCTTTATGAATGAGGGAACCGTAACAAGCTCTGGTGTTCTTAATTTTAGCCCCACCACAGATAGAACGCTTGCCTTAGGTTCTAGCTTACATAGTACAGGCACGTTGCGGTTTGGCGGAAGTGGCAAAATCACTTTAACCAGCTGCCCGCAGAATCTTACAAATATTGAGGTTACGAATACGCATGCAGCAGGTGTAATTCCCTCTCGTGGTTGGAATATTTCAAACAATTTAATGATAGAACAGGGTAGTACATTCAACGGGGGTACTGCGCTTAGCCACTCCATAACGGGTGCTTTTATTAACGATGGCACTTTCAACGGCAATTCCTCCACCTTCACCTTCAATACTATCAATGCTTCTATCTCAGGTTCTGGAACAACTAATTTTCATCATCTTGTTATAAACGATTCTACAACAGTCTTAACAGACATTAACATAAAAGGGAATTTATATACGAATGGTGAGCTGAACCTAGAGTATAACGAAGTCCATTTTAACGGAAATACTGCACAGGAAATCACGGGCACTGCAGAAACCAACTTTTATGATCTGTTTGTGGCGAACAACACTGCTGCTGTTAGCGCGCTAAGAAATTTAAATGTTGAAAACGCTTTGATAATTGGCCCGGGTGGTGTTTTCAAACCCGCACCTGAGGTCGTTGTGAACACCAGCGGGACAGTAGGAACCCTTACCGGAACAGGTACCATAGAAGTAACTCGTATTCTGGCACAAGCCGATTTTATAAATCAATACAAATTCGTTGATTATGATTTGAAAGCATTAACGGTTAAATTCAGTGGTACTGCCGCACAAAGCAGCACTCTTACCTCTTTTCATAATTTAACCGTGAGCAATCCTAGTGGGTTTAGCTTATTAGCCCCAACTACCGTAGCCGGAACATTGCGCCTGGAAAACAGTATCCTGTATAGCAACGGGCACTTGCTCACAGTTGGCACCAGTGCCACAACAACAGGAAGTGTAGAGGTTACAGGCAGTGGTTTTGTGTCAGGTAAATTACAACGCTGGCTATCAGCTTCTGTAGGGGCTGACATTACATTTCCGGTTGGCCAAAGCACCACCCGACGCGTGGCTACCATTCAATATACTGTAGCACCTTCAGGAGGTACTCTAACAGCAGAGTTTGTTCCTTCTGATCCGGGTATTTCTGGCCTGCCACTAACCCAACAAAACAGCAACCATGTAGATTACAAAATAGCTAAAACAGGTACATCTGGCTATTGGACCCTTACTGCCGGTACAACAGGAAGCGAAGCACTAACAGGTGGTGTTTATAAAGCTACCTTTGAAGCAATTAATTTTGGAGGAATTGATAAACTTACTCATTTTGTAGTATTGAAAAGAGCTGATAAGTTACAGCCCTGGACTTTAGAAGGTACTCATGTTGCTGCTTCAGGTACAGAATCCAGCCTGACAATTAGCAGAACTGGGCTGTCTGGATTTTCAGACTTTGCGATAGGTGGAGAAGAAGTTTCTTCGTTACCGGTTACTTTAGCAGGCTTTCAAGCTAAGAAAAACGGAAATAACGCTGTTCTTACCTGGAAAACAGCTACAGAAACAAACAATGCAGGTTTTTCAGTGGAAGTATCACCTGACGGCCATTCCTTCAGAGCCATTGGGTTTGTTAAATCAAATACTATAAATTCCAGCATTGAACAGCAGTATTCATTTATAGATATAGAAGCTGGTAAATCCGGCATACGTTACTATAGGTTAAGGCAACAGGATCTAGATAGTCAGTATGCATATTCGGCTGTAAGAGCATTAAGCTTTAGTACCGGTTCAGAAACTATCGCTGCTTATCCCAATCCTTTTGTCCATCATCTTGAAGTCTCAATTGAAGTAGCAACAGCACAGCCTGGGCGTATTATTTTATACGATCTGAATGGTAGACAGATCTGGGAAGACAGCAAAGCATTGGTAAAAGGTAACAACCAGGTTGCAGTGGCCATTCCTGAAAAGGTAGGGCAAGGCACCTACTTATTAAGAGTTATTACTGATCAAGCAGCACAGAGTATCAAAGTAGTGAAAAACTAAGTTAAATGTTTTGCTTTTTAAATGAGGAATTATCTGTAGTAGAGGTAATACATCAGTCAACGCGCAACAGGACCTGGTCTACCTGTTTATTTTTTATAACGAGGATGAAATGAATCACAACCTGTTCTCTCTAGTCAACTCCCCTCTAAACAAAATGGCAGAAATAATCGATTATAACAGATATTATATTAAATAGAGGTCTCCAAGGTGAAGCGCCTCAAGGAGCTGGAGGAGGAGAATGCCCGGCTCAAGAAGATGTTCGCGGACCTGAGCCCCAACCACGAGATTCTCAAGGAGGTCATCACAAAAAAGGCTGTCAGCCACGGGCAGCAAAGGCAGCTCACTAAGGAGATCGTCTCTGACTACGGCCTAAGTGTTGCCAGGGACTGCCGACTCCCTGGCCTTGCCCGCTCCCAGTTCTACTACAGGAGCCGCAGGGACGAACTCGGAGGTCATAACCGCCCTGCAGGAGCTGGCCGCGGCTCATCCCACCTAAGGTTTCCGGAAGCTGCTGGCCTACCTGAAACGGGCTGGCAAGACATGGAACCACAAGCGGGTGTACCGGGTCTACAGGCTGCCCAAACTCAACAAAAAGAGGAAAGTAACGTTAAGGTTGCCGGCACGGGTGAAGCAGCCGCTGCTCCACCCGTGCCGGCAACCTTAACTAGAGCATGAACTTCATGAGTGACAGCCTGATATTAAGCAACAGGTTCAGGACTTTGAACGTGATAGACGACTGCAACCGGGAGGCGCTGGCCATAGAGGTGGCCTCTTCCATTTCCTCTAAAAGGGTGGTCCGAACACTAGAGCAGCTCATCGACTGGCGCGGAAAGCCGGCGGTCATCCGGGTGGACAACGGGCCGGAGTTCACCAGCGCCGATTTCACCAGCTGGTGCAGGAAGAAAGAAATCAGCGTGCATTTCATCCAGCCCGGCAAGCTGATGCAGAATGGCTTGATCGAGCGCTTTAACGGCTGCTACCGCAGGGAGGTGCTCGATGCTTACCTGTTCCTCGAACTAGAGGAGGTCAGGGAGCTTGCTCAAGCTTGGGTGGAGGAGTACAACACCAGAAGGCCGCATGAGGCGCTGGGGAACCTGACGCCAATGGAATGGCCTCTGAAAAGCAGAAGTGGACATATGGAACCTGCCCCCTGACACAGGGCCTGTACCGAAGGTTTACTACATGACCACTTCATAGTAGTAATAGTGAAAGAAATATCAATTAAATTGTCCGAAAAACGAGGCACTTTCAGAATCCCCTGCTCCCGGAGTTCAAAACTGATCCTATGGCTGCCATAACGGCACTTGCACTGCTGACACACTTCCTTGATTTGGGCCACTAACTCCTGCTCTTTGAGCTCCCGCAAACTTACCGGATGATAAAGCCAATAATAATAGGCACTGGCACTGACTTTGAGTACTTTGCACATCTTCTTAACAGGAAACTGGATGCCGTGCTCATTTATGAATCCATATACCGCCCGTCACCTCTGGAGAAGATGCTGATGGCCTTTTTAAACCAGCAGACGTTGAGTCAGCATCGGGTACATCCCGCTCCAACTGCGCCTCCTTCAGCTCCTTTTGTAGCCGCTCGATCTCTTTCTGATCGTCACTTAATCCCTTAGAGAACTTACAGGGAACTGTCCTTCTGCCGCCACTTGCTCAACCGGCCTGGATCTATACATAAATCATCTGCTGATCCCCTCGCCTAGGAAAGGGCAATGGCCATCCGTTTAAAGGAGCGTCAAATACACGTCTTTTTATCTTAGTCAAATTTAACTATCAATTTAAATCTGCCATGAAATGGTCTCCAGTTAAAGGTTGCAACTCTAAGGAGGAGCTAATACTTCATATAAGCTAAAGCGGAATTAGACAGTCTTATAACTCTTTTTAGTATTTAATTCTGAAGGCAGTTTTCCATATTGATCTTTGAAGTGTTTACGGAAGTGTTTAATGCTGCTAAACCCAACTGCATAAGCAGCTTGAGAAATATTGTACCCACTTTCAGAAATTAACTCAGAGGCTTTTTTTATTTTTACAGCGCGAATAAACTCGTTGATATTTTGCCCAGTTATTGCTTTAATTTTCCTGAAAAGTGAAGTTCTACTCATTCCTAAAGCTTGGGCAATGGATTCTACGTCCGTCTCTTCTGATTCAATATGAGACAGAATTGTTGATTCCAGTTCGTCCAGGAATTTTTTTTCAAGGTGGAAAAGCGTAGTGTTTTCTTCTTCGTTATCGTCTTCAGCTTCACTAGTATTACTATTAAAGTAATCTTTTAGCTGTTTACGTTTTTCCAGCAAGCTTTTTACCTGAGTAAGTAGAAGTTGTCCATTGAATGGCTTAGTCACATACAGATCGGCCCCTTCTGTAAAACCATTTTTAATATATTCAAAAGTATTGTTTACTGTTAATAGGATAACTGGAATATGAGATGTGGCTACGTGATGTTTTAAGCTTTGACAAAACTCAATGCCACTTTTTTTAGGCATGCTAATATCTGAGATAATAAGGTCGGGAATATATTTAAAAGCTTTCTCTAAACCCTGTTGCCCATCAAAAGCATTCAAAATATTGTAGTCATCTTTTAAGAGGCCAGTTAAATACTGAATAATGCCTGGATTATCATCCACTAGTAAAAGAACTTCTTTAGTTGTCTCGCTATTAGTGTGTATAATTTTTTCTTCGCACTCTTCTTTTTCAATTAAATATTCAAAGTCTGGAAGGTTAGGCACTTCTACATCAAAAAAATAATCTGAGACGTTGGGAACAGTATGTTTTTGAGGATTAGGAGACAACTTCTGGTCATGTGGTATGGTAATGGTAAAGGTTGTGCCCTGGTTCAATGTACTTTCAACTAGAACATCCCCCTGGTGTAATTCTGCCAGCCTCTTAGTCAAAGCTAACCCTATACCGGTACCTACATTTTTTGAGCCGCCTTCACTATAATACCAGTTGAAGATGCGTGGTACAGCATCAGGGTGAATGCCTATGCCAGTATCTTTGACTTGAATCAAGATATTACTTTTATCTTGATTTAGAATTACCTCAATTCTTCCCTGTACTGGCGTGAATTTAAAAGCATTGGATAGCAAATTATTTACCATAATTTGTAGCTTCTCTAGATCAATATATGCTATTATATCCTGTTTAGTGGCATGGTAGATAAGGTCTACTTTCCTTTTTTGTGCCAAATGCTGGTAATTATTAATCCATGTTTCTAAAATTGAATTGAGTTTGTATGCTGCTATCTTAAGTTCATTCAGGTCAACTTCGGTTTTCCTGAACTCCAATAATTTATTTATGATCTGTAACAGGTATCTGGCATTTTTATGAATAAGATTCAGACTATGCTTGTCCTTACCGTTCTTATTTATTAAGTCTTCTACCGGAGCTAAAATCAAGGTAAGTGGTGTTTTTAATTCATGTGAGAAACCTGTAAAGAAACGAAGCCTTTCCTCATTTAGATCATGCTCCAACTGGCGTTGCTTTTTCTCAAATAATAACGAATTTTGGAGCTTAATCCTCTCTGAATAGTATTTTAAGGCGCCATACATGAGCAAACTTAATAAGACCCCATAGAGGATATAAGCTTGTGTAGTTTTCCAGAAAGGGGGAGTGATGATAATGGAAAGGGTAGTTCCTTCTTCATTCCACACGCCGTCGTTATTGGAAGCTTTTATTTTTAATAGATACTTACCCGGATCGAGGTTTGTGTATGTGGCTGTACGAGCATTACCTACATAATTCCATTCCTTATCAAAGCCTTCCAACATGTAAGCATACTGATTCTGTTCAGGAAGCAGATAATTTAGGGCAGCGTATTCAAAACTAATTACCGATAGGTGGTAGGGAAGTACAATTTCTTTAGTTACTGAAATATGCTCCTGAAGGGGCGAGTCAGGGGCATTAGGGTGAATACTCTTATTAAAGATCTGAAAATCTGTAAACACTACAGGGGGGGAGTAATTATTATCTTTTATGCTATCCGGATGAAAAATGTTAAATCCATTGACCCCTCCAAAGTACATTTCCCCGCTTTTGCTTTTAAAGGCTGCCTGCCGTTTAAATTCATTGCCCTGTAATCCATCCCCAACTGTATAATTTCTAAAGGAACGTTCTTTTGGGTCAAACTTAGAAATTCCTTTATTGGTGCCAAGCCACAGGTTGCCATGATCATCCTCCAGGATAGAAACAATAACATTATTCGGTAACCCATCTTTTTCTGTATATGAAGTGAATTTCTCCTTTTCTGGATGATATAAATTTAAGCCACCACCTGTTCCTATCCATAGCCGACCTTTCTTGTCTTCATGAAATACCAAGATACTATTGTTGCTTAAGCTAAGTGGGTCCTGTTCATTATTAAGAAATACCTTGAAAGTTTTCCTGTCTTTGTTCAGTAGATTCAATCCTGCGTCAGTACCAACCCACAAATTTCTTTTACTATCTTCAAAAAGAGCATTAACTAAATTACGCGACAAACTCGCTGGTTTGTTAGGCTTATGCTTAAAATGGATAAATCTATCTGTTCCTTTATTTAAAAGGTTAAGCCCTCCCCCCCAGGTGCCTACCCACAGATTCTGTTCGTAATCTTCCAGCATAACACTTACATCATCATTGCTGAGGCTTTCAGGGTTATTTTTATCGGACCTAAAATTTGTAAAGCTTTTATTTTTCTTATTGTAATAGTTCAATCCTCCTCGGTAGGAGCCGATCCAGAGGTTTCCATTTTTGGTTTTAAACATTCCTAAAATATAATCAGTACTTTCCCAGGAAGGATGACTCATATAATTTATAAAGGAATTTTTATCCCTGTCGAAATAGTTGAGTCCTCCTCCTTCGGTACCTATCCAGAACTTGCCTTCCTCATCTTCCATTATACTTTTTACTATACTATTGTTGAGGGTATTACCACCACTACTGGTACACTTGTAATGGAGAAATTTTTTCTCATTGAACAATACGTTCAAACCAGTGCTCCATGTGCCTATCCACACGTTGCCCTGCCGATCCTCAAAAATAGAATGAATGGTGTTTGAACTAATGCTATTGGTATTGTTGGGTTGGTTCTTATAATTATTAAAGGTGCGTGTTTTCAGGTTCAGAATGTTCAGCCCTCCCTGGTGGGTTCCTATCCATAAGTTCCCATTAATCTGGGCAATACTGGTAATGCCGTTGTGAGATATGGTATTTTTAATTCTTGTATGGCCTACTCGGGTAAACTGCTCATTATCCACATCGAAATAAAATAAGCCGCTACCGTCATACGCCACCCATAAATTCCCTTTTTCGTCCTCAGCAATTCCCGAAATAGTGGAACCTTCTACATACTCATCAGGCAGGAAATGTTTGAAACTTTTTCTTTTGGAGTCGAATAGGTTTAAGGCTCCACGGCAGCCTAGCCAAATCCGTCCGTCGCTACCTCTAAATAGTTGGAGAACATAATTATTGCTGAGACTATTACTATTGCCTGGATCGTGAGCAAAACGCTTGAATACGTTTTTACTTCTGTTGAAATAATTAAGTCCGGAGGAGGTGCTTATCCACAGATTTTCCTTTTCATCTTCCAGTATGGAAAAAACTTCATTGCAGCTGATACTGTTGTTATTTTTGGGATCATGCAGATACCTGGTGAAGTTGTCATGGTCTCTGTTAAAAAGATTAAGACCTCCTCCTCTTGTGCCTATCCACAAATTGCCCTGGCTATCTTCATAAATTGTTTCTATAAGGTTGTCGCTGATGCTGGTGCTGTCTTTGCTGTTGTATTTGTAAATGGTAAATTCATATCCATCAAATTTATTCAGGCCGTCGCTGGTAGCAAACCACATATACCCTTGCTTGTCCTGATGAATCCAGTTTACACTACTTTGGGAGAGCCCGTCTATAGTTGTAAGGTGGTTGAATTTAAAGGAAGTTGGTTGCGCAAAAATGGAGCTTGCACTTCCCATAATAAATGCTGCTATAAGTATGAATAGATTGATAAAAAGGATGCTATTTCTTCTTCCATTCCTGGCTATATAAAACAAAACCATTCTATTTATTTTATGGTTTGTTCTGTTTATCCGGCTTAGATGATAGCTTACACTATTCTTCATAAATGGCAGTAGAAATTTCGTTGCTTTCGCGGGTACAAAAATTTAAAAGAGTGCTTTTGTTCATTTAGGTCCATAAAATTATGCCTCTCTAAGATAGCCAAATTTATGAGCAAATAAAAAATGACTGAAAGTAGGGCAAAAAATTATTTTTATGATTTTCTGGAGTTAGTAGGGAATCTTAAAGTAAGACATCCTGGTGTGGATCATTAATTTTTAACGACTTTCACTCATCATATCCTGTGCCTACCATATATGTTTAAAGAACTTGTTTTTTGATATGTGTCCTTAGTAAACTCCACGAAATACCCTAGAAAAATGGACAATAAAAGCTATTTGGGGCTATTGGTCAATTTGTGCCCCTTTATTAGCTGATTTGTGCCCCTGTAGTATCTGTTCTTATTATGAAGTTTGCAATTAGACAGGTTGTAAATAATTCTTCTTGAACTTACTTCCTGAGACAGTAGATAGATTAAATGAATTATTTAAAGAAAGCTATCGGTATAAAATAGATAGAAACAGCTGTTTTGTTTAATGATTTCAATTTATCTACATAACAAATATTAGTTAGACACCTTAATTATAAACCTTTATTTTACATATGAACTTAAACAACAAGTACAGTATGTTATTTCTGGCTGCTTTTTCATGGCTACAGTTTTCCTGTAGCAGTAGCAGTAACAGCAGCGAAAATGTACAACAGCAATTAAAAATCACTCCGGACAAGGAGGTAAAGGAACTTGCTGAAGAAAATCTGGAGAAAGCTGTCGCACAATATAAGGTGTTAAGGAACAGGCTCCCTGAAGGACGATTTCCTAAGACTTATTATGCAGATAAAGACTCGCTGGAAACCAGCGATTCGGGATGGTGGACGAGCGGTTTTTATCCTGGAACCTTATTGTATCTTTATGAAGTAACAGGAGATAAGGAGCTGCTTCAGGAAGCAAACCGGATTATGACCGTGCTGGAAAAGGAGAAATTTAATACCAAAACGCACGATCTGGGGTTTATGATGTTTGACAGCTTTGGTAATGCCAATCGCATAAATCCAACTCCTGAACATAAAGATATCATAATCCAAAGCTCCCAATCTCTGATCAGTCGTTACAATGCGGATGTTGGGGCAATTAAGTCATGGGAATCCAAGCCTCAGGACTTTCTGGTGATCATAGACAATATGATGAATCTGGACATGCTTTTTTGGGCCACTAAGGAAACCGGAGATTCAACCTATTATAACATTGCGGTGAAACATGCTAATACCACCATGGAAAACCATTTCCGTGAAGATAACAGCACTTATCATGTGTTAAATTATAACCCAAAGACCGGCAGTGTACAGGAGAAAAAAACTGCTCAGGGCTATGCAGATGAATCAGCATGGGCCAGAGGACAGGCTTGGGGTTTGTATGGCTATACCGACGTGTACAGGGAGACAGGCGATAAGAAGTACCTGGAGCAGGCTAATAAAATAGCAGCTTTTATGCTGAACCATCCTAATATGCCTTCTGATAAAGTACCTTACTGGGATTTTAATGCTCCGGATATTCCGAATGCCCCACGTGATGCTTCCGCTGCAGCCATCATGGCATCTGCCCTGTTAGAACTCAGTACATATGTAGAGGGTGATAAGGCCGAACAGTATTTTAACATTGCAGAGCAAATAATTCGCACCTTGTCTACCCCTGAATATTTGGCAGCCCCAGGTACGAATGGCGGCTTTATCCTGAAGCATAGTGTTGGCAGTCTTCCTGCAAATTCCGAAGTAGATGTTCCTCTAACCTATGGCGATTATTATTATGTTGAGGCGCTGAAGAGGTACCTGGAATATGGCAAGTAAGGAGCAGAAGAAATAACTGAGTAGACGTGGCATGCCATAAATTAAAGTCTTTCTTGTTCAGACCGAAGGTCAGGAAGGATAAAGATTTAATCAGAACCCTAACAAGTATGATAATGAAGCATTTTATAGACCTGCGTTTCATAAAAAAGTGTATAGTCATTATTCTTTGGTTTGCTTTTATGTCTCATAGTGGACAGGCAAATGAGCACCCTCCTAGTAAAAAAGAGCCGAAGGTAAGAGAATATTATGTGTCTACACTTGTTAAAATTGCTGATCCTGTGTTAGAAGCATTAAGCAAAAACGAGTTAAAAAAGAGGATGCCTGTTGAGAAATCGCCAGGTGCCTGGGATGATCGCACGCATGTTACTTACCTGGAAGCTTTTGGGCGTCTTTTATCTGGAATGGCTCCCTGGCTGGAGTTAGGTCCTGACAACACGCCGGAAGGAAAGCTTAGAGAAAAGTATATACTGTTGGCCCTGAAGAGTATCCACAATGCCACTGATCCCAAATCTCCGGATTTTATGAATTTTACCAAGGATGGCCAGCCGCTGGTAGATGCTGCGTTTTTGGCCCAGGGCCTATTAAGAGCTCCGAATCAATTGTGGGGGCGGCTTTCTAAAGAGACACAGCAAAATGTACTTGCAGCTTTAAAGTCTTCCCGCGTCATAAAGCCGCATTATAGCAACTGGTTGCTTTTTACCGGAATGGTGGAAGCTGCGTTGTTGAAATTTGATGGCGAAGCAGATATGGTAAGAATAGATTACGCCTTAAACAAGCATATGGAGTGGTACCTTGCTGATGGTATGTATGGAGACGGACGGGAGTTCCATTGGGATTATTATAATAGTTTTGTAATTCAGCCGATGATGCTCGACATTCTTAAAGTTCTTAAGGAAAGCAGAAATGAAAGAGAAAAAGACTTTGAACGTGTTAAACACAGGGCAAGAAGATACGCTGCTATTCAGGAGAGGCTAATATCACCGGAAGGAACCTACCCGCCAATTGGTCGTTCTTTGGCCTACCGTTTTGGCGCTTTTCAACTACTCTCCCAGGTTGCTTTGTGGAAAGAGTTACCTGGAGAAATCGATCCCGCACAGGTACGCTCGGCATTATACACTGTTATAAAGAGGCAAGTAGAGGCCCCTGGAACCTTCGATGAAAAGGGCTGGTTGCGCATTGGTTTTTTTGGCCATCAGCCGAGCATAGGTGAAGGATACATTTCCACTGGCAGCCTTTATTTATGTTCAGAAGCATTTCTTGTACTTGGACTTGCTCCAGAAGATCCGTTTTGGGCAAATCCTACAAAACCATGGACGCAGAAAAAAATATGGAGTGGACAGCAAATTCCTATAGATCATGCCATTAGGGACTAATTATTCTGCTTGTGGAGGGAATTAGTATTAATAACAAATGAGTGTTTTCAACAATATCATAAGCTAAGATAAGATGATCTCCAGGAATAAAGTATCAATTGTGGCAATTATGTTACTTGGCTGTTAACACGTTTCGATAATAATTAGGAATGACGCAGAGTCTCAAGAATCAACAAGGAGGTTCTTTGTAGTCTTAAGGGTTGACGAGCATTAGTCTGTCAACTACAGACGACTACTTAAATTCTATATCATTATAAATAATACAGATATAAGTTAAGTTTTATATGCCTCAGGCTGCTTCTGCTCTCTCAGGCAGAGATGTGCAAGGCTGGTGAGAAAGGCGCTCTCTTTCTCAAAAAAGTTTGACAAACACTTGATGGCTATTAAGTCATTTGTCGCAAACTAAAACTTAGTATTACCATTAAGGAACTACCGTTAGTTTATTTATTTCTTGGTTAAGTAAAAAATGATGAATGTATGAAAAGAATAACTACACATTTTTTGGGAAGGTACAGCCTGGCTCTTGCAGCATGCTGTGTCTCGCTCCCGGGAGTAGCGCACAGTTACTCTAGTGCAAGCAGGGATGAATCTAATTACAAGTTTGGAAAAAGCTCCTTAGCAAAATTTTTAGATAAAGCTCTAGCCAATCCAGGGCATACAGGAGGGATATCAGCAGTTCAGGAATTGGCTGTAACCGGAAAAGTAACAGATGAAAGTGGTGCGGGCTTGCCTGGTGTAACAGTGTTATTAAAAGGGTCATCAATAGCTACGCCTACTAATGTTGATGGAAGTTATACTATTACGGTTCCCTCAGGAGGAGGCACTTTAGTGTTCTCCTTTGTTGGTTACTTAACACAGGAAGTAGCAGTAGGAAATAGAGCTGTCATCAATGTAAGCCTCAGCTCAGATGCCAAGGCACTGGACGAGGTTGTGGTAGTAGGTTATGGAACCCAGAAAAAAAGTGATGTAACAGGAGCTGTAGCCAGTGCTAATCTTGAAGCTTTCAGGCAAGCACCAAACACTAATATTGCCCAGAGTTTGCAGGGAACTGTTCCAGGATTAAATGTTGGTCAGGTAAACGCTGCAGGTGCTACACCTGAAATAAGTATACGGGGCAGATCTTCTTTAAGTGGAAATCAGGATGTACTGATCATTTTAGATGGGATACAGTATAATGGATCCTTATCCTCAATAAATCCTAATGATATTGAATCTATCGATGTTCTTAAAGATGTAAGTTCAACAGCAGTCTATGGAGCGCAGGCAGCTAATGGTGTAATTCTAATTACTACAAAAGGCGGTAAAAGAAATCAGGCACCAAGAATTACGATTAATTCTTCGTACGCAACTTTAAGCCCTACGACTAATTTAAGACCAATGCGTAGGGAAGAGTATATAGATTATCTTAACAGACAGCTGTATCAATATGAATTTCTGCCACCTTCATTCACGACTCCAAACCCAAATTATCAGGGGTATTTTGGAAACAATCCCGGCGCCAATGTGAACTTTACCTTAGAAGATCCTGATAATCCAGGCAATTTTAAACCTACTGATTTCGATTGGTGGGGTGAAGGTACACAGAACAGTTACATCCTGGAAAATCAGGTTAGCATAGCTGGTGCTTCTGAAAGAATTAGTTACTTATTGTCTTTAGGATCAACTGAGCAGCGAGGAATAATTAAAAATGATAAATTTTCCAGAAAGAATGCTCGCATAAATCTTGATGCAGATGCTACTGACTGGTGGAAGGTAGGAGTTCAAGCTTTTGGTTCTTTTATAAATCAGGATGGTGATGAGCCACATCTTTTCCAATTACGTGCAGCCTCTCCATTACTGGAACCATATGATGCAAACGGTAACTTAATACCTAATCCTTCCGGTACTATAGAGCTAAATCCTTTTTTAGCTTATGATACAGAAGATTATGAGCGTCATGATTACCTTTTTGCCAACTTATATTCAGAGATAAATTTTCCTTTTTTAGAAGGACTTTCCTACCGTTTAAATTTTGGTAATAATTACAGGATCGATAAGCTATACGGATCAAGCATTTACGGAGCTGGGCTGGTAGGTGATGCAGGAAAACTTAACCGGTTTTATAATGATTATACATTAGATAATATCCTAAGATATAACCGTACGTTTGGAAAGCACGATTTTGGTGCGACATTACTCTACGGTGCTATAGAGCGCAAACAAGAAGAGACGGATACGTATGTAAGAAATTTTAATAGATTAACTTTAGGGTATAATGACCTTAGTGTAGGTTCTATTCCTGTAGCAAATTCCGGAGCTTATACCGAAAGGTTGAATTACCAGATGTTTCGTTTGATTTATAAATTTGATGAGCGTTACATCTTTACCGGTACAATTAGAAGAGACGGTTTTTCTGCTTTTGCTGAAAATCAAAAAACAGCTTATTTCCCTTCTGCAGCGCTTGGCTGGAATGTCTCTAACGAGGCCTTTATGCAAGATGTAAATTGGCTAACCACTCTTAAAGTCAGAGCAAGTTATGGAATCAGTGGTAACCAAACCCCACGGTATAGCTCGCTTGCACGATTAACTACACGCCCAGCGTATGTATTTGGCGATGGTGCAGGTCCTGCCTTCGGTCAGGAGTTAACGTCTCTGCCTAACCCTAATCTGCGCTGGGAAAAAACGGCTGGCCTTAACCTCGGGCTTGACTTTGGTCTATTTTCAAACCGCGTAACTGGTACTGTTGATGTTTATAACAATATAACAAACGATTTATTATTTGCTGCTAGGGTTCCCTTTATAACCGGTTTTGATCGCATTCAATCTAATTTGGGTGAGGTTCAAAACAAAGGTATAGAGATCTCGCTTACTGGTTTTGTTGTGCGCTCAAATGATTTTACCTGGAGTGCAACAGCTAACTTCTCAGCAAATAGAAATAAAATCCTTTCACTTACCGGTCAAGATTCAAATGGAGATGGTGTAGAAGATAATTTAATACAAAACGGACTCTTTATAGGTGAGTCTATCAACGCCATTTATGATTATGAAGTTAATGGCATCTATCAGATTGGAGAGGATAATATACTTCCTGGATACCAAGCAGGTAACTACAGAATTGTGGATCAAAACAATGATGGAAGAATTACACAGGCAGATGACAGGAAAATATTAGGTACACGTGATCCTGCCTTTAGAGCATCATTGTTAAATAGTTTTTCATACAAGAACTTTTCTTTAAATATCTTCTTCAATTCTGTTCAGGGTGGTAACAATTTCTTTATAGCACCAAACAATAATGCTTTGTACAGGGATGCAAATACCTTATGGTTAAATCACCTAAGTGGTATTGACTATTGGTCTCCACAGAATCCTAATGGTTTAAATGCATTGTCTGCAGGAGCGCCTGCTATCGCGGGAACACGATATGAAAACAGGAGCTTTATACGATTACAAGATGTAAGTTTAAGCTATAATTTCAATAAATCACTCTTAGAAAAATTTGCAATCAAAGACTTAAGCATATTTGTAAGTGGTAAGAATTTGGCCACCTGGACAAAGTGGAGAGGTTGGGATCCTGAATTTCAAGAAACCAGAAATCCTGATCCAACTCTGCATATTTATGGGGTAGGATTATCACGAGATGGAAGACCAGTATTGAAAGCGTATACCGTTGGTCTTAATTTAACATTATAATATACTATCATGAAAAAACTATTAATAGTTATATCAATTATTACCGTTATATGTTCGTGTAGCGATAATTTCCTGGACGAAAAACCAGAGGATTTTTTAAGTTCTACCAATGCCTATACAAATTATCAAGATTTCAATGCATCTGTAAATAATTTATATTTCCTGGTTAGAAGACAATTTTACAACAGGGATGATCAAAGGCCTTTCGATTTTCTCTACGGTACAGACCTTGTTTATGATGGTGAGCCAGGAAGCATCATACGGCATGGTAATATGGTACAGGCTTACAATCCTGCAAGTGTCATTCCAACAGTACACTGGAATTTGCTTTACAAAACCATAGCCGAGGCTAATGCTATTATAGGAAGAGCTCCAAATTCGCAGATGAGCGAACAAGAAATAAAGGATATTGTTTCTCAGGCTCGTTTTTTCAGAGGGTTCGCTTATAATGTCTTAGTAACCTTGTATGGCGGGGTACCTAAGGTTTTAGATGAAGTGACTTCTCCTAAAGTTGATTTTGTACGTGCCAGCAAAGAAGAAATCCTAAGAACTATAGTTGTAGAAGATTTAACCTTTGCTGCTGAAAATCTGCCAAGTATTAACCAGGTTAGAGATGGTAGAGTAAGCAATGTGGTGGCCTACCATTATTTAGCAGAAGCATATCTAGCTTTAGGTCAACCTACAGCTGCCATTGAGGCTACTTCCAGAGTTATAGATGATCCTAATACGGCACTTATGCAGTCGCGCTTCGGTACTCGTTCCAATGAAACTCCCGGCGATGTGTATTGGGATTTGTTTAGACGCGGAAACCAAAACAGGACGGGTGGGAACACTGAGGCTTTATGGGTGATTCAATTTGAATTAGATATTCAGGGAGGTGGTATAGTATCTGGAGGTATGGCAGATTCTTATTTAGCCGAAAGACATTTTGCACCTTTATTAAGATTCGCGCCTTTCAATTCCTGGCCTGTTGGAGATTACACTGGTGGTCGCGGTATTGGCTGGGGGATACCTACTGATTATTTTGAAAATACGGTATGGGGTGAAAATGCAAGCAATCCTGATTTTGTTAACGACATTAGAAACGCTAACCACAACTTTGTTAGAGTATACAACAAAGATAACTCTAGTGCGCTGGCTATTATTGCAGAAAGGATAGGTCGTGATACCGTATGGTCAACCGAGATAGCACCAAAGCGAAGGGAGTTTTACGCATATCCAACCAAAGTTACAACCCCTTATAATCATCCGGCGGGCTTAATCAGAACACCAGCTACGGTACCATATGGACTTACTGGTGGTGCAGGAGCAACCTATACCGATCAATATATGGTGCGACTGGCAGAGACCTATTTGCTTAGAGCTGAGGCATATTTAGCAAATGGCCAACCCCAACTTGCCGCTGATGATGTTAATGCTGTACGTATGAGAGCAAAAGCATCAGCGGTAACTGCTGCAGAGTTAAATATAGATTATATTCTGGATGAACGTATGCGCGAACTCGGTTTGGAGGAAAAACGTAGACTTACATTAATGCGTTTAGGCTTATTGTACAACCGCGTTATGAAATACAACCCGTTTTATGTGAGCCAGGGAATGAGTGAACATTTTAATCTTTGGCCGATACCAGCAGATGAGATAGAAGGTAACCGCGGTGCACAATTAGAACAGAATCCTGGTTATCCAAGATAAATCATTTCAACAATGTGGAATAGTGTAGTTTAAGTAAAAAAATATTCCCATATTTTAATTTTATATTTATGATGTGCAAATAAGTCTGGTCAAATATGACTCATCTCAAACTTTTTAGATAGGAGTAGGCGACAAACTCATTGAGCATATAGGCTAGTGCAAATCGAATACCATAAAGCGGTGTAGAGACTTATCTATACCGCTTTACTTTTTTATAGATCTCTGCCGCAGGTAAGGTTTATACTCTAAGAAAGTTCTAAAATTGGGAAGCTGACACCTTCACCAAAACCAAACAGAAACAAAACGTGTCTCAACCAACAGCAGTAGTATTGGTTGCTGTCTGCCATCGTCTGGACAAGATCTTTCTTAGAATACGGCCGTTTTTGAGATAATCTCGTAGCTTGGTATCAATTTTTACATCTAGCTTTTTGATGATCAAAAAGAAGTTCCTGATTCCCGTTTTGCCGTCTCATATATCTAAAGTGTTTGTGTGTAGTTGAGATAAGTAAGTGAGATAAACATGAAGATAAAGGGTCTCCACCCAAGATTAAAAGCTGCAAACAGCTGCCCTAAACATATACAGATGTGAGCAACTCTAAAGAGAGAAGAAGTGAGGCAGGAAAAAAAAGAGCGGCCAGAGCTGGAGCGGGAACACCGTAGTGGTGTGGAAGCCCGACTAGTCGATCCCTTAAGGACCTGAGTGAATTAATGACAGACTTCCAGCAAAAGGGAGTGGATTTTGTGATCCTGCAGAATGATATCAAGACGGCCACGCCTAACGGCCGCTTCACCTTCAACTTTTTTGCCTCTCTGGCAGAGTTCGAGCGGCAGATTATTCGGGAGCGGACTTAAGAGGGACTAGACTAGACGCAACCAGGTCACGGGGTAGAAAAGGAGGCCGACCTGCTGGTTTTTTCAAGGCGGCTATGGAGGAAGGCAGGCCTGCCAATACCCTCTTTGCCTCGGGCACCAGGATAGTGGAACAGATTGCACAGACCCCGGACATCGGCCGGGCCACCTGCTACTGCTACATCCATTACATTAAGCAGCAAGCTTGTACCTAATAAAGGCAAAGTATTAGGAGGAGTTACCAAAGAGCGTCCTCTTTACTACCTGTTTATTGGCTGCACCACATCATACAGGTGTTGTATGAACGCGGCAAGAAAGCTCCTTCAGAAAGCGGACAACAATACACGCATTCAGATAAAAACATTGCCACAGCAGCTACTAGCACTGTCTTTTATTATTCCGGCTACACCACGTAAACAAAATCTCTTTTCTTCGTTTTATCTACATGTTAAGCAGCTGTAGTCAACTCTTATGAACATTATAAACGTTACGCCTATTTTTCTTTCTCCGGACCAGAAGATACCCAATAACCCGGAGCTACCGTTACTCCTGTACTGGCAGGTGTTTTCGGAAAGCAACAAGTTGGAGCATGAGTTTAAGGAGGCTTTTAGGAGAAATAACTGGGCTGGCACCTGGACCAATGGTGTTTTCAACTACCACCACTACCACAGTATAGCTCATGAGGTGCTGGGAGTAGCAGCAGGCACGGCTACCCTTATTTTAGGCGGTCCACAAGGGCACGAATTGACAATAACTGCCGGCGATATGGTGGTGTTGCCTGCCGGAACGGGTCATTGCAAAAAAACAGCTTCATCTGATTTTGTAGTAGTCGGTGCCTACCCACAGGGCCAGGTAGAGTACGACATCTGCACGGAATCTGATTATGTAGCCGAAAAGCAAAAAAACATAGCTCGTGTTCCCCTTCCCGCCACCGATCCTGTGGCCGGTGCAACCGGCCCCTTGCTAAAGCACTGGCAAAAAAAAGGTTGAAGCCAGTTTACAGCTGTATCTTATAGCCAGTTTTGCCGTTTTAGGTACAGCAACAGGCTTTCAGATAATATCAGCTACTGCAACACTGCCGCCAAACATACCATAAACCTGTCACTAAAAGTGCTAAGAATAGCGCTTGAAGGCCAATTTTATTAGAAGAATTGGTTTAGCGGGTAATAAAACCAGCAGGTAAGGCCAGGCAGCGTGCGCAGTTCCTGTAAGTGTCTGGGCAGAGCAGACAAGAGGAAAAATGCTAGCATCTAATTTCTGCTGTCTGACATCTGCTTAAAGATTATTTTCATTTGAATAATTTGCGCTCAGTTTTAAATACTCGCGTACTGCACGCTTAACTACAGATCTACTTATAATTTTATGCGCAAGAACAACCTGATTCTTCCATTGTTGGCCTTCACCTTATTCGGTCTAGGGAGCTGTGCCAATTCTACTAACACCACCACTTCCGCTGCTGCTACAGCAACGGGTAGTGCAATCACAACCGCAACCGCTGGTGCCGTAGCTTTGTCAGAGCAAGATGCCCGGAAAGCTCAAACAAATTTTGCCAGCTACTGCTCCGGCTGCCACGGCGAAAACGCGGTAACTTTTGCCGATCGCAAGTGGAAATATGGCAGCACGCCAGAAGAAATCTTTAAGTCTATTAAAGAAGGTATTCCAGCGGCCGGCATGCCTGCCTTTGCCGAAACATTTTCTGATACCGAAATTCAGGAACTGGCCACCTACATAAAAGAAGGTATACAGTCGGTAGAGGCCTATTCGTTTAATGAGAATGAGGGTGCCCGGGAAGTATATACCTCCGAAAGCCAGAAATTCCGGTTAGAAACGGTTGCCAGCGGCCTTGGCGTACCGTGGGGCATCGCCTTTTTGCCTGATGGCGACCTGCTGGTAACGGAGCGATCGGGTAAGTTTTCAAGAGTTACACAAGACAAGCAGTTGCAACCCGTTCAGGGAGCACCTGCCGTACGCGCCGAAGGGCAGGGTGGCCTGATGGATGTGGCACTTCACCCTGATTTCAGCAAAAACAACCTGGTGTACCTCTCCTACTCCGCCATAAAGCAGGAAGGTGGCAAAACGCTTTCTACTACGGCCATTATGAGGGCCAAGCTCAGTGGCAACCAGCTTACCGAGCAGAAAGTGATTTTCGAGGCCCAGCCCTATTCTGAAACCAGGCACCACTATGGTTCACGCATGGTGTTTGGCAAAGATGGCCTTTTGTACTTTACAGTAGGAGAACGAGGAAACGAAAAGGAGAACCCACAAACGCTGGACCGCCACTTGGGAAAAGTACACCGCATTAAAGATGACGGCAGCATTCCCTCCGATAATCCTTTTGTTAATCAGAAAGGTGCCTTGCCTTCTATTTACTCCTATGGCCACCGCAACCCCCAGGGCCTCGATTTTAATCCTCAAACTGGCGAGTTATGGTCGCATGAACATGGCCCACGTGGCGGCGATGAGGTAAATATTGTAAAACCGGCCAAGAACTATGGCTGGCCTGTAGTATCGTATGGCATAAACTACAACGGCAAGCCCATAACAGACAAAACACAACAGGCTGGCATAGAAGACCCGATCTGGTATTGGGTGCCCTCAATTGCGCCATCGGGTATGGCCTTTGTAACAGGTAACCGCTACAAAGGCTGGGAAGGCGACCTGATGGTGGGCTCACTGAGGTTCAAGTTCCTGAGCAGGTGCAAAATAGAGAACGGCAAAATTGTGAGCGAAGAAAAGCTTCTGCAGAATATAGGCCGTATAAGAGAAGTAAGAATGAGCCCCGATGGGTACTTATATGTGGGCGTAGAAACCGGCCATGTGTACAAGCTGGTTCCTGTAGAGTAGGCATCATAAAAAGCGTTAGGAGTTATGAGGTAGAGGGAGCAGCACAAGCAACCCAACTCTAACACCATAACTCCTAATGCTTTACTTACTCCAACAGTTTCTCCAGATCAGAAAAACGATCTATGCGGGCATCATAACCCGGTACTTCTCCAAAACCGTAGCTAGCGTAAATAAAGGGAACACCAGCTGCTTTACTTGCTTCATAATCGCCTAGCGTATCGCCTACATATACTGGGTTTCTTAGCTGGTTTCGCTCCACCACTTCCTTTATGTTTTCTGACTTAGGCAAGCTTTTAGTGCCGTAGCACTGGTGATCCTCCACCAACTCACCTAGCTTGCTGTGCTCCAAAAAAGTTTCGATGTAACCCGTCTGGCAGTTGCTTACTATAAATAAGCGGTATTTCTTTTTCAATGCCTGAAGTGTTTTCTCCAGGTCGTCGTACAGGTGTCCGCCCTGTGCGTTCATGTACTCCAGTTCCTCTTTCGCACAAATGGCTTTAAAATTATTTCGTTGTTCGGTGCTCAGGTATGAGTACAGTTTGTCAAAAATAGCATCGTAGGCCATGCCAGTTACAGACTGCACCTTCTGTTGGGTTATCTCATCCTGTACGTAGTCTACCTTATCTACTGCTGCCTGCCATGCCTTGGCTACGGTGCCGGTGGCATCCCAAAGCGTGCCATCCAAGTCAAAAATGATACTATCTGTATTATTAAGCATTATTTAAATTAAGTTGTCCTACCCAGGCCACTGCTTCCAGCAGCAGCAAAAGGTAGAAATGAAAAATGACAGAAGGTATTTGTACCTCCGGCTGCAAGTTACGATTTTACTGTCTAACCAACCTCAATGTTGCAAGGACCGGTGCATGAAGATTATAATTTGATAATTTGCGATTAAGGTAAAGCGGCCATAGCTTTAGCCCAGTCACCTGGTTTCTTCGGCCGGTATAACTCCCCTGGTAAATACCTAGAAGATTAGCAGTTACCTGTAAAAGCCCTGTAACATTTTTCGCTAATAAGCCTCCCGAAGGCCATTTTTATTTAAATAATTTAATCATACTTCTAAAATCTTCACTTTCTTCTGCATGTAAGGTTGTAATAGCTTCTGCGTTATAATATTTTTAGTTATATTTTATCTTTGCATTGAACAAATACATAAAAGAGATTATATGGCGCTCCCCCTACATCGGATAAGCTTGTTCTACATGCTGCTATTGCTCCTGGCATCTGGATGCAGCGTGGTGTACACACCTACCATGCAAAACGTGCCGCTCATGCAGGAAAAAGGAGACCTGAAAATGGTATTAAACCCCAATAACCTGCAGGCTGCCTATGCTGTGTCAGATCATATAGCGGTAATGGCAAACGGCAGCTACAACCGAACAAAATGGACCATCAGCGACAGCAGTAACACCACTCCGCATACCTACAAGCCTTACCGCTACAACCTGGAAGCTGCCGTTGGCTACTATCGGCCAGTTATAGAAAAAGTCTTTATGGAAGTGTACGGCGGCGCAGGCTTTGGACATACGCATTTGCACAATCACCCGATTTTCGTGGGTAATACATCAGATGAGCCGGAGGAACAGCACAGACTATTTTCAGCTGATAACAGAAAAATATTTATTCAACCAACTATCGGCCTTTCTGAAGATGTAGTTGAACTCTCAATTTCAAGTCGGCTAGTGGCCCAGCAGTTCCGGAATGTAAGCACAACCTACTCCGATTGGTACCTGGAGCACAACCAGCTTGCTAACGTAGACCAGCACACCCACTTATTTGTAGAGCCCTGCTTTACGCTGCGAGTTGGATTTAAATGGGTAAAATTTCAAACTCAGGCTATTTACAGCGCCAAAATATCAAGACCGGAACTAGCCTACAAACCGGTACAACTTAACTTTGCCCTTCAATTTAACCTGTCGAAACAAAACAGAGCGATCCTGTTCAGGTAAAGCTATAGTAGAGGTATTTTCGCCAAATTAATCCGCCAACAAATTAAAAACTCTATATTTGTTCTCATCGCTTTTTCAGCCGACGATTAACACTTAACAGGAACCTTTGTGGCAACAGTTCTAGATATTAACGGCCTCTCGAAACGGTACGGCAGCATACAGGCCCTCGATGCCCTGACACTACAGGTGGAAGAAGGCAGCATTTATGGCTTGCTTGGACCAAACGGCAGCGGAAAAACTACTACTCTGGGTATGGTGCTGGATGTGATACGGCCAAGCAGTGGCAGCTTTAGCTGGTTTGGGAGCCCCATCAGTAAAACCACCAAAAAACGGGTGGGCGCCCTGCTCGAAACGCCTAACTTTTACCCTTACCTAACGGCTAAACGCAACCTACAACTTGTAGCGCATATAAAGGGGGCCGACAATGCCAGCATAAATAATGTGCTGGACTTGGTTGGCCTTGGAACGCGAAGCAACTCTCCTTTTAAAGGTTTTTCGCTGGGCATGAAACAAAGGCTAGCCATTGGTGCCGCCATGCTGAAAGACCCTGAAGTACTAGTGCTCGATGAGCCAACAAATGGGCTGGACCCACAAGGCATTGCCGAAGTGCGCGACCTGATTCTGCGTATTGCGGCCCAGGGTAAAACCATTATTCTGGCAAGTCACCTGCTGGATGAGGTAGAGAAAGTGTGCACACACATGGCGGTTTTACGGTCGGGTAAGCTGATGGCCAGCGGTTCGGTAGGGAAAATTGTTTCTGCCAACGAGCAGGTGCTGATCACTGCCCCTGAGCTGGCGCCCGTGCTGCAACTGTTGGAGCGCCTGCCGTACGTGCTGCAGTTCAAGCCGGAAAAAGAAGGCATCGTCCTGACGCTCGACGAAGGTTATACCAGCCTCGACATTAACCGCGATATGTTTGCACAAGACATTGTGTTATCGCAGCTGATCGTGCGGCGAAAAAGCCTTGAAGCCCAGTTTATGGAGATCATCAAAAATTAACCACCCCATGCATTTACTTCGTTTAGAGTTATATAAAGTACTGCCTTACCGGACATTTTGGGCTATACTCGGCATTTTTATGCTCCTCGTCTTCCTCATTTTCTATTCTGTGGATAGCGTTACCATAAACAATGCCCGCCTTGGCTCCAGCTATTATCAGTTTCCGCGCATTTGGTTAAACCTAACCTATATCTCCAGCTTTTTTAACACCCTACTGGGCATTCTGATTATTGTACTGGTAGCAGATGAGTACAGCTTCCGCACCTTTAGGCAACAACTCATAGATGGGCTGTCGCGGGTGGAGCTGGTGCTAGCCAAATTTTATGTTATGCTGGCGCTTGCCTCAGTTGCTACTCTCTTTCTGTTGATAATCGGCTTTATCTTCGGAGTGGGAAGCAGCATCGATACCTCTGTAGGCAGTATGATGAGACACCTCGATGCTCTTTTTTATTATTTTGTACAGGCGGTAGGCTTTATGGCGCTGGCGATGCTGTTTGGCGTAATTCTCAAAAAAAGTGGTCTGGCTATAATTTCTTTTGTAGCGTATGTACTGGTGCTGGAGCCAATCATCCGGTCGCAGATACCCGACAGCATCGACAAATTTTTTCCAACCAAAGTCTTATCCAGCCTCACCCCCATGCCGGTGCAGCAAATGTTTGATCAGGCCACCAGCCCAACAGAACTACTTTCGCCAGGATGGGCGCTACTGCCGGCTCTGCTCTACATTGGCCTTTACCTGGCAGCTTCTTACCTCCTACTCAAGCTCCGCGATATGTAATTAGTTAAGCATACAGCAACCTAAACCTATTTCTACAGGCACCAGACTAATTTTTATGAAGAGGTGCAGCACCCAAGAAGATTTTTTTAAACTGGCAGGAACAGCTTGGCTGCTTCAGTAAAATAAAAGAATTGATGCAGAGGCAGGTATTACCTGCTTTGGCAACCGCACTATAACAAGGTATTGTAATAGTTAATAATAGCTATTAGGCCATGTAGCTTGTCGTAAGAGAGGCGGTGCTTTTTCACATATTTATTCACCTCCGAGGCTTTTTTGCCGAAAATTCGCTGCAGGTCCTTTTTAACATTACGGAGCGTTCTTATTTCGCCATCCGGGAACAGGATGTAATATACTGGCACCACCTGCTGCACATAATTAGGCATGCCTGAAGCATAGTAAGGATCGTAATTTCCGCCACGCGCCAAAAAGCTTCGGCTCGACAAATCTCTGTTAATATAGGTTTCGCGGGTAATTAGGGTTACAGGCCCTTTATTCATTCGCTCAAAAAAGGTAGGCTTCCGGAAATCGCTGTAAGATCTGTTTAAGTCCCAGTTATAGGTCACGAAAAACCGTGTGTAGGCATCGGGCGACTCCTGTACTTTAAAATAATCGACATTTACCGGTGAGAGCGCCCTAAGGGTACCATCTGGTTGCTGTATGTTCACCACATCCTCTGTGCGGTAATAGGTAATAGGCCCCTGGAGGGTATCACCTGTTAAGAGTACAACTTCGCCCACCGGCCATTCCTGTACATCGGGGGCTAATCTGTTCTGGGCATATGTTTCAAGCCCCATCATTACAAATAGGACGAAAGCTACGAAAAGGCGTAGCAAGTTTGTTATTTTTTTCATAAGCCAGCATCACTTACACACACTTAACATTGTGTTTTCCAACCTAGCCCTTAGGCATTCTATTCACAACATGCTTTATTATATTGTAAATAATAAAAAATGTTACTGTCAGTATGAAAAAAAAACAAACAAAAGAGCCTGAGCATCAGAACAGTAACAATTCTAACGCTCAGGCTCCACACCCAGATGGGTTATTTAATTATTCAGAGAAAGTTTGCTAAGGATGGTATGTCCAAGCTTGTCTCTCTTAGTAGTGAGGTATTTTTGGTTGTGCACATTTGGTATTATTTCTATAGGCACGTTTTCAACTACCTCCAGTCCGTACCCAATCAGGCCGATACGTTTTTTGGGGTTATTGGAAATAAGGCGCATTTTGGTTACACCCAGGTCTCTTAATATCTGCGCGCCAACACCATAGTCGCGTTCATCCATGCCAAAGCCCAGTTCCAGGTTTGCCTCTACGGTATCGCGGCCCTGCTCCTGCAGCTTGTATGCCTTCAGCTTGTTAAGCAGTCCGATGCCCCGACCTTCCTGGTTCATATATACCACCACGCCTTTGCCTTCGCGCTCGATCATGCGCATGGCCTCGTGCAACTGCGGACCACAGTCGCAGCGGCAGGAGCCAAAAATATCGCCTGTAACGCACGAGGAGTGTACCCGCACCAGCACCGGCTCATCTTCTTCCCAGGTCCCTTTTACAAGTGCCAGGTGGTGCGCCTTATTGCTGTGCTGCGTAAAGGCATACAAATCGAAATCGCCGAAGTCGGTTGGCAGCTGTATGGCTATTTCACGAGTGATCAGGCTTTCCTGCTTTAGCCGGTACACAATCAGGTCTTTGATGGTAATGAGCTTAAGGTTGAAGCGCTTGGCCACCTTCACCAGGTCGGGCAAGCGGGCCATAGAACCATCTTCGTTCAGGATCTCGACCAGCACACCGGCCGGAGCCAGACCTGCCAAACGAGCCAGATCTACAGCTGCTTCTGTGTGGCCCGGTCTCCGCAGCACACCTTCTTTCTTTGCTTTAAGCGGGAAAATATGGCCAGGTTTACCTAACGACTTAGGATCGGTACTTGGGTTAATAAGGGCCTGTATGGTTTTAGAACGATCTGAGGCCGATATGCCGGTGGTGCAGCCATGGCCAATCAGGTCTACCGACACGGTAAAAGGCGTGGCATGGAGGGCCGTGTTTTTGCCGACCATCAGCTCCAGCCCCAGTTCCTCGCAACGCTCATCGGTAAGGGGGGCACAAATAAGGCCTCGCCCGTGTGTCGCCATAAAATTAATGATTTCGGGAGTCACTTTTTCTGCTGCGCAAATAAAGTCACCTTCGTTTTCACGGTCATCATCATCTACCGCAATCACGACTTCGCCTTGCCGAATTGCTTCTATGGCCTCTTCAATGGTATTAAAAATTGGCTTTTCTTCCTTTTCGATAGCTTCCATATATAGTATAATATAGCCTCTGCTCTAGGAGCAGCTGCCTATTAGTTAATTTTTTGAAAATTGAATTGCAATACAAATCTATGAAGATTAAGCCGCAATCCCTTTTTATTTCATAACACATTAGGAGCAGAAATAGTTAGAGACCGGCCTCTTCTCCTATCTAGTTTTGATTGGCAGGTTGAAAAGGGACTGTTTGTTTATCTTTTACATAATCACCTGAACTGACTCTACTGGGACCACCCGCCAGAACCGCCATGTACAATTCTTCTAATGAAAACAGCCTCCCTGAGCCCTAATTACTCTTTTCACCTTTAGGGTAATATTTGCTTTATTCATTCTTGCAACTGGCAACATGGTGCAAGCAGCTTAGGCATTTAAACTGCTGCCTTTCCGGCAAATTACATCCAACAGGATGAATTTTAATATCGCTCTGACTATATTGTGGCTTCGTCCAATGTTTCAACTTTTTAATAATAGCTAACTGCATGATTAAAAAAGGAATCTCCGCCTTCTCTCTTGCCTGCTTGTGGGGCATGCTTTTCTCCTGCCAGTCTTCTAAGACAACCGATGCGCAGGAAATTACTCTCCATAACCGCTCTTCTATTGCCCTGAGCGATAAAGCAATTGCCATTAAGCGAAGTGAATTTCCCAATATCCCCGAAGGCCAGGCTTACCCTCTCCTGCTCACACAGAACGGCGACACCATTGCCTCCCAACTCGACGATCTGGATGGCGACAACCAGTGGGATCAGCTTTTTCTGGTTACAAACCTCCCAGCCAATGGGGAGCAGGTGCTGCAACTTAGCTGGGTAGAAACGTCGCCTAAATATACCGTTCGCACTAATATTCGCTTCGGCAAGCGCAGCGCCAAAGATATACCGCTGCAACCCGCCACCAGCGACACCATTTATGCAAACCAAATGGAGAAGGCAACTGGCTTCCAGCCTTACCAAACCGACGGCCCTACCTGGGAAAACGACAAAGTCGGCTTCAGGCATTACCTGGATGGCCGCAATTCAAAAGATCTTTTCGGGAAGAAAACAGCTGCCATGTCGCCCGACAGCGTAGGTATTAGCAAAACCGGTGCGGTGGAAGATAATTACCATGTTATGCACGACTGGGGCCGCGATATAATGGCTGTTGGCAGCTCGGTGGGTATTGGCGGCATTGCTTTGAAAATAGGCGAAAACTATCCGCGCCTGGGAATTGTTGCCGGCGATACGGTTAATAACGTAGAAAGTACCTCCTTTCAGATACTGGCACGAGGGCCTGTGCATTCCAGAATGGAGATAAGGTACAACAACTGGAAACCAGCCAACACCGACCGCAGCTATACCATTGTTGAAAACCCTGCCATTACGCCCGGCATGTATGCCTATCAAAACACTGTTAAAGTTACAGATGGCCTGCAAGGCGACGAAACTCTGCTCATTGGCATGAATAACCTGGACGAAACCTTTCCGCTTGAAGAAATACAGGTTGGAGACAACTGGGTGGTGCTGTTCACCCACGACAACGAAACTTATAACAGAGAATGGTTACTACCTCTGGCCCTTATTGTACCTAAGAGTGCCTACCAGGGCTATACTGCTTCTCCTAAAACCGGCCCTGTGTCGCAGGCTTGGTTTGCCAAAATGAAGGTGCAGGCAAACGAGCCTATAACCTACTATGCGGTTGGCGCCTGGGAGCTGAGCGATGAGCAATTTAAAAACCTTGACTACTTCCGGAAATATGTACAGGACCTCACGCAGCAGATCGATGCAGAAGTTCATGTGCAGGTAAAATAAACTATTGCTATTTTCCGCATACGCAGGCCTGGCTTACCTCTTTTAGAAGAAGCCAGTATGACGTAAAAAAATAAAGGTTTATTAGATTGTAAGTTTCTTATAAAAGCTCCTCCCAACTTCTTAAGTAAGAAAGGGAGGAGCTTTTGCTATTTAAGGAACAGGACAAAGGCAAATCAGCAACACACAGCATCAATTGCTCTACACCGGCCTTTCTTTCAGATCTTTACACAATAAAAACACATCTACTGTTGCAAATTGTAACACCAGAAATTAACCAGCTGCAGCACAACATTAACGGAATAATTTTGAAATAGCTGGACATGCACGTTTTTGTATAGTATTATTGAGGCTCAATTTATTTTAAAGAAGCACTAACTTCGCCTATATAATAGCCGTTGGCACTACGGCTACAGAATTTATTATATGAAACGACCTTATTACCTGCTTTTTCTTTTTCTCCTTGTATCGGTTTCTGGCTGTGTCTCTACCTACATGCCCAATGTACCCAACGTACCCATGTTTACCGAGAAAGGCGAATTAAGTGCAGCTGGTCATATTACGCCCAAAGGCAATGTCACGTTTAATACGGCGTATGCCGTTTCAGATCATTTTGCGGTGCAGGTAAACGGCTCCATGCTAAACACCGAGCGCCGAAAAAGAGATTTCAGGCATAACCTGATAGAAGCCGCAGGTGGCTATTTTACGACTTTCGGTCCTGATAATAACCGCGTGCTGGAAGTATACGGTGGCCTTGGCGGTGGCAGCAGCGACCGTATCGATAAAAAGGAAAACAAAACGGGCGAGTTGCTAACAGACCGCTACGAGGCTAGTTTCAGCAAATATTTTGTGCAGGTTAATTTCAGCTCCAAGCGAAAGAAATCACTTAAAGTGTTTAGCCGGGAATACCCTTTAAACTATGGCACTGCCATACGCGGCAGCTACATCAACATGAAGGATTTCAAAATTAACGGCTTGGCAGCAACTACCGAAGATAACATTTTTATTGAGCCCATTTTCTACACCCGCCTTACCCTAAACCCTTCGGTGCAGCTGCAATATACCAGTGGCACTACCATCGGCCTTAAAAACCGCGATTATTTAACGGCAGCCTACTCTGTTTTCTCGCTTGGTGTGGTTATAAACGTCGGAGGAAGCAACATTACCGCCAAAAACGGCAGGAAATAAACTTTTTCTAGTACGCGACCCTTTCTGAGAAAAATCTATGTTCTTAGGCGATAGGTCTAAAGTAGTCCGGAGCCTTTACACTACCTCCAGTTTGCCACTTTCCTGATACCTGATTGTACCCAGATCCACCATCTCACGAATCAGGTTTGTTACTGCTTCGGTGTGCTTAGGTTCGAACTGCTGTACCAGCTCTTTGGGCAAATGCGGCTTTTCCTGCAGGAGTTCCAGCACTTGTTTCCGTAGCGCCTCCTGCTCCTGCCGGGTACGCTCCTTTTTACGTTGAGCCAGGCAATAGTCGCAAATGCGGCAGCTCTTGTCGCTGATTTCACCGAAATACTCCAGCAGCAGTTGTGTGCGGCAGCGGTCGGTTGTTTCTATGTAGCGGCCCATTTCTTTTACCTTTAGCAGGGCCAGCTCGCGCAGCCTTTTTAGCTTGGCGTGGTCCAGCGGCAGGTTCAGGGCATCCTGGCGCGGCTGGGTAAACAGCAGCTGCGCCGTATCGTGCTGCGGTTCGTATACCAGCACCTGCAACTTGTGCAGGTACTCCAGTTTCCTGCGCAGGTCCTCCTCCGGAATACGCACCTGCTGCGCCAGCTTTTTCTCTGATACTTTCACAAAATTGCTGAAGGCCTCGCCACCGTACAGGCGCAGGATCATACGCACCAGCGCCTCGTGTTCCGGGTGAATCACCTGAAACTCGTAGAGCTTCATACTATCCATTACGAGCATGAGCCGCGAGGGCATGTAATAGGCTTCGTTTAGCTGAATATAGCCTTCGCCTTCTAGCCGTTTGATGACGTGGTGTACCTCCAGCGGCTTTAGCTTATAGCTTTTTGCAAAATCCTGCAGATCGAAGTCGAAGCTGCTGAGGGCGCCACTTCCTACGGCCAACTGGTAATAGTTTGCCAGCGCCTGATAAACCCGCCTGATAAACTCCAGCGGTGGGTGCGCCTCCGTTACTTTCCGCTCCAGGTCCGCCACATCGTTTGGTCCGTATAGCACTACCGCATAAGCGTATTTTTCATCGCGACCGGCCCGGCCTGCTTCCTGGTAGTAAGCCTCCAGGCTCTCTGGCAGCTCGAGGTGCACCACCAGCCGCACATCAGGCTTGTCTATGCCCATTCCGAAGGCATTTGTAGCGACGATCACGCGTATCTTGTTCTGAATCCAGGCGCTCTGGGCAGCACCTCGTTCCTCAAACTTGAGCCCGGCATGGTAAGCGGCAGCGGCAATACGCTTGCTCTGCAGGTACTTTGCCAGCTCCACGGTTTGCTTACGGCTACGGACATACACAATGGCCTGCCCCGGCATGCGCTGCAGCACTTCCAGCAGGCGCCCTACTTTGTCTTCGGTATAAAGGCAGGAGTAAGAGAGGTTGGCCCGGGCAAAGCTTTTCTGAAACACCTGCTGCTGCCTGAACTGCAGCTTCTCCTGAATATCCTGCTTTACCTGTTCGGTGGCAGTGGCAGTGAGCGCAATAACCGGCACATCAGGCAGTATCTGGCGCAGGTCGGCCAGCTGCAGGTAAGGCGGCCGGAAATCGTATCCCCACTGCGAGATACAATGCGCCTCGTCTATGGCCAGCAAGCCTACCTTCATGCGCTTCACCCGCTCCTGGAACAAGTCGGTGAGCAGTCGCTCCGGCGAGAGGTACAGAAACTTTGTGTTCCCAAAAACACAGTTATCCAGGGCAATGTCAATCTCGCGGCGGTTCATACCCGAATAAATGGCTACTGCAGCCACTCCCCTCTTATTCAGTTGCTCCACTTGGTCCTTCATGAGGGCAATAAGGGGCGTAATAACAAGGCAAATGCCCTCCAGCGCCAGCGCCGGCACCTGAAAACAAATTGACTTGCCGCCGCCAGTCGGCAACAGCGCCAGCGTATCCTTGCCTGCCAGCACCGACAATATAATATCCTCCTGCAAAGGCCTGAATTGCTCATAGCCCCAGTAAGTTTTAAGAATGTGGTGAATGTCCTGCACTGGTTTAGGGAAATATATTGTGCAAAGATAAGGCTCCCAGGTAATACAAGATCAGAAATTCAAAATTATGACTAGTGGGTTATGTGCGTCCGAAATAACTAGAACCTGACCCAAGCCTTGCCACCGGGAAGGTAAAAATGCCTCCGGAAGGGCATTTTCATTAGAATAATTCTGAAACTGTTGTTGCGTTTAATCCGGCACATAACCTTTCGAAACGTCAGTAGTAAGAGTAGCCTATAACCTATATTTACCAGCAAACTGCATGGCTGACTTCATGTGCCAGCATGTTTGCATTTGCTGCCTAAGCCAAGGCTTTATAATGAAACTACCTGTGGCCACCGCACCAGAGAAGCTACTTTCTAAACTACTATGTTTTACAGCTTGCATTGTACTAAAAATAAATTGAGAAGAAGCCTGACACCCCTGCTCCTGTTGTGGCTCATCTGCAGTTTTCAGGGAGTTTATGGGCAGGCCCAGGAGGCACCGGCCATTGTAGGGAGTGCCACAGCCCAGGCTGTAGACAGCCTGCTGGCTCGTGTAGAAGAAGCAAGAAGGACAATAGAGCGCATAAACACGATAAACCGAAGAGGATTAAGTACCTCTTCCATAGAACAGAATTTGCCTAAAATAGAGGCCAACCTCAACACTATTCAGCAAAATTTATCTTTTTACAGCAGAGTTATCGACATAAAAAACCTGCAGATGTACATGGTGCTGCTCAACAATATGCAGCAGGCACTCAACGAGCAGCGAACTACATTGTCGGGTTTCAACAGGGAGCTGATTGGCATGAACGCCGAAATAAACAGTTTCTCTCAGGACTCTGCGCTGCTGGCCCTCTCTACCGACAGCTCGTTTACCGCTTTGTACCGCAACGAACTCGGCTTGCTCACCGAGCAATGGAAAATGGCCAGCAGCACCACCACCCAAAACCTGGATAAGCTGAACAAGATTCAGGCAAGCATTTCGAGTTTTTACTTTTTAACAACTGAGCTGCAGGGGCGGGTAGACGAGCTACTGCGGCAATATAACTCCCGGAATTTCACCCGAGAATTTGCCTACATCTGGAACGCTGAAGACCATGCCGTGGAGGAAGACCAGCTAGCCTACATGCTCCGCAAGTCGTATGAGGGACAGCAGCAGCTTCTGACTTACTATTTCCAAACGAACTGGCAAAACTGGATTTGGCTCCTGGCTATTTCGCTGGCCTTTATGTGGTGGGTTTTCCGGAATTACCGCATCATAAAACAGCACAATAATGGGGAGCTGGTGGCATATCGTCAGATAAAATACCTGAAGCAGGTGCCAGTGCTGAGTGCCCTGGTGCTGGCGCTCAACATAGCGCCATTTTTTGACCTGCACCCTCCTACGGCCTATGTCGAGATTATGCAGTTCTTTCTCATGCTGTCGCTCACAGTGCTGTTCTGGCGCAATTGGCCCCGGCATCTGTTTTACTACTGGATCGCCATCTTTGTCCTGTTCATCATATTCGCCGTCAGCAGCTCCATCATCAATCCCAGCCCTGCCCTAAGGGTAGGTTTGCTGGTATTTAACTCTATTTCAGTGGTGTTTGGCATATTTTTCACAAGAGACATCCGGCAGGCACTCTCTTTGGCGGGCTTTGTAAAACAGGTGTCGGTTATTTATATTGTGCTGAATGTGGTGGCTATTCTCTGTAATATCTTTGGTCGCCTTACGCTGGCTAAAATTACAAGTACAGCTGCTATCTTTGGCCTAACCCAGATTATAGGACTGCAAATACTGGTAGAGCTGATAACAGAAGCTTTTTTTCTGCAGATAGAAGCCAGCAAAGTCTCCGACAGAAGCAGCTCCCGCTTTAACTTCGATTACAAGAAAATGGAAGCCACTGCCACTAAGGTGCTTTCTTTTCTGGTGATTGTTTTCTGGATTGCCATTTTCACCACCAACCTCAACATCTACACTCCTATCTACAATGTGCTTGAGCAGTTCCTGACCACAACCCGGACCCTTGGCAGCATTACCTTCACCATTGGCAACGTGCTGCTCTTTTTCCTGATCCTATACCTGGCAAACAAGCTGCAGCAGTATGTAGGATATTTTTTCGGGGTCAGGAACAATGATTTTATAACTGGTCGCAACATACGCGGTTCACGCATGGTTATTGTACGGCTGGTGGTGCTGGTAGTCGGTTTTATTCTGGCCATCTCCGCTTCTGGCATGCCCCTTACCAACATCACGGTTGTGCTGGGAGCCTTGGGCGTAGGTATTGGCCTGGGCTTACAGAACATTGTAAACAACCTGGTGTCTGGTATTATCCTTATTTTTGAAAGGCCGTTTGAACTAGGCGACTCCATTGAAATAGGCACCAAAAAAGGCCGCGTAAAAGATATAGGCATTCGATCCAGCCGGCTCCTCACTACCGAAGGTTCCGAAATAATTGTTCCGAACGGAGATCTATTATCTGGGCAGGTAACCAACTGGACGCTAAATAACCGAAACGTGCGCGTGGAACTGCTACTAAAAATAGACCCCAATGCAGACCTGGAGCAGGTAAAAAAATACATTGTAGAGGAAATCGAAAAAAGCCCGAATGTGTTAAAGAGAATTCCGCCAGATATTTTACTCAACACTATTAGTTCGGCCTCTTTGGAGCTGAAAGTCCTGTTTTGGGTTACAAATATCCGGCAAGATCAGGCGGCGAAGAGTGAAGTATTGCTGCGCATTTACAGACGTCTGACACAGGAGGAGATAAAAGTGCTGTAAAACACCTGTAATCTTACCACCTGGTTACTATTCTACAACCAGTCTGGTTCTCAAGAGCTGCTTATACCACAGTGGCTGAAAATCTGTAAAACTTTTAATGAAAACTATAAGCACTATAAGCTGTTGAAGCTTACCTTTGTAGTGTTTAGAACTATTCGGGTTTGTAACAGGTTACTATTTTAAGTGCTGCGCGTTAGCAAAATTTAATAACCCGCTACTGCTGTCGTCATAATAATTCAAATGAAATTACTTCGCCAATTCATGTTGCTGGCTCTTACGCTGCTGGTGCTCGTCTCCTCGACAGGCATCTCGGTAGGCATGCACGTATGCGATGGTGAAGTGCACGACATCAGTCTTTTTGGCAATGCTAAGGAATGCCCCATGGAGCAACAGCAGCAAACCTTGCCTCCGTGCCATGCGCCTGCCGCAGATAATTGCTGCGACGACCAAACCTTTGTGTTCGAGCAATTTGGCGATGTAGCCGATACTAAAGCACAGCTGCTGACCAAGCACCTAGATATTAAATTTATAGCAGCCATAAAAGTAGTGCTGCTGCAGTTGTTTGAACAGCATATTGCCCTTAAACCTGCTTTTGCACACTATTCCTCTCCCCCACTGGTCCGCGATGTACCGGTGCTGGTGCAGTCCTTCCTTCTATAAACCCTGCTTTTTCGATTTCTACCTGCCCCTGCTGAGGCTGGTCTAGCTTGCTATTGCCTTTCTGGCTGCAGCTCAATTTCATATTAATCGAATAAAGCATCAAGCCAATTTCTCTGAATCTCCTGCCGTGCCTTCACCGCAAGAAGTTCAGCAAAATACACATCTCTGTTAAAAGTCTTGTGTCCTGGGTCTTGATACTTGTGTCCTTTTTAAAAGCATGCTGAACAGTATCATAAAATTCTTTCTGGAGCAAAAGCTGGTAACTACCTTGCTGCTATTGCTCCTGGTCAGCTGGGGAATTGTAACGGCTCCGTTTAACTGGAACGTTCCTTTTCTGCCAAGCGATCCGGTGCCTGTAGATGCCATTCCGGACATCGGCGAAAACCAGCAGATAATTTTCACAGAGTGGATGGGACGCTCGCCACAAGATGTGGAAGACCAGATTACTTATCCGCTCACCACCTCTCTGTTAGGGATGCCGGGTGTAAAAACTATCCGCTCCACCTCCATGTTCGGTTTTTCGAGCATTTACGTCATTTTCAGCGAAGATGTGGAGTACTACTGGAGCCGCTCCCGCATTCTCGAAAAGCTGAATTCTTTACCAACCGGTTTGCTGCCTGCCGAGGTAACCCCTAAGTTAGGCCCTGATGCCACTGCATTAGGCCAGGTGTATTGGTATACCCTCGAAGGCCGCGATGAAGAGGGTAAACCAGCCGGTGGCTGGGATCTGCACGAACTTCGGAGCATCCAGGATTATTATGTGCGCTATGCCCTTGCCGGTGCCGAAGGAGTGGCTGAAGTGGCCTCTATTGGCGGTTTTATAAAAGAGTACCAGGTAGACCTGGACCCTAATGCAATGCGGGCCAGTAACGTGTCGATGATGGAGGTGATGACAGCGCTCCGAAACAGCAACCAGGAGGTAGGCGCCAACACCCTGGAAATAAACCAGGTGGAGTACCTGGTGCGGGGGCTGGGGTATGTGCAAAACCTCTCTGACATAGAAGAAGCTGTAGTGCGCGTTACAGACAATGTGCCCATCCGGATTAAAGACATAGCCCATGTAAACATTGGCCCTGCCGACCGCTCCATGCTGGGCATTTTAGATAAAAGTGGTGCAGAGGCCGTGGGTGGTGTCGTAATTGCACGCTATGGTGATAATCCGTTGGCCGTTATCAATAATACTAAAGCCAAGTTAGACGAAATTGCAGCAGGCCTGCCCTCTAAAAAGCTGGCCGACGGCCGCACTTCTAAAGTTACCGTGGTGCCTTTTTATGACCGAACGCACCTCATAAACGAAACCCTGAACACGCTAAACGAGGCGATTGTACTGCAGATCCTCATCACCATCATCGTGATTATCGTGATGGTGTATAACCTGCGGGCTTCGCTGCTCATATCGGCACTCCTGCCAATGGCAGTGCTCATGACGTTTATCATGATGCGCTACTTTAAGGTAGATGCCAACATTGTGGCCTTATCGGGCATTGCCATTGCCATTGGCACCATGGTCGATTTAGGCATTATCCTGAACGAGAACATATTGCGGCACCGCGAGGAGGCACCTCCCGGTCAGCCATTGTTAACCACTGTTTACAAGGCTACCACCGAAGTGGCCACTGCCATCATTACAGCAGTATCCACTACTATTATCAGCTTTTTGCCTGTGTTTACCTTAGAGGCAGCAGAAGGAAAGCTCTTTGGACCGTTGGCCTTTACCAAAACCTTTGCGCTGGTAGCCTCGCTGGTCTTCACCATTATGATTATGCCGGCATTCTCGCACCTGGTACTGGGCCTGAAAGCCCGGAACGTCCGCTGGTCTCTTTTGTTCAACTGGCTGCTGCTGGCACTGGGCGTGGCGGCTCTGTTCATTCTTCCGCTGGCAGGTATTACTCTTGTTTTGCTGGCAGCAAACAACTTACTTTCGTACTACCGGCCAGTGCCATTTGGCAGGCACCAGGCTACTGTTACTGTAGCTATTGCCGTGCTGGCTGTTTCGTGGTTGCTGGCTTCTCAGTGGTTACCGCTGGGAGTATCGGTAAGTTTGTTTGTAAACTTCCTTTTTATTGTACTAGTTATCGGCCTTATTTTAGGTGCCTTTCAACTGTTTATTCATTTTTACCCGCGCATCCTGCTCTGGTGCCTGCATCATAAAAAGACCTTTCTGCTGATACCAAGCTTTATCATGCTGCTTGGCTTGCTCAGCTGGCTTGGGTTTAACAGCATATTCGGCTGGTTTGCAAAAGGGGTAGACAAAACTGGTTACAACATCCGAACCAGCACTGCCTGGAGCGGCCTTACCCACACCTTTCCCGGTATGGGCAAAGAGTTTATGCCTGCCCTTGACGAAGGTGCTTTCCTGCTGATGCCAACTTCTATGCCTCACTCCGGTGTAGAAGCCAACCGCCGTATTGTGCAACAGCTCGATATGCTCATCACAGCCATTCCGGAGGTAGAAATGGTGGTAGGTAAAGCGGGACGCGCTGAAACCGCTCTAGACCCTGCGCCCATGTCGATGTACGAAAACGTGATTCAGTACAAATCCGAGTTTATGACAGATGCGAACGGACAGCGGCTTCGCTTCAAAACAACTAAAGCCGGTGAGTTTGAACGTGACGCCGCAGGAAACCTGGTACCTGATGCCAACGGTGCTTACTACCGCCAGTGGCGCGACCACATTCGCACACCAGACGATATCTGGAACGAGATAATAGCAGCCGCCAACATACCGGGTGTTACCTCTGCGCCTAAGCTGCAACCTATAGAAACACGCCTTGTCATGCTGCAAACCGGCATGCGCGCGCCAATGGGCATAAAAGTGTATGGTCCTGACCTGAAGACCATCGAGGACTTTAGCCTGCAACTGGAGCGGCACCTAAAGCTGGTACCTTCGGTAAAACCCGAAGCCGTGTTTGCTGACAGATCGCTGGGTAAGCCTTACATGGAGATTGAGCTGAACCGCCGCGCCATGGCCCGATATGGTTTAAATGTAACCGATGTACAGGAATACATAGAAGTAGCCATGGGAGGCATGACCATGACCACTACAGTAGAAGGTCGTGAGCGCTATAGCATCCGTGCCCGTTATGCCCGCGAATTCCGCAACGACCCGACTTCTGTTGATAACATCCTCATCAGCACGGCCAGCGGTGCTCAAGTTCCTTTAGCCGAAGTGGCAGAGGTAGTTTACAGGCCTGGTCCGATGATGATTCGGGGCGAGAATTCCTTTCTGACAGGCTACGTGCTGCTCGACAAGCAGGATGGGTTTGCGGAGGTGTCGGTGGTGGAGGATGCCCAACGTTATCTGGACCAGAAGATAGCAACTGGTGAGTTGGTGGTGCCTGCCGGAGTAAGCTACAAGTTCTCGGGCAACTACGAGAACCAGGTACGGGCAGAGCAGCGACTGGCATTTATCGTTCCGCTCAGCCTTATCATCATCTTTCTGATTCTGTACTTCCAGTTTCGCTCCGTTTATACCACACTTTTTGTATTCACCTCCATTGCTATGGCCTTTGCAGGTGGCTTCCTGATGCTCTGGCTCTACGGGCAGGACTGGTTTCTGAACTTTTCTTTCGGAGATACGAATATGCGCCAACTCTTCCAGATGCGCGACTTTAACCTGAGCGTAGCCGTTTGGGTTGGCTTTATTGCTCTGTTCGGAATTGCCACCGACGATGGTGTGGTAATGGGTACTTATCTGAAACAAAGCTTTGAAAGCAACCAACCTGCCTCCCGCAAAGAGGTGCGCCAGGCGGTGCTGGAGGCCGGAACCCGCCGTGTAAGGCCCTGCCTCATGACCACGGCCACTACCCTGCTGGCCCTGTTGCCGGTACTTACCTCCTCTGGCCGGGGCTCCGATATTATGATTCCAATGGCCATTCCGACTTTTGGAGGCATGGTGGTGGCTTTGATTACACTGTTTATTGTGCCGGTGCTTTACAGCTGGCGCGAAGAATCTAAACTTAAAAAAGACACGATATGAAAAAGGTCGTTCTATACTTCGTGCTGCTCCTGCTGCTGGCCCCTGCCCTGCAGGCGCAGCAATTGGAGGAATACCTGGTAATAGCCGGTGAAAACAACCCCTTGCTGAAGGCACGCTACAGCGAATACCAGGCAGCCCTGCAACGGGTACCGCAGGTAGGAGCCCTGCCAGACCCGGAGGCAAACTTTAATTTTTTCCTGAAGCCGATGGAGCGTTACATGGGCAACCAGGTGGGCGATGCCGCTATTATGCAGATGTTCCCCTGGTTTGGCTCGCTGGGCGCAGCCAAGGACGAAGCAACCTATATGGCCCAGATGCAATTCTCCAATTTTATAGAAGCTAAAATAAACCTTTACCACGAGGTGCGCACCACCTGGTATACCCTCTACCGCTTAGAGCAGGAGGCTCTGCTTGTGGAAAAGGAACTGGAGATTATGCAGGCACTGGAGCGCATTGCGCTGGCGAAGTATAAATCGCCAACAACCACGGGTGCCTCTTCCGGTGCTCCGGCCCCTCGGGCCAACAGCACCGGCGGTGGCAGCAGCATGGCCAGCGGCGGCGGTGCCGGCATGGCAGGCATGGGCGGTGGCAGCAGTGCCGCTTCAGCCCCGCAAACCAGCAGTGGCGGCATGGGCAGCAACTCTGGTATGTCGGCTATGAGTGGTACGGCAACGGGTGGCAGCATGGTAGATGTTATCCTGATCAGGGTGCAGGTGAAGGAACTGGAGAACAGGCTGCACCTGCTCCGCCAGTCCAGAAGACCGCAGGAAGTAAAGTTCAACAACCTGCTGCACCGGCAACCTGACTTGCCTGTACAGGTAGGTGATTCCTTAGGAGCGGCTGTACTGCCGGCTACACTATCCTTGCTACAGGATTCTATTCGCCAGAACCACCCGATGCTACAGATGTACGCCTGGGACGAAAAAGCCAGAACAGCTCAGCTCCGTATGGCTCAGCTCATGGGCCGCCCTATGATAGGCGTAGGTGTAAATTATATGGTATTCAGGCCGCGCAACGATGCCATGATGGGTGAGATGGCCGGTAACAATATGCTGATGCCCATGGTGAGAGTAACCTTACCTATTTACCGAAAAAAATACAATGCACAGAAAAAAGAAGCGGAATATGCCCAGCAGGCAGCCAGGCAGCAAAAAGAGTACACTGAAAGGCAACTGCTTACAGAACTAGAGAACCTACTCTACGAGTACCAGCGAACAGGCAGCACCTTGCAATTGTTGCAAGAGCAGGTAGCCCTAAACGAACAAGCTATCCGGCTGCTTACCACGAATTACACGGTAGCGGCCACTGGCCTGGAAGAAGTGCTACGGCAAAGGCAAAACCTGCTCAGCTACAAACAGCAGCAACTGCAGGCAGTGGTAGAGCAGCACACAGCGGTTTCGGGAATAAGATTATTAACCGGCACCGACGAATGAGTTTACCCTTGGCCCCAATTTGGCATTTTAGCCTCTGGAAGGCCTTTTTCATTAGCAGAATTTCTTTATGTGCTGTAGAGAGAGCTGTAGTTGCTGATGGCGGCCTGCTCTTAAAACAGCCTTTTTAACTAAGACATTTTGGTTTTCCTTACCAGAATCAACATATAACACACCATGACAGCAAGAAATAAATCTATAGCGACCTACCTGCTCATTGCCTTGGCTGGCGTAGCCTTAGGATGGCTGCTATTTGGCAGAGGCAGTTCTGAAACTGTACACAACCATGCCGCTGAAGCTGCCGGAGCGCATGAGTATACCTGCTCAATGCACCCGCAGATACGACAACAGGAACCCGGCAAATGCCCTATTTGCGGCATGGACCTGGTAGCAGTATCTTCCGGAAGCCGCTCTGCCTCTCAGGCTAACCCCTATGTACTTGAAATGACGCCCGAAGCGGTGGCGCTGGCTAATATCCAGACAACGGTGGTAGGCACTGCCAGTACAGAAAATGAGTTGCAGCTTTCAGGCACTATTCAGCAAAATGAGGAGCGGGTTTCGTCTATCACGGCTCGCTTCCCGGGGCGGGTAGAGCGACTATTCGTGAACTCTATGGGGCAGCAGGTGCGGCAAGGCGAGCGGCTGGCATCCGTTTACTCTCCCGAACTAATCAGTGCGCAACGCGAGTTGCAGGAAGCTGCCAAAGCCAGAGAGCTGATGCCCGAACTGCACGAGGCCGCCAGAACCAAACTCCGCCTGCTTGGAATCACTAACAGCCAGATACAACGCATCGAAAACTCCAGCGAACTGATAACGTCTTTCGATATTTATGCCAGCGCCTCTGGTGTAGTGACGGAGCGGCTGGTAGCCACCGGAGATTATGTAACCACTGGTAGTCCCATGTTTACCGTGGCTAATTTAAACTCGGTGTGGGTGGTACTCGATGCTTACGAAAGTAATCTGGCACAGGTACAGCAAGGTGCCTCCCTTAACTTTACGGCACCGGGAATACCCGGCAAAAACTTTACAGCTAAAGTTAAATTTATAACGCCTGTGCTTATTACGGGCACGCGGGCCGTACAGGTACGGGCAGAAGTAGCCAACCCGGGTAACCAGCTGCGTCCCGGCATGTTCGTGAATGCCACCATGCAAACAGCTGCTAAGAAAGAACAATCAGGCCTTACTGTTCCCCGCTCTGCCGTTCTCTGGACGGGCAAACGGTCGGTGGTGTATGTGAAGATTGATAACCTCGAAAAACCGGCATTTGAGATGCGCGAAGTAATACTTGGTCCACAACTTGGCGAGAGCTATACCATAGAAAGCGGCTTAAGTGCAGGCGAAGAAGTCGTAACGAATGGTGTTTTTGCCGTAGACGGCGCAGCACAATTAAGTGGCAACTACAGCATGATGACAGCTCCTGTCGCGACTACAGTAACGGTTCCTGAAGCCTTTCAGAACCAGTTTGCAGCGCTGGTCGCACATTATTTCACCTTAAAAAATGCGCTGGTAGCCTCTGACGTTGCAGCGGCCCGCAAGGCGGCAGGTAGTTTTCTGGCAACCTTGGGTCAGGTAGATAGGAGCCTGCTGGAACCTGAAACGCACAACCGGTGGATGGAAATAATACCACCGATGAAACTAAACGCCGAAGCTATACAAAAGCTGCAGGACCTGGAGAAGCAGCGGATTGCTTTCTCGCCTCTCTCTGATAACCTGATAGCGGCAGTAGAGCTGTTTGGCGTGCAGCAACAGGTAGCCTACAAGCAAACCTGCCCCATGGCCGACAACGATGCCGGTGCTTTTTGGCTGAGTGAGCAGAAGGAAATCCGGAATCCTTATTTTGGTGAGGCGATGCTCAGCTGCGGCGACACCGAAAAAACCTATCGGCCAATGGCAACACCTGCCAAGTCACCGGAGGACAGTAAGCAGGGGCATCAGCACTGAGCGCACCTCAATAACTAACATAAAACTTTTCAAGCAAGTGCACCAGGTCATTCCGTTCCAGGTGCACTTGCTTTTTTAGCTGTCAGCAGCTCCTGTAAGTTTAGGGCACTTCGTAACATCATATAGAGGAGTATGTGCATTTGTCTTCCGTTAACTATAGAAGAAAAGCGGCAGGAATGCAGATAGTGTTTGTTCCACAATGAATTGAATAAAATGCTGTATTACAGAACTTAAATTTCAACGATCTGATATACAAATTAAACTATTTCATTACCTTTAAGCACCATAGCCAGAAATAAGCCATAACAATTGTTTATAAGGCACAGTTTTCAACAGCAGAAGAAGAATTCTATACGATAATCTTTACAGCCCTTTGCACCTTTCTTTTATGAACACTAGCAAGTATTTGGCTCTGCTTTTTCTATGTCCAAACTTTTTAAAAGCTCGAGCTAATTGCAAGCCAGGTTATGTGGTAACAACGGCCGGAGACACTTTGCAAGATTATATTAACTACTGCGAGTGGGTCCTATCGCCAACTTCTTTCTCTTTTAAGCAGTTTGTCACAGATCCTGCTGTTGCAGAGTTCGATTCAAACAACACAGCCTATTTTGAAGTGAATGGCATGGAAGCCTACCAATGGTACAAAGGCCCTAATATCACCATCCCCATAGATCTGAGGCATCCTACTTATAACACCTCGCTGGATGTTACCAGTGCTACAATCTTTTTGAAAGTTTTGGAGAGAGGAGAAAATGTAAAGCTTCTGTCTTACAATGATATGCTCAAGACCAGGCATTTCATTCAGGAGCAGCAACAACCTCTGCTACAGGAACTTTAATACAACCTGTACTTAAACAGCCAAGAATAATTATTAGCAACATACACTACAACTTGTTTCTTATGAACGGAATAACATACACAGCCAGGCAGCTTTTCTTATTTACATTTATTTTCGTTATCTGTTTTATGGCTGCCTTTGCGGCTACAGCGCAGGGCAAAGGCAAACGTGAATTTTATGAGCTACGCAGATACACCTTTAAATCGGCGGAGCAGCAGCAACTGGTAGAGGCTTACTTAAAAGCTGCGGCCATTCCGGCTTATAACCGGATGGGTATTAAAACAGTGGGCGTTTTTCGTGAAATGGAGCCATCGGAGGCACCAAACCTGTTTGTTTTAATTCCTTTTGCCTCGCTACAGCAGTTCGAAAAGGCACAGGAGCAGCTGGAAAAAGATGCTGCTTACCAACAGGCGGCAAAGGAGTATTTAATGGCTACGCACACCGCACCAGCCTATCAGCGAATAGAAAGTTCGCTGATGCACTCTTTTAAAGACATGCCCGTGCTGGAAGTGCCGAAAACAACAAGTCAAAATCAACAGCGCATGTTTGAACTTCGCATTTATGAGAGCCATAGCGAAGACGCCGGCAAAAGAAAAGTCCGGATGTTCAACGAAGGTGGTGAAATACCTATTTTCAGGCGCACCGGCCTCACCCCTGTCTTTTTTGGCGAGACTCTGATTGGTCCGCAACGGCCCAACCTCACCTACATGCTTACCTTTAAAGACAAAGCAGACCTGGAGCAAAGCTGGAAAAAATTCAGTGACGATCCGGAGTGGAAAAAACTAAGTGCCATGCCGGAGTATGCGCATACGGTATCGCATATAACCAAATATTTTCTGGTGCCTGCACCTTACTCGCAACTATAATAACATTAAACATTATCTTTCTTTGCTCAAGTGATTAAATCGAAACCAAACTCAAGAAATTACCAAGGCAGCTTATTGTTAAGTCTGCTACTGTTATTACAACTTCCTTTAAGCGCGCAGTCTTTTTATAAACCTGGCTTTGTGGTAACAACAGCAGGCGACACCCTGCAGGGATTCATAAATTACAAGGAAATGAATACCACTCCGGTTTCATTCACTTTTAAAAATCAGGAAAAAAGCAAGACTACTACTGAGTATGGTGTAGCAGACATACAGTACCTTGAACTAACCGGAATAGAGGCTTACCAGCGTTACACCGGCCCTATTACCATGAACCCTGTGGATTTGCAACGGCACACCTACCTGAACACTGCCACACGGGAGGCAGAAACAGTTTTTTTGAAGGTGCATGTGGATGGGAGCAACGTAAAGCTCCTCTCCTATACAGACCAGCTAAAGACAAGGTACTTTATTCAGGAAAAAGGCGAAGCCCAGCCACAGGAATTGTACTACAACAGAAGCTTTGCTCCCGGTTCTGAATCCCAGATTGCAGAACAGAAAGGCTATGTTGGTCAATTACAATTTTTGGCTAATAGCTTAAACACCAACTCCCCAAAGCTCCAGAGAGCTATTGCTTCGGCGCATTACGAGGCCAGCGATCTGGAAAAAATTGCTTTAACTCTCAACAATAACTCGAAAGAAACCTCCTCGGTTAAAGCGCTTAAACCAGCCACCAGGTTCTTTCTGGGGCCGGGCCTTAACCAGAACATCATTAAAGTTACGCTTTACGACGGTTTGGAAAACGCTGATAGCAATAAGGGCGCTGTTACGCCCAGACTGGCTTTAGGTTTTGATGTTTTCAGAAACAAACATATACAACGGTATTACCTGAGAATGGAGCTGGCGGCAACAACAGCCGACTATCATATAGAGAACAGGTTGAGCAGCAGGTTTGGGTATTATAACACCTACGATTACAAAGTTAAACAGCGATCAATAAGCATAAGCCCGCAACTGATCTATACTCTCTTTAATACCGAAAGTATTAAAGTATATGTTGGGGCGGCTGTTAGTATGAATTTATCGAATTACCCTGAAAATATCCATCGCATAGAATCTTATTACAACGATGGCGCATCTCGTGCAGAACCCAGTGTAAACGACATAGCACTTCCTCTTAAAAAGCTTTGGCATTCTTACGGATTCAGAACCGGTCTTATTCTAGGCAAGAGGGTCGAAATAACTGCAATGTACAATCCCCCTATGCTGGTATCGGAGTTTGTTTTAACCAGAATTAAGCAGCAGTCATTGTCTGTGGGCATGAACTATTTATTTCAGTAACCAGCCACTCAGATTTACTGTTGCGCATGACTTAGAGCTTTAGGAAAGGGTGGTAGCCAGACTTACCCCTAAGCACATTTATGGTCAAAATCTCTTCGGAAGGCCCTTTTTATTAGAATAATTAGGTTATTTACTAAACAGATAAGAATAGAAGAAGCAAAAAAAAGCCCTGCCTTTTTTCAAAGGCAGGGACTGCATAAACTATAAATTTAAATAAGGGCAGCTTACGCAGCGGCGGACTGACCGTCTTCGCGGTCTTCGATTACTTTTTTCAGTTTATCGATAGCCTGCGCAGCACGCTCCTCGTCCAGACGGTTAATGTTAAGCAACATTTTCGTCTTCTCCTGGCGCGTAATAACCGGGTTGTTTAGCAGGCGGATTATTTCTTCTTTCTGCTTGGCAGAGGCATAACGCACACCTGGCGTTTTGTCTGCTTCTGCCGCAGTCTCAGTTGCAGCAGCTGCTACTGCAGGAGCTGCTTTCATAGTAGCCTTTTTCTCAGTTGGAACTGCTACTTTTGCTGGCTCATTACCGGCATAGTCCATCTCCTCAACAGGTGTGGGCTCGTAGCCAGCCGCTCTGATGATCCAGGCCAGTATGTTACGGTATGCCTTACCGATTGCCCGTGTCTGCGCCATAGACGCGATAGCGAACTCCTGGTAATACTTTTTGCCCTGCTCTCTGTTAGAGCAAATCGCAAAACCGGCGCCTACTACCTGCTGGCTCCTAAGGTCGAGCAGGTTTACTTTAGCCTGGTATTTAATTTCATCGTCGGTGCTGATATTGACTACATGCTCCACTACCGGCAGAATACCTAAGCGCGAACCGGCATATTGCCAGCCTTCCACGTTCACGTACTCTTTGCCTTGTATATTTTGGAATAACCTGTTCTCTTTTATGAACTTAGCCAGATCAACAGCCAGGTGCAGTGTCTCATCCGATTTAGCTATATCGTAGCTTTCGACTTTCGACTTTTTCTGCACTGTGGTGTCTTTTTGTGTTTGACTCATTTCTTCTTAGCTTTTTAGTACAATTAATAAACACAGCAGTTACCCGATTAGTGCCAAAATCGTTTTAAAATGTAAATTTTAATATGCTGGTTATCAGTGTTTTAAAAATTATTTTCAAAACACAACAGCCTTTTCCGTGTGCACCTGTAAAGTGGTAATAAAAGAGGAAAAGGGGGATATATAGTACGAATAAAAAAAGGAAAAGGATGAGTTTGGTTTTTTGCTAATTGTCAGCTACTTATAGAACCAGTTGACCGGCTGTGCTGTAATACTTCTTTATCTGAATCTTAGGCTTGATAGATTTTGCGGATTTCACAGATTGAGAAACAGGCTCTTTCTATTCGTATCGTCTGAGAAATTTATCAATCTACTACAGTTTTCGGTCTATTGCAGTTTTGAAATTAGCTTATGGCTGCCTTCTCCCTACCTTTTCTCCATTTTGTCCTCCTGAAAGGATCTTGTGAGCGAGAGGCAAAAGCAACGGCTACTGGTATTGCAGTTGTAGTCTAAGTTCGCATAGCATCTGCTCCTGCTGTAACTTTGGAGTGAAGCTGTTGCATTGCCTGCGTCTTTGTTCTTTTTGTCTTGATACAAAAAGAACCAAAAAAATCAAGACGATTTTGTCTAAAGGGGGCCCCTGCACCCCCACTCGCTGAACGCTCAGACAAAAAATCGTCAATGAGTGCACCTTGCTATAGGTATTCGCCTATTAGCCTCCTACCGCAAAATCTTGTAAGGTATTAGCTTTCGGTGTGAATTCTTTTAATGAAAATGCCCTTCCGGAGACTATAAAGAAGCATAAAGTCTTAGGCTTTCCTTACGAAGTGATCTTCTGGCAAGCCTTTCAGATTTTTTGATTTTTAATTTTCAATTGAGCGCAGCCATACCTGGAGCAGCCTTCGATTCTTCTAATGAAAATAGCCTTCAGGAGAAAAATAACAGAGTTATTACTTGGGGTTTAGAGATTGTTTGGCAGAAACAGGATGAAAAGGTATAGCAGGACGCAAGGCATTGGATAAGTCCTGTGACTTGTGCCCTGTGTCTTTTTATACCATCGATTCGCCCTGTACGATCAGGCCATCTTTCATGGTAAGGGTACGGTCTGCCATTTCGGCCAGTTCGAGGTTGTGTGTTACAATTACAAAGGTTTGGTTAAACTCTTCACGCAGCCTGAAGAAGATCTGGTGCAGCTCCTGTGCATTTTGAGAATCGAGGTTGCCGCTTGGTTCGTCGGCGAAGATAATGCGGGGCGAGTTGATGAGGGCACGTGCCACAGCTGTTCGCTGCTGCTCCCCCCCCGACATTTCAGAAGGCTTATGGTGGAAGCGGTGCGAAAGGTTGAGCATGGTTAACAATTCCTTTGCACGTTCTTCTACCTCCTTCTCCGGGCGACCAGCCAGGTAACCTGGCAGGCACACGTTCTCGATGGCTGTAAACTCGGGCAGCAGGTTGTGGAACTGGAAAATAAACCCGATGTGTTTGTTGCGGAAACGCGCCAGTTCGGTGGCGTTGAGTTTTGCAATATTGCGGTCGTCGAACATTACATCGCCGGTGTCTGCGGTATCGAGGGTGCCCAAGATGTGCAACAGCGTGCTTTTGCCAGCGCCCGAAGCCCCTACAATCGAAACAACTTCTCCTGTCCGGATAGACAAATCGATGCCTTTGAGAACCTCCAGCGCACCGTATTTTTTATGAATGTTAATTACCTGCAGCACAATACTTGTTGGGTGTAGATCTAGCGGAAACTTTAACGTTAGTAGCTGCCAAAGCTACTAAACAAACAGCAGAATTCTGGTATGCACTGCTATTTTTCGGAACTCTCGCCTACAATACGCACATTGCCGGCTATTCGGTTTTCCTGCGGGGCTTCCTTTTCCAGTACATCTTTTACATAAAGCTCATTTACCACTACCATGGCTACCGCCAGTATGGGAGCTGCCATGAGCAGGCCAAGCCCACCAGTTAAAATACCGAACAGCACCTGCACAAAGAGCAGCAGGGCCGGTGGCAGATCTACTGTTTTCTGAAAAATGAGAGGCGTAATCCAGTAACTCTCTACCAACTGAATGCCACCGTACACCAACAACACGGTAAGCGCCATATCGGGCCCTACGGTAAAGCCGACCAGCACGGCAGGCGCCCCCGCCAGCCACGGACCAATGTTTGGTATAAAGGCCAGGAAAAACGAAATCAGGCCCAGGGCAAAAGCAAGCGGCAAACCAATAATTAGATAAGCGATGGTGGTACTGACCCCAATAATAGCCATGGCCGACACCATGCCCAGCAGCCATTGCTTTAGTGTATGATAGAGTTTGTGCAGTACCTCCAGTATCCGATCCCGTTTATGCACCGGCATGAGCTTCACAACCCCCTTGGTGTACATGCCCGGGTTAGCGGCCAGAAACAAGGCGGCAATAATCACAATAAAAAAATCGGCCAGCAGGCTGAGGGTGGAGGTAAACATACCGGTAAGTTTGCTGGTTAGCTCATCCTGTTCCGGCAGCAAGCTGCTCATGTCGTTCGGTATTTGTTCTTCCAGCTTGGCACCCCAGGTGCGCTGCTTCAGCCAGTCCTGCAGCTGCGTAATAGCCTCGGGTATGGTTTCGCGCATCTCCTCTACCTGCTCCGACACCGTAGGGGCAATAAGCATAAAAGCCCCAACAACAGATCCGAACACCAAAATAGTTACTATCAAAAGGCTGAGCCAGCGTTTCAGCTTCAGTTTTTCTACTCCAATATCGGTAAGGCCGCAAAACATTACTGCCAGTAGCACAGCAGCAAATACAAGTAAAAAGAAATAAGCAGCCTTGCCTAAAAGGTAGAAGCCCGAAGCAATAAGTAACACAATAAAAGCGGCGGTTGCCACCCTCTTAGGGAAGGAGTAAGGTTGCTGCATGAGTTGAGTTTTGGTTTTAAATTCACATTTTAAGGCTTCCTTATTTACTCCCTAATGCTTTATATCGTTACCGGCTGTTTGTTATAATGTAGTTTAGAGCCTGAAACGGCAGATTAATAGCCACCTAAGTATTTGATAAAAGCATGGACACAGCTCAATATTAAAAAACTCTTTACTTGAATTTCAGGGGATAATGGCTTACTTTCGTGCATCCAATAAAACTGAAAGCATGAACATACACGAATATCAGGCTAAAGACATTCTGAAAAGCTACGGTGTCCGGATTCAGGAAGGTATCGTGGCCGAAACGCCAGAGCAGGCTGTAGAAGCGGCCCAGAGACTTACTGAAGAAACCGGTACAAGCTGGCACGTTATCAAAGCACAGATCCACGCAGGTGGTCGCGGTAAAGGTGGCGGTGTAAAACTGGCCAAAAACCTGGAGCAGGTAAAAGACATCTCTTCCCAGATTATCGGCATGACCCTGGTTACCCACCAGACAGGCCCAGAAGGTAAACTGGTGAACAAAGTGCTGGTAGCGCAGGATGTATATTACCCTGGCGAATCAGAAACAAAAGAGTTTTACCTGAGCATTCTGCTGGACCGCGCGAAGGGCCAGAACGTGATCATGGCATCTACTGAAGGTGGTATGGACATTGAGGAGGTTGCTGAGAAAACTCCTGAAAAAATCATTAAAGAGTGGATCGATCCGGCTGTTGGACTGCAGGGTTTCCAGGCACGTAAAGTAGCCTTCGCTTTTGGCCTTACCGGCAATGCCTTTAAGGAAATGGTGAAATTCGTTACCAACCTGTACAAAGCCTACATCGATATCGACGCTTCTATGTTCGAGATCAACCCGGTTTTAAAAACATCTGACGATAAAATTCTGGCTGTAGACGCCAAAGTAGACATCGACGACAGTGCCCTGTTCCGCCACAAGAACCTGGCTGACCTCCGCGATATTTCGGAAGAAGATCCCTTGGAAGTTGAGGCTGGCGAGCACAACCTGAACTACGTGAAGCTGGATGGCAACGTAGGTTGTATGGTAAACGGTGCCGGTCTGGCAATGGCTACTATGGACATCATCAAACTTTCTGGCGGTGAGCCTGCTAACTTCCTCGACGTAGGTGGTAGCGCCAACGCGCAGACGGTAGAAGCTGGTTTCCGTATTATCCTGAAAGACCCGAACGTGAAAGCAATCCTGATCAACATTTTCGGCGGTATCGTACGTTGCGACCGTGTGGCAAATGGTGTAGTGGAAGCTTACAAAAACATTGGCGACATTCGTGTTCCGATTATCGTTCGTTTGCAGGGAACAAACGCTGCAGAAGGCGCTCGTATAATAGATGAGTCTGGCCTGAAAGTGTACTCTGCTGTGGTACTGAAAGAAGCCGCTGAAAAAGTAAAACAAGTTCTTGCTGAAATAAACGCTTAAGCAAAACTTAGCTATAGTAGAAAAGGCTGCCCTCACCGGCAGCCTTTTCTGTTTTCAGCCCCTGGTGAACCCTTGACCCCAACTGCGCTAAAACCCTCTGGGAGGCCGTTTCCATTAGAAGAATTTGCTTGATGTGTTAATCGCTTAATGTGCTTATGTAAGATGGGAGGAAGTGATATTATTAATGGTTAAATGGCTAATTAAAGTTAGCCTGTAAGACCTCGCAGTGTGCGCAGCTCCTGCGAATGTCTGAGTGAAGCAGAAGTATGGTATAACTTCTATCTTACATCACTCAACCTTTTGCTGCACCTACTACCTGATGGCACAGCTTTTTACAAGGCATTTTGTTAAATCTGAACTTGTTGTTGAGAAACAGAGTAAATTAGCGGATGCGGCTGTTTGTGCTGCAAATTGTTTAAACTGATATTTCGATAATAGCTACATGACAAACTACTTCGAGTTTTATAATTTACCGGAAAGCTTTTTGGCCGATGAGAAGGCGGTGAAGGCTAAATACTACGAGCTCAGCCGCGCCTACCACCCCGACTTTTTTGCCAACGATACGCCTGAGAAGCAGCAGGAGATTCTGCAACTCTCTACCATCAACACCAACGCCTACCGCACCCTCTCCGACCCTGATCTGCGCATGCAGTACATCCTGAAGGAGCACGGGCTACTGGAAGAAGGCGGCAAAAATGAGCTTCCCTCCGACTTCCTGATGGAGATGATGGAGATGAACGAGGAGCTGATGGAGCTGGAATTCGATTTTGATGCGGAAAAATTACAGGAAATTGGAGAAAATGTGGCTGGTTTAACCGCCACGTTAGACGCCGATATTCTGCCTACATTACAGCGATTCCCTGAGCTTCATGGAGTTACAAAAGAAGCGGCACTAGAGGAGGTAAAAACATATTACCTAAAGAAAAAATACCTGTTGCGAATAAAAGAAACATTATCTAAGTTTGCAGCACGTTCCTGAAAGAGGAACGCTTTTGCCTTGGTGGCGGAATTGGTAGACGCGCTGGTCTCAAACACCTGTGAGGTTACACTCGTGCCGGTTCGACTCCGGCCCAAGGTACGGTTAGTAATTATAAAGCCCTGTAAATTAAATATTTGCAGGGCTTTATTGTTTAAAGGGGACGGTACAGGGGACGGAACAAGCTGTTTTAATTTACATCAACATTAGGTACACAAGCGTCTGGAAAGGACTCTAAATATCTTTTGTCATTTATATATCCTTCAGTTTCAAAAAGTAGGACCTCCAAAAATCCAGTAATATCTTTTTTCATTCGAAAAAGCTCTTCAACAGTAAAATTGCTCCCAACTTGTGCAAATGTTTCATTACCATGGGCTAGACTATTTCTTTTGTTTTTAACTTTAAGCATCGAATTACAACTTATGTTTATTTCTGGTAATCCATAAAGTTTAAATACTTCTCTAATTTTTCTTGCATCTAAATTCCCAGAAACTTCGTTCGCTTGAGTCTCGGCTGCATAGGCTTCGTAATTGTATATTAATTTATTACCGAGTTCAGAATCTTTTATTGTTTTTAGTGCTATTTCAACAATTTCATTGAAAACATTTTCAACAGTAGTTACTATGTAATCAACCTCTTTTTTCCCTTTTACACTAAACGCTCTGTGCTTATATTTAATCCATATATTTTTAACTTCTTTTTTAAAATTATTGTAACATGCGCCTTCATTATTTATTATTCCAAAATACTCATTTAAAACAGAACTAATTGTGCCTTCTATCAGATTATAAAATAATAAAATAGTACTAGACTTTAATATTTTTATTAATTCCCCTTCTAGTTTAAATACAGACGATTCTTCCAAGTAGTTGTCAAGCGTTAAAATATCATCCTCACTTAAAACAGCTTTCTTGCTAGCGATAGAAGATAAATTACCAATTTCAGGAATATTATCTAAAACCCACACTAATGATAAATATTTATCGATTTGCGCAACTCGTTCGCGATAATCATAGATAACATCAATCATAGACCAAGTACTTTATCTCTAACATAACTTATTCTTGCTTTCAATCTAGTTGGTGTATTAGTTGAGCTACCTGTTACATGATTAATGAACTCTAATGAATTTAACCATGAACTCACTTGTGTTGTTGGATTTTTATTAACTCGAAGTGCAAGATTTACGCCAACTGAAATAGCCTCAAACCTAACTCTTGGTGTAGATATATGATTAGGGCCTTTTAAAAATCCATTTGGGAAATTTGCTTTTACATAGTTTAGCATCTCAATAAACTCATTCTCCATTTTCGCCTTATCGAAATTTTCATTTCTCGTCTTTGTGAAAGAGTCCAAAAATTCATTAACATACCCATTATATTCATCTAGACTTTCTGAATAAGCAAAAAATCGTAATATCAGCTCTTGGGGCTCACCTCTTTTAACAATTTTTGGTGAGAAACTAGTTAATTCAACAAATAATGGATGTTTAGAACATTCATAGACAAAATTAGTAAAATCACCTCTGTAACTGCCCTTTCTCTTTTCCATCGCAAGCAAAAGTACACTTCCTGAATTGATACGCTCAAAAAGCATATATCTTGCTTCTTCATCACTCTTTTCTGAAAGTACAATCATCCTTAAGCTAGTATTATTAATCTTCCTTTGTCGGCTAATTGGAAAGTCAGAAAACTTAAGTCCACTACATGCTGGTAAAATTTCCAGACCTTGCAGTTGCAGATTATTGTTTAAAAAATTGGTTAAAGTTCTTATTCTCTGCGATCCGTCTATTACTTCTAATCTACCATCAGTATTTTCAGCAGTAAAGATGTAAGGAATAGGCAAACCTAACAGTATAGATTCTATGAATTTAGATTGACGGTCATCATCCCATACAAATGCTCTCTGATATGCTGGTATAAAAATTTCATTTTCATCAGTAGCAGCATTATCCGTATATTTTTTAACAATTATTTCAACTGGATATTCTTTTACGTCATAGTCTACGATTTGCTGTTTTTCACGTATTTGCTCTTCTATTTCTTTCTCATTTATCATTTTTCATTGCCTTTATAATTTGGAATTACTACTGGTCTTCTTGATCATTTGTAGCCAGAAGCAGTTATCATTTAACAAATTTGTTATTAAATATTTTATTATTGAAGATATAAATCATACATATATATATTATATAAAAAAACCGGTGTTACCCGGTTCTTTTTGTTAGAATTCTTCCATATCAAATATGGCAGAGTACTCATCACAATTGGGACATAAGAGAAAGTAGTTTATTAAATCTACTATTCCTGATTCCCTCCAATGAATTTGCTCTTTTTCTGATAGTTCTTCATATAAAAACTCATCTCTTTTCCCTCCACATTTCCTACAGGTATTCATGTTGATATTTAAGATATCTTCAAGGCTCAATATGGAAGCAGTTTTAAACTTGTGGTTATTTGTATAGGTATTCTTCTTTTTTCTATTTCTTGATACTGGCATTTTCTTCTTTGTTTAAGTTTTGCAATGTGATTCTGTTCTTTTTGTCAAGTCTGTCATAAAACCTTATTGTTGTCTTGTCTAAGAGAATAAGATAAAGCGTACAGAACTCAAGCGGCACCTCTTTTATTTCATCTTTCTTTAGACTCTGTAGCCCCTCTAAATAGTCGCAATTCGTATAGAAGTCTGTATAGAGTGCAGAGATTGAATTAGAGCAGCTCCAAAACTGACGCTTACATTCTGGATGTTACTTCTAAGACAACATCTACTTTTAACTATTTTTGCTTAAATTTGAACTATAGCGGACAATAGCCCTAAGCTTAACTTGCCAGACTTGGTTAAATATTCTCCTTTATGATTGAAATCGAAGACGATTTGTACCAAGACCTGGAGGCAGTGAGGCAAATCCCTATTGTGCCCACCATGCTCGAAGTTATTTGCCACACCACAGGAATGGGTTTTGCGGCCATTGCACGCGTTACACAAGACAGGTGGGTAGCCTGCAGCGTACGCGACGAAGTACAGTTCGGGTTAAAGGAAGGCGGTGAACTGGAAATTGCGACCACCCTGTGCAATGAGATAAGAGATAGCCGCGAGCCAGTCTTTTTCGATCATGCCACAGAAGATCAAATCTACTGCAACCACCATACCCCCCGCCTCTATGGGCTTCAGAGCTACATATCTTTCCCCATTATTTTAAAAGACGGCACCTTTTTCGGAACACTTTGCGCCATAGATGCCAAACCGGCCAATATCAACAACCAGAAGGTTATCGGCATGTTTAAAATGTTTGCCGAACTGCTTGCCTTCCACTTGCAAAGTCAGGATCTGCTGGATAGAACGCAGCAGGCAAACCTGAAGCTAAAGAATGAGAACAGGTTATTAGCTAATTCAAATTTCGATCTCGATAATTTTGTGTACACGGCATCGCATGACCTTAAGTCGCCTTTGCACAATTTAGAAGGGCTGATTACTGTTATTTCAGCTGCCGTAGACAAAGAGGACCTAAACAGAAAGGAGATAAAGCAGATTACGGGTTATATGCAGACTTCGCTCCGCCGGCTCACTACTACTGTAAACGACCTCACTACTATTGTACAGATAGATAAAAATGGAGAAGAAGAAGAAACAGAACCCATCAATATCTTCGAAATAGTAGAAACAGTTCGGCAAGACCTCGATGCTTTGATAGTAGCTACAAAAGCAAAAATAGAAGTAAGCAGTGAAGAAAATTTGCAGATAGGCTTTTCTAAAAAGAACATGAAAAGCATACTGTACAACCTCCTGAGCAATGCTATTAAATACCGCTCCCCGGATAGGCCGCCGGAAGTGCGTGTGGCAATGGAAAAGGTGCAGGACAAAATAAAACTAACTGTAACCGACAATGGCTCTGGCATTCCTTCCGAAAAAAAGGATACTGTTTTTACCATATTTAAGCGATTGCACGACCACGTAGAAGGCAGCGGCCTGGGTTTGTATATTGTAAAACGAATGGTAGACAAGGCCAACGGCCAGATAAAGGTAAGCAGCACCTTAAACCAAGGTACTACTTTTACCATTATTCTGTAAATCAGTGGCGGGTTTACTGCTGCGGCACCACATGCTAGTGCTTCTTCCTCCAATTTGATTTCTATAATTAGCATTACTGTTCTTGATCTACCAAAGAAGCTGGCAACCGTCATTTCTAATTTTTAATTTAGCAGAGCACTAGTTCCCTCCTGCCCTGCTTTTTTCTTCTTCGGCACCTGATGTTCTGCGGCGCGATGGCGCTTCCTGCGATTTACCGAACTTGTACGTAAAGCTGAGGGTGGCAACCTGCGAGTCGCGTACCTGGTAAAAATTTTCGGCATAGCCGGTAAGAGAGGTAGCCCCTCTTGTTTTGTTAGTGAAAAAAATATCGGATACGTTCAGTTTAACAGTGGCCTTTTTATCCCAAAGCTGCTTTTGCACGCCCGCCGACAAAAACCAGATTGGCTCGATCTCCATAAACCCATACACTTCTCTGGATCTGACCACCCCTACTATTTCTGCAGACCAGTCATTTTTTAATTTCAGGGTATTGTTAGAGTTGAGGGTATAAGATGGCCGGCCATTTTTAAGGTTTGTCTGCGCCAGGTTGCCCTGGTACAGCGCGTAGTACAATGTTCCGTTGTTTACACTGCTAAACCAGCTCCCAATCGTAAACGGGGCCGAAAGCGTTATGTTGAAATAATCGAGCTGGGCCAGGTTCTCCATCTTCTGTGCCACCAGCTTTTCGGCCACCGTATCAGGCGCCAGCACCTGAATAATAACATCGGTTGTGCGGCTATAGCCAAGTTTGGTAGTAAACCGCTGGTCGTAGGTATGCGACAGTTCAAAAGAATACGATAGCTCCGGCTTCAGAAAAGGGTTGCCGGCAGAATAAGTGCTTGGGTCGAGGAAATTCTTGAACGGGTTCAGCTGGTGGTAAGATGGTCTGTTAATTCTGCGGCTCAGCGACAAGCCTACTTCATTCTTTTTACTTGCTGTATAGCCCACAAAAGCACTCGGAAAAAGTTGCGTATAGTCGCGGTCGAACTGCTGCCCATCGGTTAGTTGCTGCCCTTCGGCACGCGTGTTTTCGAGGCGCAGGCCCAGTTGCAGGCTTACCTTGCTCCACTTTTTAGAAGTATTCACATAAGCTGCCTGTATGTTTTCTTTGTATAAAAAATGATTGCTCTTGTCTGTATCCAACGTATTGCCGCCATTGCTTCGGTCGTAGAACTGCAGGTCGTTGTCGGCTGTTACCAGGCTAGTCTTCAGGCCAGCTTCCAGGGTACCTCCTACTGCGTTCCAGGGCTGGGTATAATCTATTTTTGCTGATTTAATTGTTAAGTCACCATCCAGACCGCCATGCAAGAGGTAAGCTGGCTGCGTATTCTCGTTGAGCTGGTTGTAATAATTGGTAGTAAAATCCTGAAAGTCCTGGTTGTTATACACAATGTAGTCCACATCGGCACTTATTTCCCGGCCCGCACTATCTATCGTGTGTTTGATGTTAAAGTTAAGCCCCTGGTTGTTGCGGTCGTGGCCGGCAATGGCATTTGTCAGGAAGTAGGCTTCGGGGCGCTCCGGCATATCATATATATTGGAGCGGTTAAGGTTGTTACGGTTTATATCGAGCAGGAACCCATTTGCCACCACGCCCATTACTGTTTTAGGACTGAGGTAATAATCGGCACCCACCCGCAAGGTATGGCTGTTTACAATAAAGTTAAAGGTGTTTTGCTGGTCGTAAGTGCCATTGTAGGCGCCGGTATTATCGTAGAAGCGGCGGTAAATATCGAGCTGGGTATAATCGCTCCTGTACACGTAGTTGTAGTTGCCAAATACATTAAACTTCTTTGTCCGATGGTTTAGCTGCAGCCCCTGGTTCGATTTGGCGTACTGACCTTGCCCGAATGAGGAAGTGAGCGTGCCATTGGTGCCCAGATTGCTGTCGCGTTTCAGTTTGATGTCGATAATGCCTGCGTTACCGGCGGCATCGTATTTGGCAGAGGGGTTGGTAATGAGCTCAATTTTTTCTACTGCATTGGCAGACATACCACGTAGCAGGTTGGCCAGTTCTGTGCCGGACATTTGCACAGGTTTTCCGTCTATCATCACTATTACGCCCTGGCGGCCACGCATGCTGATGTTCTCGTTCTGGTCTATGGAGACACCGGGCGCCTTTTCCAGCACCTCCAGCGCAGTACTTCCGGCTGCTACAATACTGTTCTCGACGTTCATCACGGTCTTGTCGAGGTGCTGCTCTATGAGCGGCTTCTGCCCTTCTACCACCACTTCCTTTAAATTGGTCGCCGCCTGTTTCAGCACCAGTGTCGGCAGCTGCACCTGTTCGTTGCCTGTAGTGAGCATAATGTCGGCGCTCTCGGCTTTGGTCAGGCCTACCATCATGGCCACCACGTAATAACTGCTGGCAGAAAGGTTATCAAACGCAAAAGCACCGGAGGCATCGGTGAGGGCACCTTTTACCAGCGTCGAATCTGCAACACGCAGCAGGGCCACGTTGGCAAACTCCACCGGTTGGCCTGCTTCATTTTTAACGAAACCAGCAATGCCGGCCTGCTGCGCCTGCGCCTGGCAGAACAGCAGCAAAAGCAATGGAAGTAATAAATTTTTCATAGTGTAGGTATGGTGAAGTGTTACTTGTGCGAACCAGGCTAAAGCAGCTGCCTGGCGCTACACTAAACTCTATACCAACACGTATGCCAGTTACACTACAAGCTCATTTTCAACTAAATACCCCCTACCTGCACTCAAATAACACCCCAGCATGTTTGATTATGGACAATACCTGTCTGATACCGAACACTTATGCGGAGGGTTGAAAAACAGGGATTCGGCTAAAACAAAAAAGGCTGACCTCAATGGCCAGCCTTTTTTGCTCAGAAGTCTTTTAACAATTACAACACGGTGTTTATTCTGGATACAAAAATATCGTGTGCTTGTTGCGCTGTCAGGATATGGCCTTGTTTCTGAGCCTGGTCGGCTAGTTCAAATCCTAAACGGGCAGCTGCCATACGCTGAATTGGTGTTCCGTGGTGGCCGGAGTTGGTAAAGCCACAATCGCCGATCTGGAAGAATAATGTAAAGAACTGCTCCACTCGTTTCTTGTTGTAGGTTGCACCTCGTTTGTGCGTCATGTAGTAAGCCGCCAAAAAGTCTGCCTCCAGTTCGGTGTAGCGCGTAGCTTCTGCAGGGTCTGCAGCGGCACCGTTAGGGTACCAGGAAGCAAAGTTTTTAAACTGAATCTGGTGAGCCCACTCATGTGCCAGAATCCCCGTCCAGACAATGTCCTGCTCAATTCCGGTTTCAGACAACATAGATACAATTCCATCTCCAATCACGATCAGGTTTCTGTAAGTAGTGGCAAAACCATCAAGAGCGAAGAAAGGATTCTCCGGTAAATTCGGAGATAAGGTATTGAAATATAAGATCTCATCGGCTATAGCATAGGCTTCTTCTCTGCTATTCACATTAACACCTACCAATTCATACACATCAGCCAGCTTTTCCCGATCGTTTAGCGTGGCAGTGTGCTGCCCGTTAATTTGAATCTGGTTTGGCATATTCCAGAATTTCTCAAGCTCTCTTTTGCGTTTAGCTACAAAATTGGTGTACTCTCCCTTTTCTCCAAAGTACTGCTCCGACGTATCGAAGTAAGCCGAGTATAGGTTCAGGTCTGAGTACAGATAAAAAATATCGGCATATTCTGCCGGTCCGAAAATAGAGTACAGGTCGTTTACAAGCGGATTCAGGTATTTATTCTGTACAGTAACAAACTGTGTCGGGCTACACTCACTAGGCTCTACCGCCTCGTTAAGTAAAAGTTCTCTGAAGCTCTCGCTCAGAGGTGCAAAATTAGAAGGCCTTCTCAGGGCTAAACCATTTGGCACTGTCAGTCTAGTCGAAGCTGCGATACCAACATTCTGAGAGTTTGAAAGTGATTCTACTTTCATGTCTTCCATTTCTTTTTCGCAGGAAACTGTGAAAAAGCCAAGCCCAAGGCACAGCAATAAAATCTTCGATCTTTTCATGTATAAGTATGTCTCAAGTAAAGGTTTAAAAATTATAAATTATTGTGAATTATTAAGAGACACTAACATTAGAGTAGAAAAATCTGATGCCATCACTATTCTTTTTTCTAAAAGAACCATATTTAAAGATAAGTGAGGCAATTGCAGTTTAAACAACGGGCATTTTAGGTTATTTTATTAATAAATTATACTATACAGCTAAACATTACTTTTCACACAAAAATATATCACTGATCAAATTATTGAAATTAACTTATTTAAAATATTTTGCACTTTTGCAGCAACAAATTATATTGAAAGAAATATTAATGCAGCTTATACTGGAGCAAAGCCATTATTAAAATACTGCTGTACCTGGCTTTCTCCTGAGGCGGTAGTCTGCTACCTGACAAAGGGACTACCTTTACAATTTGGTCAATGTCCTTTCCAAATGCTCTACTTCGGCTGGAATTTGGTTTGGCTTCAGATCTAGAAGCTGTTAAGTCAGAGCGGCTGTAGTGGACTTCTGCACGATATGTGTTTTAAACTCTTGGTTGAGCCTGAACTCATGTTTTAAGATCCCTTTTCCCTTCGGCAATCTAATACTCATTTGCCTCGCCACTGTCTGTTATGCTAATGTCAATGTCTGCTGCTTTTAACTTTTCCCATACTCGATGCTGAAGTACCGTATGCCCCGGCCAGATTAGTGAATAAGCCTACTAGCTTGTCTACTGAGAGTGGCAAGTGCCATTAATAAGAGTTTTAGGCAACCTTCTATGCTCAAAAGCTAATACAGGCTGTAGCCCTCGATCATCTTGAATAAGCATCGGTAATCAGAGACAGGTTGTTGAATTCTGGCCCAACATAGATATAGATCATGTTCTATATCCAGACTTGCTCAGTATCAAGGATTGGAGCTATTTAATTAAGTTAGGATACTTCATCAGAAGATAAGTAGAGTGTGTAGTCTTAGGCACAGATTTTTATGACAGATGAACCAGACAGTGTGCCGATTCCTATTCCTACCCATGGTGTGATCCCGCTCTTCTGCAGGGGCTCCCGTAGTAGAAGATACGGCTTTTTGGCACCGACCCAGCGATCTCCCTTCCGATGGCAGTGACCAAATCCAATGCATAGATTGGGCAGCACGTTCATCCTGGATAACCAATAAAATGAATTTAAATAACCATGAAATAATTTACTACGCCTAACAGCTCGATATACAATATTCGGCAAGGCCAAAAGAAAGGGTCATCCCCGCACCACCAAGCGCATTTAAAATGGTAACGTTGCTATTTGGTTCAAGCAGCAGGTGATCTTCACCATTAGTCATCTTAGCATAAACACCGTTCCAGGACTCAAGCAGGCCCCAATCTTTAAAAGTTGCAAAGCGCTTCAGGTAAGCAAGAATAAGTTCGTTAATATGCTGCCTGTCGAACGGATCGTGGCAGAGACCGTATTCGTGCGAATCCCCAATAGTCAGTTCAGCTTTGCCATTCTGGCTTACCATTACATGGATGCCCCATTTAAAGTACTCGGGCAGTTCCGATTCCAGTATTTTACGTAGCTCTTCTGTTGCTGCAGCAGCCGCAAAGGACTTGTAGTGCAGCATAGACAGTCCTCCGCAGAGTGAAGGGCCAATACTCCAGTTTTCGGGCTGGGTGACAAGACGCATCATCTGCAGTTTGCATTTGGTTATTTCTAGGGAACCAAACAGCTTAGGATATAGAGTTTCAAAGTCAGCGCCGCTGCATACATATATTTTATCAGCTTTCTGAGACTCTCCCGCACCGGAGTAAACAGTTGCATCATCAATCCTGTTGATACAGCAGCCCCATTTGAATTCAACATTCAGTTGCTCCTGCAGATAAAGTGCAACCTTAGGTATAGCCTCCCTTGGATCCACGATCAATTCTTCAGCGCTCCATAGGGCGCCCTTAAGCCCCCGAGGATTGACAGCTTCTGACTTCTTTCGTGTTTCTCCAGTCGATAGCATTAAACACGGACGTTCTCGCTCATAAAGACCTGTAAACTCCTCCATGACCGCAAGTTCTGCATCACTATATGCCAGATGCAGCGATCCTGAAGGAGCATACCATATTCCTGCCGAATCACATATTTCCTGCCAGATTTCCCGCGACCGGCGAGCCCACTGGTAGGCTCGCCCTTCCGGCTGGCCTATGGGCCAGATCATGCCGAAGTTTCGAATCGATGCTCCTACAGCGCGTTTGTTTCTTTCGTATACAGTTACCTTATATCCTTTTAATGCAAGGGCCCTTGCACAAGCCAGGCCTACTATACCGGCACCAACAACGATGGCTGTTTTATTTGATTTCATTCTGTAAATAATGATTATGTTTTAATAATTTGTACCTCCCCACGCGGAACTGAAAATGCATCTGTCCCGGTATTATCTTTGATTCTGACCTTTTTCGTATAGAAATAGGCCAGAGAAAAGCAGACGGCAAGACCGGCTAGCAAAGAACATAGGAGTAAGGCGTGCTGAAAGAAAGCTGTCCAGCTAAGATTAACAAAAGCGAACTCGCGAACAAACAGAACAGCTACACTGCCCAGATAACCGGTAGAGTCGGCCACATACATAATAAAGCCGATGTTACCTGCCTGGTGATAACTAGCAATCAGTCTTTCAAAAAAGATTGCATTATAAGGAATATAGGCCATGTAAAGTCCCAGTCCGGATATAACCATCCAATTCATACCGCTTAGGGCCTCCTGCAGGTAAAGAAACGTTGAAATACCTGCCAATAGGCAGCCAGTCAGGATCATGACGTGTATAAGGGCGAAAGCTACAAAATTTCTACGCACGAGGATAAGAAGGCTCATCAGCGCCAATACAATAATGGCAATCACTGAATCGGTTTTCGCATATATATCCTGATTTACAAAGCCCAGGTTGGACCAGATCTCTACCTGGAAGTTGTCGCGAATATCCCTCAACACGGTGAATAGCAAGTATGCAAATACGGTGAGTATAATACCGGGAAGGAAGTCCGACAAGAAAGCCCTTCGCTGTGCTGCATTCATCGGAGCCCTCAGCGTACGCATTTCTATATCCTTTTTTGTTGGCGGCGGCACCGCTTCCAGCAATAGAACAAAAATAAGCAGGGGCACTACAAACAGTAGCCCGGTGGCGAAAGGCATCCAATATTCTGCAACGCCCAGATCATCAACCAAAGTCCTGGCAACCGTTTTTATAAAGCCAGATGCAAATACCAGCGAAATGCTCATAACAGCTCCAAGAAACTCTGTGATCCTTCGCCCTTCCAGGAATGAAAACACCAGCCCCCAAATTAATCCTAATGGTAATCCATTAAGAAACATACATACGATATTATATGGAGCCGGTACAATTGCAAACCCCAGCAGCGCTATCCAGGCTATACTGATGAGCAGAACTATTTTCCAGCCTCTCTTCTCATGACCCAGCTCGGAGATGAACCTGATACCATAAAACTTACTTAACATATAACCGAGGATCTGAGCACTAATTAGCCAGAGCTTATAATTAATGCCTAAAAATTCTGCCTCTTCATAAAGCCCAGCAGTGAATGCTTTCCGGAAAGCATACATACTGGTATAACACCCGAAGGCTGCTGAAGCAGTGATTAGCGAAATAACAACATAGGGATACCGACTAATCTTACCACTGATAGAAGCAGTTAAGCCCATTATTTAAGCCTTGATAATATCGATTACCTCAGCGATATCGGATATGATATGGGTAGGATCATAAGCACGTAGTTCTTCAGTTGTAAAAGTGCCGGTAGAAACGCCTATAACATATTTACATCCCGCATTCTTTCCTTCGTTAATGTCCACCTCTGTATCACCCGCCTTGGCCACCAGCGACGGATCATCAATGCCTGCCTGCTTCATCAGGGAATGGATCATGTCTGGGTACGGTCTTCCTTTAGCAACCTCATCTGAGGCGATCATATAATCTACAAGGCCCCGTTCGAACCATTGTAGTTGCTTTACGATCACATCGGCAATGTCTCTTGAAAAGCCGGTATTAATGGCCACTATAATACCCAAATCATGGAGGGTTTGCATGGTTGATTCAACATTTGGCAAAGGGATGGTTGTTTCCGGCTCAGAATAAAACACCTTCAAATCATTGACAAATGCTTGGTGTATCTCCTTGACCACTGTTTCGGTATATGCCTCGGCTTCCCCAGCTTCCTTTAGTATCTCTTTGATAGCAAAATGTTTTTCATACCCCATGAAGGGATTGATCTTCTCCAAGGGCAGAAAAAATCCGCACGTTTTCAATGCGTTCTGAAAAGCCTTCGCAACTTCGTTATCATCCTTTACAGTAGTTCCAGCAATATCAAAGACCATTAGTTTAATACTCATATTTGTTGTTTATCAGTTATTCAATACTTTTAAGGAACAATTTGTCGGCGGGTATAATCTGCTTGGCTATACCCGGACCTTTATAAAAGACATCCAGCCAGTATCCTCCTCCTCCGTTGAAGAACTCCACACGGATAGGATTCCTGCCTTTTTTCAATGTTATTTTGCCAATCCGTTCTCTTACACCGTGGCTGCCATCGTTGTCTACCACCTCCTCGTCATTCAGGTAAACCTTGCTTCCGTCATCAGAATGGGCATAAAAGGTGTACTCTCCATCCCTGTCTATCTCTAAAAAACCTTCATAAACAAGTCCGAAATTAGGATTCCCTCCGGTTATAAGTTCATTTATCTGTTCTCTATCTATCTGAAACTCATGACTTACCCAGCGTGAGCTGGGCTGAATGCTTTTTAATACCGGTAGGAACTTCCAGTCTGCGCCCTGATAGAAAGAAGTTGATAATCCGTTCCCGTGTTCCTCAGACAAAATCCTGAAATATGCCACTGTACTTAAGCTCTCGTTACCACTGGCATCGAAGGCCTTTGCTTTGACAACGCTTGTCTTCTCTAAACTAAATGGCTTTTCGTATATAGCCGAACGTGGGCCTGGTTCAGAGCCATCCGTTGTAAAACGAATTGTTACATCCTCAGAGGGTTCCTTTATACTAACCTCTGCCATCCGTCCAATATAAAGTCCTCCAGCCTGCTGATAAAGATCTCTTTTAGGGTATATTACAGGCGCAGTAATCAGGATCTTCTCATCCTCATTACCTTCAGGTTCTTCGTAACCCCTAAAGGCAGCTTTTACCGGTCGGCCTATCCAACTGTAGGGAATTTTCAGCTGTAGCGCAAAAGCAATGGTTGCAGCTACATCGTACATATAAACCGGCTGAGTCACTAGATATTTCTGTTTAACTGCTTTTCCGCTAAGCACTACAGGCACCGTTATTTCTTCCTTCGAATCTCCGCCATGACCATAGCCTATACCGCCATGGTCGCTGGTAATCATTATCAGTGTCTTGTCGCTGATACCTGCCCGATTAATTTCATTCATGATCATCCCTACCAGGGAATCGATCCTTCCCACAGCGTCCAGATAGATCTGGGTGCCATGCCCATTACCATGTCCAGCCCCGTCCACATCATCCAGATGAATAAATGTGAAGTGCGGCTTCTTTTGGCTTATATATGCCGCCGCCGCTGTGGCGGTGGAATCAGCCGTTGAAAACGTCCGGTCGAAACTAAGGCTCTCCTTGTTATAAAGTCGCCCAAAACCATCCCACTGGTAAATAGAAGCAATTTCTGCTTGGGGTCGCTGTTTTCTGAGGATACTGAATATAGAAGGGAAACGGCCGTCTTGTCCGCTCACAATGGGTTCTATAGCATGATCATCCAATTCCCACTCATTGTTAATAATGCCATGCTGCTCCGGACCGGCCCCCATAATCATGGAGGCCCAGTTCGGACTGCTTACTGATGGTAGAACCGTACGAGCATTCCAGCACACGCTTCCATTTAAAATCAGACTATCTAGTACCGGAGTTTTTGCGTTTTTAAGTCCTTCGACGCTCAACCCATCGATTCCAATAACGACCACATGTTCGATACCGTCCGGAAAACCGTCTTTTGTTCGCGAGCAGGATGCCATAAGTCCAAAGAGCATCATACTATAAATGACTGGCTTGATTTTTTTAACTATCATCATCTTAGCCCTGGCTATTTGGCCCACCACACTTTAGTGCTTAATTCATCACTCCCCAGCAGCTGCACGGCATTCTTATAATTTTGTTCATTAAGCCGCATTTCGTCTGCGGGATAGAGAACTCTCTGTGGTATGTGACCGGGACTAACCGGGCCTGCCACTATGTGCGGGAAACCAGTCCTTTTCCATTCAGACCATGCTTCAAATCCTACTAAGTAAAGACTCAGCCATTTCTGAAGCCAAATCTTTTCAATTTTCTGCTGCTTTGTCCCTGTATAGCTGACGGCAGCCTGTTCATAATATGCCGCATCGGCATCTACATCGGCCGCTTTCGGGAAATCGTAGTTGGCAGGAATTCGGCTTGAGTAATAGGTAAATTGCATCTTGATACCATTCAGATAATGCTCGGCTGCTCTAGACGAACCGCCTTGTAGGAATCCTTTTTCAGCAGCCTCAGCCAATATAAACTGCACTTCGGAATAGCTCAGCAGTATGCTCTGTGCTGCAACAGGAGAAGCAAGAGGATTGTATTGCAATGGGGCCCATAGCATACCAGGAGGAGAATATTTAGCAGGATTATCCCAGTCGCCTGTACCATTTATGGCACCTGCATAACCTACATCAGCCAGAGAAGCTGGCAATGCAAAAACATATAGACGCGGATCGTTAAGCGATTGCAGGTAATTCACCAGCGTGTTAGAGGCTCGGTAGCTGATCCCGTAATCGCTGTTACTGTTACGGTAAAAAGGTGCTTCATTTGCACGCGTATCTGCCAGATACTGCAGCGCCGCCTGATCACTGTGTGATGTAAATAAAGGATACCGAACCGGATCAGAAATGATCCTCTCCATCTGCGCAGTAGGATTCACTCTGTTGGATTGGCGCATCAGCAGGCGGAGCATTAAACCAGAACTGAATTTCTTCCAGTTTTGAATGTCGCCGCTATACAATATATCCCCGTTAACTGATTCACTCGAAGTTCCCAGCAGCGATACGGCTGTCTCCAGATCAGCCAGCAAGCCAGCGTAAACAGCCTCTTGGCTTTCGTATACAGGTGTTGTTATATTGCTGTATTTAACACTAGCGGCCTCACGAAAGGGGATCGGTCCGTACAGATCGGTCAGGTTCTGAAAGAGCCAGGATCGCAGAACCAGCGCTATACCCTTGTAGTTATTATACCCCTTCTCTTCCGACAAGGCGATGATTTCGTTTAGGTCGCGTATGTACGAGTAAAAACTCCAGTTGTAATAACTTTCCGCTTCAGATCTTGTCCAGTTGGAAAAGTTGCTCGCATAGGCCGAAGCCAGTTGGTCAGCCGCAACACTTCCCCTGGAAAATGAATTTCTCAAATTAGCATTTGCCGAAGATCGTATGATATGTGCCAAGAGAAAACCGGGGTCTTCAATCGACTCTGGGGCATTGGGGTTCTTGTTAATTTCTTCAAGATCCTTTGTGCAACCTATCACCAACAATAGGGTCGCGATGAGCATCAGTTTTAATGTCTTCATTTCTTTGGTAATTATTCTTAGAAACTAACGTGCAAGCTTACTCCCAATTCACGCGAAGAAGGCAGACTCATATTTTCAAACCCGGGGATCAACCCGTTTCCTGCTGTGGCAACAGAAACTTCCGGATCGAAATGCCTGTTGCTGCTTGGCGTAATCAGAAAAAGGTTTCGGCCTGTTAGATTGAGAGTCGCCTTCTGTATGAATGTTCCGGCTATCAGTTTTTGAGGCAGTGTATACCCTACCGTAAGTTCCCGTAACTTAAAATAGGTTGCGCTGAAGAGCTGGGCTTCGGTAATATGATCCATCCGGCCTTTGTAAAAATACCTGATATCTGTGCCATATACCCCAGAGCTGAATGTGCCGTCTGTACTGGTGTTATTGGGCTGATATGATCCGTCAGGCATCTGTGCCGCTCCCGGAATAAAGTAGGGGTCTAGGTACTCCTGCCCTACCGGCCGGGCAGACCTGCCTTCGGCACTTTCAGCCAGCTGACCGGCACCGACAGCCTTATTATAAAATCTGGAAATAAACTTTCCACCTACCTGACCGCCTACCAGAGCATAAAGCGAGAAATTTTTGAACGAAACTCGGTTTGACAGGCCTGCAGTCCAATCGGGATTGATATTTCCTAAGTTGATATCTTCGCTCGTTGCCTTAGCATTTCCGTTTGGAGTAATGATGATCTTACCTTTCAACGGTCCGTCAGGTACCCTCTCGAATCCTGGGCCCCATATTGCGCCCATTCGCTCACCTGCGCGGGCCTGTATCGAGGCTTCTTCTCCCGGTGCCGCCTGTACAAGTTTATCAACCTCATCGGTGAGGGATATCACCTTGCCAAAGTTTTTTGCCCAGTTCAGGGAAACGTCCCACCTCAGCGAACTGTAATGAGAAACTGGAGTGCCCGAAAGCATTACCTCAAAACCAGTATTTCTTATTTCTCCGGCGTTTATGGCCCTGGAAGCGAAACCTGAGCTGGATACCAGTGGCAGTGCTACGATTTGGTTCTTTGAACGTATATCATAATAGGTTACATCAAAAGCCAGCCTGTTGCTCAAGAAGCTCCATGCCGTCCCAAGCTCGTAGGTAGAAATAATTTCAGGCTTCAGATTAGCATTCGCCAGGGAGGAACTTCCAGACAGTGCGGGCTGGTCACCCCACTTCTGCTGATTAACATAGGCATTGATCAGCTGATACGGTGCTGCGTCATTTCCTACTCTCGCCCAGCTTAAGCGTACCTGTGCCTGGTTGGCAAAATTCGGTATCGCGAGCAGCTTTTTTAGGTTTGTGTTAAGCCCCACAGATGGATAAAAATAGGAGTTGTTATTCTGCGGTAGCGTGCTTGACCAATCGTTCCTGGCTGTCAGATCCAGATGGAACAGGTCCTTATAACCAAAATTAGCGAGGGCATAAACACTGTTGATACGCTTCTTCATTTCGCTCGACGAGACATAACTCTGTGCCGATGTATTGGACAGGTTGTAGATACCTGGAATAAGCAGTTCGGGTATGCCAGCTACATTGGAACTATGCGAGAGATCGAATTGGTTAGCACCTCCGGAAAGCGTGAGCTCAAGATCATCACCAGTAAACAGCTTCTTATAGGTTAAAAGAAAATCGCTGTTGCGCTCCATGTAACCTAAACGCTGTATTTCATAACGGCCTTTAGGCGAGCTGATTTCACTGTAAGATGTTCGTGTCGGCCTCTCGTCGTTATAATAATCGAGCGCAGTCCTCACTTTAATATCCAAGTGCTCGTTTAAAATGTACGTAAGATCCACATTCCCGAAAACATGATTTTTATTCTGTCCCTTGGTATTTTCGTACATCAGGAAGAACGGATTATTATGATTCTCACCGTAATTGTACTGGAATTGACGGGTTCCTTCAAGGCCTTTCTGCCAATATTCTTTGAGGCTGTTGGTATTAACATTTCTGTTCATCCAGGTGAAGAAATACATCACCGTATTCCGACCATACCCGTTGTCTGGCCGGTTTGAGCTTTGCGTATTTGCGTAGGTTAGGTTAATGTTGGAGCTAAGCTTCTTGGAAAGCATATACCCGGTACTGATGCTTGCCTGGTACCGGTCCAGGTTATTATTAGGGATGGTACCCGTCTCGTTCAGTGCCGTCATTGACAGGCGGTAATGTCCTTTATCGCTGCTGCCTGAAAAAGCAAGGTTGTTATAAATTTTTCGCCCGGTCTGAAAGAAATCCTTGATATTGTCCGGCTGAGATACCCATGGGGTGGCTATAATATCGCCCCTATTATTTAAACTTACATCCGCACCACGAAATCCGTTGGTTGTTGGCGAATCGAACTGCGCGTGTAACGTACCTACATCCAGCCGCGGGCCCCAGCTTTCATCGTAACCATCCTGTAGTCCATCAGGGTAGGCCGACCAACTGGCACCGAAGTTTGATCCTTTATACTCTCCATTACGTCCTGCTCCGAATTCGTTCTGAAACTTAGGCAGCCGGCCTACTTTACCAACAAAATAATAGGAGTTAAAATCAACTCCCACACCACCCTTGTTTCCTTTCTTCGTGGTGATCACAATAGCACCATTCGCAGCCCTAGAGCCATAAAGAGCAGAAGCCGCAGGGCCTTTTAATACGTTTACAGACTCAATATCGGCCGGGTTAATCGCTGCGGCGCTGTTTCCATAATCAGCGCTATTGTTTACTGTCGGGTCATTTGCTACAGGTGTACCGTCAATGACAAAAAGCGGCTGGTTGTTTTGCATCGATAAAGACGACTCCCCCCTGAGCGTGATCCTCGCCGACGACCCAATGGCCCCTCCGCTGACGATGTTGACGCCAGCAATTTTACCAGATAATCCACTGATAAAGTTAGAAGCAGGAGCATCGTTTATATCTTTTGAACTGATCTGTTGGGTGGCGTATGCAAGCGTCTTTTTCTCACGCTCAATCCCCAGCGCAGTAACGACAACCTCGTTCAGGCTATGTGCTTCTTCAACCAATACAACATCAACAGAGGAGCGGTTGGCAATTGCTACTTCCAAGGTCTGGTATCCCAGGAAAGAGAACACTAGCTTATCATCTGCAGAATGTGACAAGATGCTGTAATTACCCGATCCATTTGTATGCGTAGATGACGTACTTCCCTTGATCCTGATGCTCACGCCAGGCATTGTCTGCCCGGCCTGGTCAGTCACTGTTCCCTCTACCCTTTCTGCCTGCTGAGCCATTGCCATACTGGACAGCAGCAGGCAAACCAGTAAGCTGTGTACTCCCCTTTTTAAATAATTTAACAAGTGAATAAAAATTTCCATAATTTTGTCTATATCTTTTAATTGATGAGCGGCATTTCGGGTTAAGAAATTTGCGAGGTTTCGAACCTGAAATGCTGCTTGTTAGCCTTTTTTAAGTGCGGGAAAGTTTATTTTTACTTTCTATAAAATCCTCCTTTCGTTATATTACTACATGTTAACAATTAGCGCTTCTTCTATAATCTGAACTGCATGCTCTAGTTCTTGTTTTGTAGAAACCAGTGGGGGATAGAGGCAAAGGATATTACCGGATGATACTTTTATGCTAAGGCCTTTTGAAAGACAAGCGTAGAGCATCTTCTCTGCAAGTACATAATTCTCTTTGCATGTCTCTCTGTCGGTTACCAGTTCAATACCCCAAAGCATCCCTACCCCTCTTACATCACCGACTGTTTCGAATCTCTCTATTAATTGGTTCAGCCGCTCAAAGAGGTACAGACTCATCTCCTGAACATGTCCGAGTACTCCATATTCTTCCATGTAGTCGAAAGCGGCAAGAGCAGCAGCTGCCCCGAGCGGATTTTTTTCGTGAGTAAAATGTCCAAGCGATACATGACCGGCTACATTAAGCTCTTCCTTGCATAGAACGGCAGCCATCGGGATGATTCCTGCACCAAGTCCTTTTCCGAGAACAAGTATGTCTGGCAGGATACCATATTGCTCAAAGGCAAACATCGTCCCGGTACGGCCCATGGCTATGGGTATCTCGTCCAGGATAAGCAGGACCTTATACCGGTCGCAAATTTCCCTGATCCTTTTCCAGTATTCCTTCGAAGGGATGTGCATTGTGGTGCTTCTTACCGTTTCAGCAATCAGGGCCCCTACATCTCCTTCTTTTTTTATCACATATTCTATATAATCAGCATAGGCTATATCGCCCAGGCGGGAATCTGGATTGTACCACATCCCCCTGTAGTTATCTACCGGAGGTACATGAATGCTGCCTGTAAGCAAAGGGCCCAGGTCTTGTTGGAAACTGTAATCTCCGCCGATCGAAATGCTATCCATGGAAGCTCCGTGAAATGCATCGTACATCGAGATGGTTTTAAACTTCCCAGTAGCTAACCTTGCTAATTTCAAAGCGATACTGACAGCCGAAGTGCCTCCGGGAGTGAACAGGACCCGGGAAAGCCGTCCATTGCATAGCTGTTTGAGCCGTTCGGCTAATTCAATTGCGGGAAGATTAGTAAACCGACGCGGAGAAAAAATGAGACTGTCCATCTGTGNGTGAACAGGACCCGGGAAAGCCGTCCATTGCATAGCTGTTTGAGCCGTTCGGCTAATTCAATTGCGGGAAGATTAGTAAACCGACGCGGAGAAAAAATGAGACTGTCCATCTGTGCCTTCACACGGTCAAGGATATAGTTATTCTTATACCCCAGCTGATGCACATTATTTCCATGGAAGTCCATATATTCCCTGCCGGCCGTGTTTACCATGGAAATACCACAAGAATCGGAAACTACATCTAGACAGGGAGTTGATAGTGACTGATGGAGGAAATGCCTGCTATCCCGTTCCAGTAATCCGATTGTATCCGGATCAAGATTCGCGTGTATCCAGGCGGCTCTTCGGGATGTATTATTGATGTCACCTTCAAGAAAAGAATGGGAATTGCTGTGCATTGCCTAACGTTAAATTGTTAAGCAAATCTAAACTTTGTTTATTATTATTAAACAAAGTTCAAATTAAGATATTGTTAAACAAGTTGGGTCTGAACAAGGATTAGAAGAGAAAACGCTATTGTTCAAAAAAATAAATAACCAGCATAACAGCTTTACCCTCACCACTGTTTCGTGGAGTATGCGGAATTCTACCGTCAAACAACATCGAGTCACCTTCACTCAAGGTTACTACTTCATTTTCAAAGCAATATTCAATTGTACCTGTAATTATATACTTATACTCAAAGGCTTCAGTCACAACCATTGGCCTGCTCGCATTGGGTTCGAGCTCCAGCAGAACGATGTCTACAGTAGACTGCTCTATATTCCGAGTGAAAATTCTGTGATAATGAAAACCAAGGGCATGTTCTTTTTCAAAGTAGTAGTATTCATGATGGCGTTTTACCAAGATAGTCTTACCTGTACTTGCGGTATCAATCTCTCTGAAGAAGACATTGAGGTCCACCTCTAGCGCCTTAATAATACCAATCAGTACCATAAGGGATGGTATTGCTCGGCTGTTTTCTATTTGAGATATCAATCCTTTACTCACAGAGGCCTTGTCTGCCAGTTCCTGTATTGTAATTCCCTTATTCTTTCTGCGTTCCTTAATCTGGTTGCCTATCTGGACCAAAATATCTTCGTTCATGTTATGGGCTTTAGCCAGTAAAGATATAAAACAAACAGAAAAGTGGTTATCTCTCTAAAGGTGCTTTACCTGGCGCACCAGCACAAACTGGGTAATGTCACTCTGTAATGGTAGTCTGACGGCCCAACAGCTATCAATCTGGTTTGGGGACAGGGAACAGCTGGACTTGAAGTGAAAAGCACGTCAAAAATTTGGTCCTTCTGACATAAGGACTCACGCCAGAACAGTAAATGGAAGTAAGGAAATGATACAGTTTAAATTATAGTATGGTCGTGGCTTAAGAAAAATAAGGAGCCTCTCTCCCTTTACACTCGGAAAGAGGCCCCTGCTCCTTTACATTGCCTGTTACAGAACTGCTTTAGCTCACTACCACATCCTGCTTGGCTTTATCGAAAGAAACCCGCTTACCTGTTTGCATGGCAATACGCGTCATAATATTAGCCACGGAATGGTTGTAGCCTGCTCTTACTGAAGCGTTGGGGGTTTTTCTACTTCGAACGCACTCCATCCAGTTGCGCATGTGGAGCGAGGTAGTTGGGTCGCCTCCCATGTTGGCCTCAGTACCGGCTGCTCCCTGGCTCGGCAAAGTAAAGTCTGCCAGCTGGTTTGCCTGCAGGCCCATGGCACTTGCCTGCCTCTCCGCCAGGCCGCCCTCTGAGGTAACTTTGTTGGTGTCGAGGTTTAGCATCCCGCCATTGGAGTAGTAGAGCTCTTTTACGCCACCTGCCGAATTACTGAACCTGGAAGTGTACACCACTTGAAATCCTTTGGCAGGGTCTGCTTCGGGTCCATAGTCGAAAACGGCGGTCATGGTATCGGCATTTTCTCGGCCATCCTGCCACATGTAAATACCTCCGTTTGCCACCACACTGCGCGGATACTCCAGCCCCGTAAACCAGTGCACCGTGTCTATCTGGTGCGACATCCATTGCCCCGGAATACCCGAGGAATAAGGCCAGAACAGGCGGTACTCCAGGTACTTGCGCGGGTCCCAGGCCACTTTGGGGCGGTCCATCAGAAAGCGGTCCCAGTCAGTGTCCTTCTGCCGGATTTCTTTTACCAGCTCCGGCAGCCGCCAGCGGCCAGGTTGGTTTACGTTCCAGCTCATTTCCACCATTTTTATGTCGCCGAACTTGCCGGACCGGATGTATTCGTTGGCTGCTATGTAGTTGGGGGCACTGCGGCGCTGTGAGCCAATCTGCACAATTTTGCCGGTTTCTTCTACCGCTTTCAAAATGGCGCGTGCATCTTCCATGGTTTCGGCCAGTGGTTTTTCTATGTACGCGTCTTTGCCATTTCGCACGGCCTCCACTCCCATCAGCGCATGCTGAAAGTCGGCGGTGCTGATGATCACGGCATCCAGGTTTTTGCTGGCGTAAAGCTCGTCGTTGTTCCGGAACTTCTTCAGCTTAGCACCCGACTTAGATTTTACAAAAGCCTCAGCCTCGTCGCGGCGGCGGTTCCAGATATCGGAGACCCCCACAAACTCAAAATTTAGCTCCTTGGCATAATTCATAAAGGCCGGAAAAAGCGAGTCTTTAAACCGGTTCGAAAACCCCACTATGCCCACCTGCACCCGATCGTTGGCACCCAATATGCGGCTGTAGCTACTGGCACTAAAGCCCATAAGTGAAAATCCGGCAGTGCCGATCGCAGCTTTTTTAAGAAACTCTCTGCGGGAGTTGTTATCCTTGGTATTCATATGCAATGGCTATGATGTGAACAAGTACTATATTTAACAGGTGCTCTGCTGGTCTATCCTGCCTCACAAGTCAAATTATTCTAATGAATTTGCCCTTCCGGAGGCATTTCAGGCTACTTTACCTTTGGGCAGCATTGTAGCAATTGTGGCTGTGTTACTTCAACTCTTTAATCTTGATGCTCCTGAAACTCACCTGGTCGCCATGGTCCTGTAGCAGAATATGCCCTTCGGTAGCTTCGCCAAAGTTTTCCCAGTCTTTGTACTTGCTGTTGGCCACCAGCTCCCGGAACGCGGCAGATCCTCGCTCGTACTCCAGCACTTTAATGCCATTCAGGAAATGTTCTACTTTATTGTTGGGGTGCACTACCACACGTCCTTTGTTCCACTCCCCGATCGGGCGCAGAAAGCGGGACTGTTTTTCGGCGGTTATCAGGTCGTACAACGAGGCCAGAGTCCGGTTACCGTTGCGGCCCATTTTAGCATCAGGGTGCTTTTCATCGTCGAGAATCTGGTACTCTAACCCGATGGCGGAGCCGGAGTTGTTCTCGCTCAGGGTCACGAAATATTTTACGCCGCTGTTCGCGCCCGGAGTCAGCTTAAAGTCGAACGACAGGTCGAAGGCCCTGTACTTGGCTGAGGTGACAATATCGCCACCGTTCTGCGATTCTCCTCCATCTGACGGCAGTACCGTGAGCGCACCGTTCTCTACTTTCCAGCCTTTCTCCGGAAAGGAACTTTTGTAGGCACCAACCCAACCTTCCGTTGTTTTTCCATCGAACAGCAGTTTCCAGCCATGTTCCTGCTCGTAAGCCGTGAGGGCATTGGGTTGGTTATTAACCACGTACACGCCTGCCGGAAAAGGAGTTGGTGTAAGATCGGTGGTTTTTATGCGAATGTTTTTGAAGAATACTTTTTTACCGGCTTGCTCCTCGTTATTAATCGAGTGCACCTGTAGCCCGATAAACCCGCTCGGATCGAGGGTATCCACGACATAAGCCACCGGCACATCGTTTATCCAGGTTTTGGTTTCGTTGCCGATGCACTCGATTTTGATTTTGTTATACTCCCCCATTTTAAAAGCCTGCCGGGCCTCAGGGTTCAGGCTGAGCGGGTAGAGCCAGCCTCTGCGTGCCTCGTCGTAAATGCCGCCCGTCCAGGCCCGCTCCGATGGGTCGAACTCTACCTGCCTGCCATACACCCTGCCTTTGCCGTTGTTGGCCTCCGGGTCAAAATGGCTCCTGGTTTGTATACCGGAGTTGCTTCCATTGCTCTCGACCATGGCATCCAGTTCGAGCACAAAATCGCCGTACTCTTTTTCGGTTACCAGAAAAGTGTTGGGGGTGTTGGCGATGGTGGTGCCTACTATGGCTCCGTCTTTCACCTCGTAGGGTGCCTCCCCTGCCACCCGCTTCCAGCCGTCTAGTGTTTTGCCATCAAACAGGTTCGTCCAGTTATCTGAAGAGACCTGTTCCGATTTCTGGGATTTCTGCGAACAACCCATAGAACCTGACACAGCAGTGGCCGCAGCCAGCACACCTACCCATAGGCAGCTTTTATAGTTCATCATGATATATATGCTTCGTATGTTGCTAGTTGATACCCTATTTTTAAAGCTCTATTCATTCTGTAATCCTTCACTTCAACAGCTCGGATCCTAACTAATGATAGTTCACTAGTTTAAAATCAAAAGATTCTTTCTACCCTAAATCCTCTCCTGTCTCTCTTTCTGCAGAATAAGTGATGTTCTAACTTTCTGCGTTTTAATTTAGGAATTTATCAGTACAGGTGGTAACAATTTTTAAATTCTTCTCTTCACAAGCATCAAAAACCTAACTAACCCCAGCAGCGGCCAGCCTCTGAAAACCTCTGGAAGGGCAAATTCATTAGAAGAATTCAAGGCTGCGCCAGATGTGGCTACGCATCATTCTAAATTAAAAATTAGAAATGATGAATGACTTACTAGAAGACTGCTTCGTAAGGAAAGCCCAATGACATACGCTTCTTTTTCGCCTCTGGAAGGCCATTTTCATTAGAATAATTTACTCAAAGGCTAATTCCAAGCAATGTATTGCGGCAGGCAATTACAGGACGAACACCCCTGCCAAGTGCACAGATTGACGATTTTTTGTATGAGCGTTCAGCGAGTGGGGGTGCAGGGGCCCCCTTTAGACAAAATCGTCTTGATTTTTTTGGTTCTTTTTGTATCAAGACAAAAAGAACAAAGACTCCAGCAATACAACAACTTCACTTTATTAAAGCAATAGCAGCAGCTATGCAAACTTATACTAAAACGCCAGTAGCCGCAGCTTATACGTCTCGCCCACAAGATCTTTTCAAGATGACAAAAGTGAGATAGCGGAGTAATATTAAGACGTTTCGCTACCGCACAACTTGCGTTAGAATAACTCAAGCCTACCAATGGCAAACACGGGCAGTTAAAAATTATAGCTTAGTACTGCTGCTTTGTACTGCCGCTGTATAAGCCTGTAATAAAAAAGCACAGAAGCCAGGGTCTCCCCCAGCTCCTGCGCTTATGTGCTGTTTGTAGCGGCCTTTATGGTTTCAGAACCACTACATTCTGCTCAGCTCCTTTAAGTCTACTTCTTCTTTATAGCTGTTTCGGAAACGATCGGTTACCTGTATCGTGAGACGCTGTGCAGAAGCGGAAGGCTTGGCAAAGAAAATATGATCGGTTGGGTGTGGTTCCACCCACTTATGCTTGGCAGGTTTCGATGAACCCAAATGCAGTTCTACTGACATTGGATCAAGGGCAGTTTGGCGCTGCATCTCGCCCATAGGTTTGCCATCTTCCAGCCACTCTATTTTCCAGGCGGGGTCCCAGTTCCAAATATTTACGGCCAGGTGCTGTGGCATTTCCTTCACGGCTCCTATGGGGTATACCCGCATCTGGTGCTGCTTCGGGTGACCCACCGATTTGTAAAACCACTGCACCTCGCTGCCATTCACTTCGTACACGCCATAGCCATTGGGGGTGCCGTCGTAGCAGATCGGGCCGGTCCACCAGGCGCCGCAAACAGTGCCGTGCACGTGCTCTATCAGGTTATCGCCGGTTATAATCTTTTCGTTGAAGTGCGTGTGCCCCGACATAATATGCGCCTTGTAAGGCGACAACAGTCGGTACAGTTCTTTGCGGTTAGAAACCACACCACCTAACGATTCTTCTTTTTCGTTACTGCGAATGTGCTGCTTGGTGTAGGCCGGAATGTGCAGGTTTACTACCACTGTAGTACCCGGTTTTACATGTGCCAGGTCCTGCTCCAGCCAGGCCAGTTGCTGCTCGGTCAGGTAGCCAATGTATTTTTTGGATATGCCGATAAAGAACACATCGTCGAGCACCACATAATGCACCTCTCCCCGGTTAAATGAGTAGTAGGTGGGGCCAAAGAGGTCTTTGAAGGTGCGGGCCGAAAGATCGTCGGTACGGGCATCCAAATCCATATCGTGGTTACCGATAACCTGGAAAAACGGAATACCGGTAGTAGCTACCGCCTGCTGATAGTCTTCGAACAGCTCAAACTTATCCCACACCAGGTCACCGCAGCCAAAGCCATGGAAAAGGGCATCGGGACCATAGCTTTTCACCAGCTGCTGCGTGTCGGGAGCTGAGACGGTTTTAAGTTCTTCGGCATCCGACTTAGAAATGATCTGCGGGTCGGCCCACACCAGAAAGTTATGCTTGGTATCGTCCTGCGACAGCTTCTGCAGTTCGAAATCAGCTTTAAAACGGCCATTGGCCGGCACTATTTTTTTATAGAAGCGGGCAATTCCTTTTTCGTTGGTAAAAGCATAGCCCCGAGGAACCGACACATACACAAAATCAGCGGTTACGTTACTGGTAAGCTCATAATTGCCTTTGCTGTCGGTGAGGGTAACGTTAATGCCATCGGTTACGGCTACGCTGGCAATGCCTTTGCCCTGGCTTTGCACTCTGCCTTTGATGCTGATTGCCGATAAGTCTTTGCCTTTGGCTGCTACAACTGGTTTAGCTGCCAGCAAGTCGGTGCTGAGCGTAAGCCCGAACCCGGCCAGGCCAAGCGATTTAAGAAAGGTTCTTCTTTTTTGTGACATGTTAAGAATGTATGGGCAGCGAGGTCGATGGAGACTTCTGTGCCGTTCATGTTTAAATTGAAATGCTGCTGTAGCCCTATAGCCCGAAAAACACAAAAAGCATCCGGAAGGGCTTTTTTATTTGGATAATTTGCTTCTGCTATGTTTAGGCAGTAGCTGTGCAAACTGCCTAAACATAGCTGCCATACGCCTTATTTCTCCCACCATACTTTAATGTTGATATCGTCTCCACCCATTTGCTCCACAGCCTTTCTGTAGTTCTCGCCATTCATCTGCTGCACATTAGAAGGGTAGCGGAAACGCACCGGCACTTGCTGGTTGTTCATCATACCTGCTGCTTTAGGCAGCACGGGCAGGCCAGTGCGGCGATACTCAAACCACTGCTGGTAATCTGTAAAGTATAGCGCCAGGTACTTCTGCAGCATGATGCGCTCCAGAGTCCCATCGTATGCAGCGGCAGGATTATCAAAGTAATTAGCTGGCACCAAGGCACCCCATTGTGTAATGGCGGCCTCTACACCTTTCTCGTAGTGTGACTGCGCATCAGCATCTATAATATTTTTCTGCGCCAGCTCAGCCTTAACAAATTCCACCTCTGCATAGCTCATGATTATTGAAATCATTGGGGCTGTTACCAATTCAATGTTAGGGCTTGATGGGGAGAAGTCGAATTGCGCACCGTTACTGTCGAAGCCGCTCGGTATGCCCTTGAAGCCTACTGTGGTTTTGCCATCGATAGAGGTCGCCTCACTGAAGAACTTAGAACGGCGCGGATCCTCTAGCGCATTTAAATTGTCGATGAAAAAGGCACCGGCAGCACGGCCTGTTCTGAAGTCAACCGGACGGCCCCACGGCGAGGTGAGTGGTGGAACACCTGAAATTTTAAGAATAGCTGCCTCTTCATTCCTAGTAAATACAGGGTTTGCTTTTGGATTATTTACGATCTCGGCCATGCGGGCCTCCGCATTTGTTTCAGACCTTTTGGATACTCTGAGTAATAAGCGCAGCCGCAGTGAATTAGTAAACCGTTGCCAGTTGCCCACATTGTTGCCGTAAAGGATATCTGTGCCGTAAACCATGCCCCTGGAAAGGTCATAGAGGCTGTTTGCCCGCTCCAGGTCAGACAGTATTTTCGTATAAACTTCCTGCTGTGTATTAAAAGCAGGGTACAAGAGCTTTTCATCCCCACGAGATGCTTCTTCCATGGGCACATCTCCGAAAGAGTCAGTCAGCAACGAATATACCCAGGCATTCAGGGTAAGGGCAATCGCCTCATAGTTAGGATCTTCTGCAACAACGGCTGCCTCCTCCATTTCCTTTATATTGGCAAGCCAGCGGTAGTAGGTATTCCAGGTAGAGCTACCAGAGTTCTCTCCAATGTCGTACCGGTGCACGCCACCCGATGCGCTCGGGAATGGCAGCGTTACCTGCATCAGATCAAACGTGAAACCATTGCTTCTACTGGCGTTAAAGTTCGACACTTCGTAAATGATCGGATTGAGCAATGTGCCAGGGCTAATCTTTTCGATGAGGTTAGGATTAATATTGATCTCCTCAAAATCATCTGTACAGGAGACATTAAGGCAGGTTAGGACCACCAGAACTGCCAGGAATTTATTTATACTTCTTGTCATTGCATTTATTCTTTGAGAAGCTGGCCTGAGGTACCTCAGGCCAGCCCTAGCTATCTTTTAGGAGTTAAATCAAAGCTGGAGTGTCACATTCATTCCAATGGTTCTTGTAGAAGGCATCTGCCCCATTTCCACGCCCGGCATGATGGTAGCGCCGTTCAGTGCGGCTGTTTCCGGATCGAATAGTGGGAACTTGGTGAACATGGCAAGATCGCGACCGTATAGTGCTACACTTGCTCCCTGTAGAAACTTGGTCTTAGCTAGCAGCGTCTTTGGCAGGTTATACTCCAGGCGCACTTCGCGCAGCTTCAGGTAAGAGGCATCGAAGGAGTTGGACTCCACGTTGGCGCGACGGTAGTAGCGGGTGTAGTACGCTTGAGGAGTTACTTCGGTGGTGTTTGGCGAGTAGGTACCGTCACCATTTTGTACCACACCGTCACCGATCAATAAACCTTCTTCACGGCCCATAAGCGTGCTTTTTAGCTTGCCTTGCTCCGCCATTTTGTGGTGCGATTGTGAGTAGATGATGCCACCGTACTGGCCATCGAGCAACACGTTAAAGCGGAAGTTCTTATAAGAGACCTCATTGTTGAAGCCAGCCTTCCAGTCAGCATAAGCATTGCCGATGTACTGTGTCTCGGCAGGGTAAGCCGGTAGGCCTGCCTTGTCGTAAACGATCTGCCCGTCTGGGCTCCTTACAAAACCAAAACCGTAGATGTCGCCTGTGCTTCCGCCAACTTTGGCAATAATGCTAGCCTGCCCGCCTGTGTGTATTACTTGTTGGTCAGCCCCAAGATCCTCGGTCAATTCCATTACCCTGTTGCGGTTCCTGGACCACACCACAGACGTATTCCAACGGAAATCTCTTGTCTCTACCGGGGTTGCGTTCACCATCAGTTCTATACCTTGGTTGCGCACTTTTCCTGCGTTCATCACGGCCCTAGTGTAACCGGTGGTAGGGTCGAGTGGAATTTCCAGAATCTGGTTCTCTGTGAAACTTTGGTAAAGCGTGATGTCCATGCCAAGGCGCCCCTGGAACAGCCTGTACTCCAGACCAGCCTCGTAGCTGGTGGTAAGCTCTGGCTTGAAGTTCTCATTATGCAGTGTAGTAGGCACAGAACCGGAACCTGCGAAGTCACTCTGTGCGTAGTACTTTCTGGTTCTGTAAGGACGTGTATCGTTACCTACCTTGGCCGCGGAGAGCCTCAATTTGGCATAGGATACCTGGCGCGGGAGGGTAAAGATATCGCTCAGGATAAAGCTCGAGCTGATGGAAGGATAGAAGAAGGAATTATTCTGCACCGGCAGGGTAGATGACCAGTCGTTACGACCCGTCACGTCCACAAACACCTTGTCCTGATAAGAAAATGTGGCTAGGCCATAGAGGCTGTTTACACGCTTGTTTGAATGAAATGTTGCCATCATCGGCTTGCTGAGGCCGTTAGAGAGCTTATACACTCCCGGACTCACTAAGCCATCAATCACCCCATCTGAATGTCTGTACTTTTCGCGTCTGGTGTTGCCTCCAAACGAAGTTCTAATATCAATCTCGCTGCCGATCGACTCCTTATAGGTAAGCAAGAAGTCATTGTTGATCTCATAGTCGAAAATGCTCTGCTCTTTGTAGTAGCCGAAAGGGAAGTTTGCTGTATTAAACGGACGCCGCTGCTGACGATCTTCCTGCCTTGACGTGATAGCAGATCGCACCATCAGGTCTAACTTTGGCGTGAACTCATAAGTGGCCGTAAGATTACCAACCGTAGAATAGTTATTCATCGCGTTGGTCATCTCGTAAGCAATTACATAAGGGTTATCTATGTAGGAGCTGAAGGGGTGTATCTGCTCTATCTGATCTTTGCCCATTTTCCATCTTGGTTCATACCAGGCCAAATCCACGTTTGGGTTCTGGAAGATCATGAAGTAAGCAATAGACTGGTTGCTGTAGCCAGTGCCAGGCAGGTTATCACTTTTCTTGTGCGTAAAGTTAACCTTAGAGTTAAGCTTGAGCTTATCTGACACATTATAATTCAGGCTCAGAGCAGCAGTCATGCGCTCAAAACCAGTATTAGGCATTATCCACTCGTTCTTGGAGTGTGTCAGAGATGCGCGTGCCGAGGCATTCTCATTCCCTCCATCTACTGCTACACTATTAGTTATAGTAGATCCTGTTCTAAAGAAGCCTTTGATATTGTCTTTGTAAGGCCTCCACAGCTGGCGCTCCGCAGACTGCCCTTCCAGTGTCGGATCGTACTGGTAGAAGTACTGTCCGTCGAACTTAGGGCCATAAGCACTACTGGTGGAGCCTGTATTTTTACCGTCCTCTGATGCTTGATAGGAATAGAAGGGCTGACCAGCGCTGTTCAGGTCATGTGTTCCCTGGCCATACTCATACTGGTAGTCCGGCCACTTCAGCACATCGTTAATGCTAATGTTTGAATTTACCGTCACGCCCAGGCCTTTTTTTCTACTTCTGCCGGATTTGGTGGTAATAATTAACACACCGTTAGCAGCACGGCTACCGTAAAGCGCCGCCGCGCTTGCTCCTTTTAGTACGGTGATGCTCTCGATGTCATCAGGGTTAATGTCGGCAATACCGTTGCCAAAGTCTATTGGAATGTCGTGGCCTGTGCCTGCCCCATAGGCATCGTTTACACCTGAGCTGGTCATGTCGCTGTTGAGCGGCACCCCATCCAGCACGATCAGCGCGTTATTTCCATTAGGATCAAGCGAGTTATCACCGCGTAAAGATATACGTGTAGAGTTAACAGGTCCTGAACCAGGTGACACTAAAGTCAGACCTGCCACCTTACCTGAAAGGGCGCTTGCAAAGTTATTGGAACGGGCGTTGGTGAGGCTTTCGCCAGTAACGGTTTGGGTGGCGTAGCCAAGAGCCTTCTCCTCCCGCTCTATCCCTAAGGCTGTTACCACCACCTCTTTCAGCATTTTATCGTCTTCCTGCAGCTTCACACTGATAATTAAATTTCCGGCAAATGGAACCTCTGTCCTTTTAAAACCGATAAAGCTGAACACGAGCACATCTTGCGTGCTGAGTGGCTGAGGGCTGGTGAGGCTATACGTACCATCGCCCGTAGTCATAGTGCCAGTAGTAGTGCCTTTTAACAATACTGTTACACCCGGAAGTGGTAAACCTTTAGAATCTTGCACAACACCTTGTATGGTTTGTGCCTGTGCCATTGTTTTGTAGCAGCACAGCAGCAAAAAGAGTAATACTGCTAACTGTTTACTAAAAAGCGTAAAAAATTTCAAAGTCATAACTTTGGTTGGTTGATTTTCCTGCAAAGCTATGGCTATAATATAACGCTTATGTTAATTCTACTTTAAGGTAGTATTAAGGCTCAAACATTTCAATGCTCTATTTAATAGCATTTTCTTAAACCAGTTTATTTGCCTTTTTTGTTAAACAGAAGCTATGGAAAGGTGCCACAGGTGCCTTGTTCTTGCGACTCCTTCTCACCTAATAGAGGCTTGTACGATGTAGAAAATGCTCAGGAAGATGATCTGCCTGCGCAAGCCCTATGAGAAAATTCAGTAAAAAACCCTCAGGAAGGCCAATTTCATGTGAATAATTTGAGGGCCTGCTTGTTGTATCAGTTTTGGTCGGAGAAATTCAACCCTGAAGGTTAGAATCGCAGGGTTAATTATCGCTATTAGAAACTTTCAGCAGGCTACTTTATATTACTGCGTCTATATAGTATATTCGGCAGTCAAGTTCCGTTTATCCGACTACCGTTGGGCAGATAAACCGAATACTCCGTTTAGCACATAGTTGTGTGCAATAGAAATAATAAAAAATCCTAAGTGAAAGCTAAACTTGCTCTAGTTGCCTTACTTTTTACCTGCTACAGTTGTAGAAGTGTGCAACAGAAACAATCGAACTTATTTAGTTTTGAAGAATATAAAACAATCAGCAAGCCTATTACAAAGCAGGATTCAGCCATTGTTTTTATAAATCTAATTCATGAAAAGAAGTTTAAGGAGGCGGAGAAAATTTTTCCTAGTATGTTTAAAATAGATGTGTCTCCTTTCATTCGGAAGGGAACAGATTATGCTCCCTATTTGGGAGGTGTTGGAGAGTTTGCCCTTGAGTATATGAATACTAATGAAATGCTGGCACTGGCAGAATTTCTGGAGCATCAATACAATACGCATAATGATGTTTATGATATGCTTTTAAGTACTAGCCTTGACTTGGACTCAACCAATGTGCCAGCTATGTTCCTTCTAGCTAAGCTGCGTTATGAACAGGAGGTTAAGGACGATGCATATTTCCTTGTTCAGCATATGTATAAGCTTGAACCTGAAAATAAGAAAGTTAGAGAACTTTACACCTTTTTTGAAAAGAATCATGAACCTTTAGGGGATAATCTTCCAAGTTTTAAGAAGTTTATCAATGAAGAGGTGCGTTACCGAGATTTTGAATAACTACACCACACAACCCAGTATATTCGACATGCTTCGGCTAAAGCCTTGCATGTCGCATATACCAGCACCGTTATAATACTCATCCTTATTTAGTCCTATGCATGAAATAATAGATTTAAGCCAGGAAATATTTACAGGGATGCCTGTTCATAAAGTTCTTCCAGAGGTAAAAATAAGTATGCATAGCTCCCATGAAAAATGGGAAGGCATTGCTAATTCAACCACTGTTTCGCCTAGTGTTAATAAGTTAGAGCTAAGTGAGCATACTGGCACTCATGTAGATGCACTGAATCACATGGCACGGCAAAACAGAGGGCAATCAATTGATACGATGCCGCTGACCATGTTTTATACGGAAGGAATATGTTTAAACTTTTCGAACAAAGGCTTAAGAGAACTGATTGAGCCACATGAGATAGAAGAGGCTTGTAACAATGCTGAACTTGAAATAAAGAAAGGTGATACAGTTTTGCTTTATACCGACCACTATAGAAAAGCCTTTGCTGGAGAAGATTGGAGGAATGGCCCAGGATTAAGCGCCGATGCTGCACGCTGGTTAGGGAGCAAAGGAATTTCTGCCTTTGGAGTAGAAACAATGGCCCCAGGAGTTTCAGGAATTAGTAACAAAGAGGTACATCGGATTTGTGGAGAGCTTGGCTTCACACACTACGAGAACTTAATTAACTTACATCTTCTAATCGGCCGTGGACGGTTTCGTTTTATTGGCCTGCCTTTAAAAATTCGTGGAGGAACCGGCTCTCCTGTCAGAGCAATAGCAGTATTTGAGAATCAATAAAGCATTTACCAACCACGTGTACACTTCATGGTTCAGCTGAAGCCTTGCAAAGGCTGGTACCTCCTAACCAGCATAAAAGCCTTTTTTTGCCAAAAAGCTTACTTAGGATAAGTCAATTTTAATTCGACCCTGAATTACGTCTATTAGAAACTTCTTCAACTCAGCTCCTATGCCTTTCACTGGTAAAAAATCGTCTGCTAGTTTCATGGTTTTTGCTGTTGTATAAGGTGCTTTACGTTCAATAGAATGATAATTTAAATAGATCCGGCTGAGCAAAGAGCCAACTACCTATTATTAGAAGGTGATGCGCTAAATTGGAGCAGCGTATAATGGACGCCAGTTTAACCAGCCGTAGTGATTTTATAAAAAGGAAACTAGTTTCTTATCATTTGTTACAGTTGTGGGTTCTAAATTGAAAATTTCCCGTTCAGGACTTTATAATTCTCTGGTAAAGGCTCAATTATTTTATTCATTAAAAATTACTGGTAACGATTAGTACGGCTGTGAACCAGGCGTAGCCGAAGTATGGTACCAATATCGTGTTAGCTTTTATTATTTTATAGTGTCTTCCGAAATTAACCTGTTATCCTTCCACTCCTGTACAACCTTGTAGTTTAGATAATAAACAATTCTTTTTTCGTCAGCTACATTATTTACAATTCTTTGCTCAATAAAAAGACTACCATCCGAATTATACTTCCGGAACATTCCGTTTGCCTTGCCATTAACTAAGTCCAATGTGCTTAGGCTGCTCTTGTCTTTATAGTTTAAGGCAAATGCGGTTTTTGGAAAGTTTACTTCATCTGGCTTTGCTGATACAATTGCTTTCCAATCTTTGCTTGCTGTGTTTCCTGATTGAAGGAGAATCGTTGCGTAACACCCGTTAACGGGCTTGAACTCTTTCAGAAACTTAAGAACTGCTTTATCATTAGCTGAATGAACTGAGTACAAGTATAGATTTTCACAATGCAGCGCATCCGAGCATTGAACAGAACACAGCTCATGGTCTAGCAACTTAAAGGTAGTGTTCCCAATTTGGGTTACTTCTTGTACTGTTCCCTGTTTTTTGAAAGTTAAAATATTGCACAGATAGTAATATGGTAATATAAACAGAAGAAGAACTCCGGCTGTTAAGTAGAAATAGATGTTGGAGGGTTTCCTTCTCATAGTCCTAATACAAGCTAACGGCCTCGTGTAGACGATGTGCAAAGCATAGCAGCAGCATAAAGTATACACGTGGTTAGCACATTTAATTTTTGATTTCTCTTCTTATGAGAGTTTTTGAAATTTCCTTCTTAGTTACTTTGCCGTCCTTGCCAATGGTAAAGTGAGTTACAATTGAATCGCCTTCGACGATTTCACTTATACCGCCACTTGCCATTAACTCACTTTCAGTTTCTACACTAACCACTTCAAGTGTGTCATCTGAAATCTCTTTGCCATAGGAATCATACACCCAACCGCCATCTCCACACCTTGCAGCTATTACGAACTTATCTACAGCTTTACCAGCGCTATCAAAAATACAGTAGTTCAATAAGGTACAGTTACTACTTTCGTCTTCGGTAAGTATGGTAAATTCTATCAAGTCAGGATTTCTCTCTTGCCATGAATGAAAATACTCTGCCACGAAGTCTTGTTCCGCAAAGCTATGTTTCTTTTCTTGCCATACTTTGTTAAAGTACTTCTCATCCAGCATTTGGTAATTAACAGGTCTTGTTCCGTAGCTTAAGGTATCTATTTCAAACACTTTAAGATTTGCAAACTTAAATCTGTCTTTTAAATCAGTTAATGACAAGTCCTGATTATCTGTACCTACTGATTCATTAACTTGTGCATTAAACGTAGCATTTTTGTCTGTACAGGCTGCTACAGGAATGAAGAGCAAAAGGAACAGAAGGTACTTGTTCATTTTATAGTTTTTATATTTGCTAACTAGTAGCTAAACGCAAACATACGCTTATCTGCATTATGTGCGGAGGCAATTTGAGCACATCCTGTGCGAGTTGTCAATTTTTCTTCCGTACCTCAATATAGTAAATTTCAGGTAAACTATATCACTACTGGCTGCCAATACAGCTCAACCAACTCGAAAACGAGGGATAATCTGATAAAAAGATAAGGGCAGTTGTGACTCCGTCCTGAATTTAGGTGGGAATTATATTGGCTATAACTGTTTGTCAAGTGAAAATTTGCCGCTGCCTTGAAATAAGAAAAGCAAAGCACTGAAAAGCATGGCTAGTGCTGGTGTCATGCTTTCGATCGAGCCATGCCGGTCTACCATAAGAAAGGCAATGGTAAAATTTAGAATTAATATTAGAGCAGCATAACGTATTTTCCATCCCACCAACACGAATACACCAGCTAAAAATTGCGCGTAAACTGATATAACAGCACTAGCCAATGGCAACGGAAAGTCAAACTGCTGCAGGAAATCGCGGAACTCCAGCATATGCGGCCAATAAATTATATTGTCTAGTACACCATAGATCAGCCGACACCCTATGAAGATACGGAGTAGCAAAACACCAATATCTTGGTTCCTATCTAACCAGCTGAAGAGTTTTGACATAGTAGTTATAAAAAGCAGTTAATTGCATCGGGCATAGCATATATACCTTCCGAAATCTTCAACTCAACCATGAGCTATTGTACGACTAAAAAAGCCGCTACAGCTACTCTAGGTTAGGTTATCAGGCTCAACAGTGAACTAGCACAGCCACCAAGGCAGCTCCCCCTATTTCGAACGCTTTAAGCACAACTTGCCTACAAAAGATTTGAAGCTATTACACCGTCGGCCAATCAACTTTATTTCTTCATGTTGCTACCTGCTGCTGGTAAATATTTATTCGCAGCCGTGACTAGTCTGTACGCGAGACGCTATATACCCATTTAACATAACATCAGCACCAGGAGACAATAATATCGAAGACGCAAAAGCCAATCAGTTCCCCTGCCCCGACGCAATTTTTTCGCTTTCGTATTTATCTGCTATGCCGGTGGGTTCTACCTCCCGGCCCCTGTTATTGGCGTAGGCCTTGGTTACTTCTGCTCCCAGTATTAGTATAACCGAGGAGTAAAAGACCCACAACAGCACCACCACCAGCGACCCGGCCGCAGCATAAATGCCCACAATTTTAATACTACCTAAAATAATATTGATGATCTGTTTCCCAATTAGAAACAGGATAGACGTAATAGCTCCACCGGCAAACGCATCTTTCCAGGAGATGCGTGCATCGGGCAATACTTTATGAATGGCCGTAAAAAATCCAAACACCACTGCCAGGTAAAAAGCCCAGTTAATAGCCCTGACTGCCGGTGTAAAATTCTCTCCAAGCACATTTTGCAAACCTTCGCTAAAAACAGCAATTACAGTGTTCAGCAAAATGCTCAGCAGCAGCAACAGTCCAAGGCCAGCCACCATCGCCAGAGTTATGAGGCGGTGCTTCAAAAACCGCAGATACTTTACATTAGGCTTTACCCGCACCTGCCACACAGCATTTAGAGCCTTCTGAATGATGAAGAAAATAATAGTAGCACTTTTGATCACCACAACAACGGCAACAAAAATTCCCCAGAACCCGGCCGGAAAATCCAGCACGTTTTCGAGCAGGTCGTTTATCTGATCGCCAGCTTCCGGGTTAATCAGTTTCTGCAGATGCACCACTATTTCTTCTCTTACTGTTTGCTCTGAGAGAAAAGCAGAGCCTGCCAGCGTGAGCACAATCAAAATTGCGGGCAACGAAAAAATGGTAAAAAAAGCAATGGCAGCACTGTACACAATGGGCTCCCCATGCTGAAAATTCTTATTGGCATCTTTTAATATGCGCCAGGTATGATTTACAATGTTATTCACGTGATTTCTTTAACAATACTTCTACAAGAAGAGCCAACAACTTGCTGAGGAACTTGTTTAGCAGACTTCTCCTGCATTTAAAGGAACCTCATTTATATAGCCTATTACTGTCTCCAGTCCAGGGTTGTAACGCCAGATCTAGCCAGCGACTGGCATAATTAACGAGCGTAAACAGCAGAAGTTAGACCCCAGCAGCAGCCCCACACACTAATAAACCTCACTAACAAGCTGGCTAGCTGCCAAAACAGGGCAATAGAGTAGCAACTTTTAAAGCAATATAGCCTCCCCTGAGTCCTTAGTAGTTACCGCATACATGATGTAGAAAAACTGATTTAATGTCTGTAATTAACCTCAGTGGCAACCTTATTCTGGATTAAAGGTTCTATAGAAAAGTACCCGAATTTTGAATTATAAAAAGATATTCACATGCTGAGGCTATTTAAATTTACTATTGCTTTACTATATATAACGCTCATTCCGGCTACTGCCCAAACAATAAAAGGCCCCAAAGGCGAAGAATTTACCAGAAGAGTAATTGCACAAAAACTAAGCGACCCTTGGGAGATTACCTACGGCCCCGATAATCACTTATGGGTTACGGAGGCGAAAGGGTATAAAATAAGTCGCATAGATCCGGAAAGTGGCAAAAGAACCGTTTTACTGGACCTGAGCCAGGATAGGCAATTTCCGAGGTACGACCAACAGGACGAAGAGCAGAGCGGTGGTAAGCGCTGGCCACAAGGCGGATTAATGGGCCTGGCGCTACACCCTGAGCTGCTACAGGGCAAACCCTATGTATACCTGGCTTACATCTACGAGTTTAAAGGAGCTGATAAGGAGGGAGATGGCTGTGAGGCCAAAGAAGGTGGCTGCTACTATACTACCCGCCTTGTGCGCTATGCCTACGATGTAAAAGATCAGAAACTGACAAACCCCGAAGTCCTCTGCGACACTATTCCTGCCAGCAACGACCACAACTCCGGCCGCCTGACCGTTGCCCCCGTAGCTGGCCAAAACTACCTTTTCCTGACGGTAGGTGATATGGGAGCCGGCCAGTACGCCAACGGCGGCAGGCCGAACAAAGCACAGAACAGCAGCAGCTATGAAGGAAAGGTGCTGCGCTTTAACCTGGAACCAGACGCTGACAAAGGCCAGTTCGGCAAATGGATTCCAAACGACAACCCTTTCACTTCTGAAAGAAAACAAAATGCCGTCTGGAGCACCGGCCACCGCAATGCCCAGGGACTTGCTTATGCCGAAGTAAACGGTACCGGCTATCTCTACTCCTCCGAGCACGGCCCCTTCTCCGACGACGAGCTCAATATTATTTACAAAGGAAAAAATTACGGGCACCCGCTCATTATCGGCTACAACGACGGTAATTACGATGGACTGGCAGCCGGTACCACACCCTATAGCTTTTTGCCCGGTACCTGGCAAACCACCTACCCTACCATTCGTTCTGAGGCAGCCAACGCAAAAGCCCTTGGAGCTGCTTACCAGGACCCGATTAAAAGCCTGTACCCACACCCTAATAAATTTCTAAAATCTGTGATGAGCAAGATAAAAGCCGACACCGACAAACCAGACTGGCCTTCTGAAGCGCCCAGCAGCCTGAGCGTGTACACGGCGGCTGCCATACCTGGCTGGCAAAACTCGCTTCTTATACCATCGCTAAAAAATGGCAAGCTGTTCCGCCTGCAACTCAATGCCAAAGGTAATGGCATTACCGGCGATACCCTCAGCTACTTTAAGGCTCCCATCCGCTACCGCGACATCGCCATTTCGCCGGATGGCACCCGCCTCTACCTCTCTACAGATAGCGTTACCGTAACCTCAGGCCCCTCAGAAGAAGCTCCACCAGACGAAAATGCCTGTTCCGGCTGCATCATGGAATTTACTTACAAAAGCGGCGGTACCCCTGGCAGCAAAGAGGCCGCTCGTAAGCAAAACAACCAAACCGGTTTACTACGGCAGGAACAGGAATAGTGCAATGGCCAGAGGCTATAGATGTCTGAAACAAGGGAGGCCAACATCTGGCCGGCCCTTGGCTTGTTCTATCCAAACAAGCCTCCGGAAGCCCATTTTCATTAGCAGAATTACGCTAGCCACCTTTTAACCTAAAGGGCTGCCGCACCGTTAGCTCTAGTCAGCATTCTAACCTAAACTCAGCAGCATGCAGGCAAAAACACCCAAGTCAGAAAGAGCATCAGGTGACCTTTGGTGGCAGAAAGGCATCATTTACGAAGTATATATTCGTTCCTTTAACGACACCAATGGCGATGGCATCGGAGATCTGAAAGGCATAACCGCCAAACTCGACTACTTGAAAGATCTGGGCATAGACTGCATCTGGGTAACGCCGTTTTACGAATCGCCGATGAAAGACTTTGGCTACGACATTTCTGATTTTAAGAGCGTAGACAAAATGTTCGGAACCATGCGCGATTTTGAGGAACTGTTGCGCCAAACGCACCAGCGGGGTATGAAGTTGATCGTGGACCAGGTGCCTAACCATACCTCCGACCAGCATGCGTGGTTTAAAGAGGCCCGCTCCTCACGCAACAACCCCAAGCGCGATTGGTACATCTGGGCAGATGCCGATGCAGCGGGCAATCCGCCCAACAACTGGCTGGCCATGTTCGGCGGCAGCGGCTGGGAGTGGGACGAGCAAACGGAGCAGTTCTATTACCACGCCTTTCTGCCGGAGCAGCCTGACCTGAACTGGCGTAACCCCGAAGTGCAAAAGGCGGTGCTGGAAGAAATGCGTTTCTGGCTCGAAAAGGGTGTAGATGGTTTCCGGGTAGATGTGATGTGGCACCTGATCAAAGACGAATATTTCCGCGATAACCCCGACAACCCTGATTACAAAGAAGAGCAACCTACCTACAACCAGCTGCAGCCTGTGTATTCTACCGACCAGCCCGAGGTGCACGACATTATTGAAAAAATGCGTAACCTCACCGATAGTTACCCCGACCGTGTGCTCATCGGGGAAATATACCTGCCCATACACCAGCTCGTAAGCTACTACGGCCCCGATAACCAGGGAGCACAGCTGCCCTTTAACTTTCAGCTACTCACCCTGCCCTGGGAGCCTAAAAAAATAGCCATCGCTATAGATCAATACGAAGGAGCCCTGCCAAACGCTGGCTGGCCTAACTGGGTAATGGGTAACCACGACCAATCCCGGATGGCTAGCAAACTGGGCGAGGCACAGGCGCGGGTGGCGGCTATGCTTCTGCTAACGCTCCGCGGCACCCCTACCCTCTACTACGGCGACGAAATAGGTTTGCAAGACGTAAAAATCCCCAAAGACGAGGTGCAGGACCCACAGGGCAAACTTATGCCAGACAAAGACCTCAGCCGTGACCCCTACCGCTCACCCATGCCCTGGAACAACAGCGAAAATGCAGGCTTCAGCACCGGCAAACCCTGGCTCCGCATGGTCGAAAAAACAGAGAAACTCAACGTAGAAGCCCAGCTGCAAAACCCGGATTCTATGCTGTCGCTCTACAAAAAGCTGATTGCGCTTCGGCGGCAGGAGCCAGCCTTGTACAAAGGTCTTTACCGGCCTGTTTTCTCAGATAACCAATTGATTGCTTACCTGCGGAAAACAGAAGAAAAAAACTTTCTTGTTGTACTTAACCTGACCGACAAAACCTGCTACTTTAAGCCAGATCGTTTTAAATTTAAAGGCAAGGTGATGCTTAGCCTGCTTCCGGACCATGAAACCGAAACGGTGGAAAATGAGATCAAACTAAAAGGCAATGAAGGACTGATAATTGAAATAGAGTAAGGAGAAATTTAGCACTATCTAAGTACTGAGCCACGGGTCCAGAGGAGGACCTTATTTACCTGATCCTGTACCTTCTACTGCGCGTACTATGTAAAATCAACATACAAACTATAAAACTATGAGCGAATCTAAGAAAACAACAGACAAGAAAGAGATTAAAGAATGGGCCGAAAAGCATGGCGGAGTTCCTTGCGTAATCAAAGGCACCGAAAGCGATGGCAGCGGCGAAGGAGTGCTGCGCATTCACTTCCCTGAAAAGAGCGATAGCAACGACAGCTTTGAGGAAATAAGCTGGGATGAGTTCTTTGAAGAATTTGAGAACAGCAAGCTGGCGCTGCTCCACGACCCAAGCGGCAACTTTAATAAACTGGTGAAACGAGATTGAGTTTTACAGGGCGGCTCAACTTGTGCCGCCCTGTAAAGCTTCACCTGCTATAGTACATGCTAATGGGCCGTTTTTTGCTCACCACCCAGATTCAGGTTGTACTGCAAACCTAGCCTGCCCATAAGGGCAGTAAGTGGCACATTTGTACGCTCAACCTGTTCCTGAACCGTAACAGAAGAACCATCGAAGTAGGCAGTTGTATTTTTTTGGTTCACATTCCTGATGCCAAACGGGAGGGCTAGGCCATACTGGCAGGTTACCTGAAGCCGCTTCGGCAGGTTAAAGGTTATATTCATGCCAGGTTCTACGGTAAGGCCACGCAGGCCAATGTACTGGCTTTGCTCAAGGTCGTTAGAGCGGTGGCGATTGTAAAACCGAAAGTAACTGTAGTTGGAGTAGACCAGCCTCAGGCCAAAGCCATATTCCACTCTTTCCAGCTTATCGCCGATGTTGATCTGCCCGAAATAACTCCAGTATTTGGCCTTTGTAACTTCTTCGTTGCTAAGTTTACTTGAAAGGGAGTACCAATAATTATCTATTTCAGTGACACCAGCGCCTGCGTACACCTCCAAAATAGAAAACATTCGCCCTTCCTTTTTTCTAAAATAACCCAGACCTCCTCTTAGCACATAGTCATTCCGGTCAATGTTGGACCGATTGTTAAGCATGCCTCTTCTTTTTTTGATACCGTGGTCCAAAGTGGCTGTTCCGAACACAGCAAACTTGTTTGTAAAAGCATAGGAAAGATGCAGGTCGTACCCACCAGCTCTGCCAACCGATACATGCAACTGGTTCTGCCGATCGTGCAGCGGCATGATAAGTGATTTGGGCGTGTAAAAAGATCTTTGCGCAAAGAGTCCTTCTGTCGCCAGCAGCAGTATACAACATAAGGCTGTAGACCAAAAGTGCTTTGCCAACACGTTTTTTTTCCTGCTATCCATTTTATGAACTGTGGGTGTGAGGCCAACAGTTTTTAAGACCGCTTCTTTTCATGCACATTTGTTTTGATTTAGGTAGTCTACAAAATTTGATTGTAACAGGAGGCATTGCCAAATTGGAAGCTGAAGTCCGCCCTTTCATATAAATATATAAACTTTTATTTAAATTATTTAACCATTATCAGCAGTAAAAGCTATTTGTAAGCCTGTTCTACTTTCTCTGCCAAGCCTGCTGTAGAAGTTAACCGCCTTGCGTATCTTTGCTGCTTTCGAAACAGCACCCCTACACCATATGAGCAGCGAAACCGGCCCACGTAGCATCTGCAAACCATTTCAAGACCTTACACCGGACGAACTGTACGACCTGCTCCGGCTCCGTAGCGAAGTTTTTGTAGTAGAGCAAAATTGCGTATTCCTGGATTTAGATAATAAAGACCAACAGTGCCACCACCTGCTGCTATACCAAAATAACATGCTGGCTGCTACTGCCCGACTCCTACCGGCCGGGTTATACTACACCGAAATGTCGATTGGGCGAATTGTTACCAGCCCGGCGGCAAGAGGCACCGGCTTAGGAAAGGAATTGGTGCGGGAAGCTATTGAAGCCTGTTACCAGCTCTTCGGCCATGGCCCGATAAAAATTGGAGCACAGCTGTATGCGCGGAAGTTTTACGAATCGTTTGGTTTTGTGCAGTCCAGCGACGTATATGATGAAGACGGCATCGACCATATTGAAATGATAAAGGCTTAAATCGGCCAAAAACACCTCCGGAAGGCCGTTTTCATTCGAATAATTTCTACCTAACCTTTGCTCCCATGACAGATCCGGCGCAGCCAAATTCCGACATTCTACTGGACCTTATAAAAATGAAGATGCCTTTCGGGAAATACAAAGGCACCACCCTCTGCGACCTCCCTGTTTTTTACCTCGAATGGTTTAGCCGCGAAGGCTTTCCGCCCGGTAAACTGGGAATGCAACTGGCTACCATCTACGAAATCAAAACCAACGGATTGGACTACCTGCTCACGCCTCTCAAAAAGCAGCTGAAAAAAGGTTACTCTTAGCCTCGTCAGTAGCAGGTTTTCTATTTTCTAGCGTCAGATAAAGTGTTGCAGCTAAAGCTGCCAATCCAGGTTTTATCAAAGATTGGCAGGCTTGGCTGGCTTCTCTGTAGTAGAAATTACCTTAGCTGCCCTCTGATTTCCCCTGCCGGGAACTGAGCACTATGCACGTTTACATACCACCTTCCAGATAACAGTTCAGCTGCCTGCTCCTGAGTTAAAGCTGGCGTCTGACCAGTTACCGGGCTGGTGTATGGGGCAGACCCTATCCCGATCGTTACCGGTCCTGATTCTGTTGGGTCCCCTTTATGAAAGTGCATGGCTGTCGGATTTAAGCCGGTGAAGGTAATGGTGTAGGTAATGATTCTGGTGGTTTTGTCGAAGGTGCCGTTAAATGTACCAGTAGCCTGTGAGGTGTTGGCAGGTACTTCTTTGGCCCCGGTCAGACTGATGTTCTGGAAAGAGACCAGGTTGTCCATGTCGTCGTCATCGTCGCTGCAGCTGCTCAACGAAAAGACCAACAGGCACAAAAGCGGTAGGAACAGCCTGCTCAGGATGTTTACATTTTTCATATCAATTTTTGTTAAATAAGTTAATATAAGTAGTAAATGCTGTATGCGACCTATGTTATCTGAACATAAGCACCGGGTGTCTATTTTTTAAGATCGAAGGTATAACCGGCTGTAAGGAGCACACCGGCACTGGTTAATTTCACATGGCCCGCCCCTATGCTGCTAAACGGTATTTTAACAAATGGCTCTGCTCCTACGGCAAAGGCAGAAGAAAGCCTGCGCGTGTAAGCAACCGACAAGTTTTGAACAGCAAACCAATGTCGGTTTTCATTTTCTACTACCCAGGTTTTGGTATAGGGGTAACTTACGTAGCGTTCATAGTTATAGAGGTACTCCTCCTGCAGCATAATGTAACTGGAAAGCCCTGCCTGTACCGCCAGCTGATTTTTGCCCCGCTCCAGTAGCAGTACCCGCATATTTAAGGGAATATCAAGCACCTTGCAGGTCGCGTCTATCTTGTCGGGTAGGTACTTCCCGTCCCAATAATCCGGCGACGGGGAGTAATCCTGAGGTTGAGCACTGTACCGCTTTTTCGCCCACAGCACCCCCGAAACCAGGCTGAGCCTGCGTGAAAGCGGCAGTGCTACCAGCAAGCCTGCGTTCGAACTAAACACGCTTGGGTCTTTAAACTTTACCATGGTCAGGTCGGGGGCCACTGCCAGCATCAAGTGTATTTTCTGCAGCAGGTAAGGTTGCTTTTCAGCAGCTGAGGTCTGCTTAAAAGAGGCTTTTTTCTCGTCTTTACCAGGTTGCGGCACAGTATCTTTAGCCTCAGGTGCAGCCGGCTTTTCCATATCTGCCAGCACCGGGACGGGCACCCCACCGCTTGTGTCGGCAGGAGCTGCATGAGGCGGTAAACCAGGAAGGTCTGCAGTTCCCCAATTTACCTTATCAGCCCCAGGAAAAGAGCTTGCTGTGGCAGTAGTCGGCACTACGTTATGCGGTATGGCGACAGAGGCAGCTGCTTTCTTTTTTCGTATGCCGAAGGTGTTTCTGCTTTCAGGCTGCTCCTGGCTACCTGGTGCTGGTGCTCCCGGATGGGCTGCCTGGGCAACAGAAGCCTGCAGGCCTCTGTAGGAGGAGTTATCCCCAGGCAGCTTTGTTTCTCCGGTAACCGCAGCGGGTGCAGGCAAGCGTGGCTGCAGGTGTGGTGTATTTTCTGGATCTGGTAAGGCAACTGAAACTGGCTGCTGTCCCTGCCTTACATCGTATAAAGGCACTGTGCCGATTAGGAGGAGAAGCAACAAAAGCGGAAGCACACGCCAGAAGCCCGCAGCATGGCCTTTGCCTGTATCCAGCTTTTGCTCCATAGCCCGCCAGGCTTCCGGATCATAAGGAGGATCGAAGCCTTCTGCTGATTTCCTGAACAGGTTATCCAGCTCTTCGTCAGATATATTGTTTATCCTCATGTATCCTGTTTTTCTTTAATGCTTCCCGTAAATTTGCCCGCGCCTTAGATAGATTTGACTTAGATGCCCCCACTGAAATACCCAGCAGAGTGCCTATTTCCTCGTGTGTGTAGCCATCTATCACAAACAGGTTAAACACAGCCCTGTAGGCAGGTGAGAGCTGCTGCACCAGGCTTATCAGGTACTCATAATGTAGCTGCTGCAATACATCAAAAGTATCTGCGGCCGGTTCAGCGGTTTCCAGGTCTGCGAGGTGGTAGTGCTTCAGGTTGTGGCGGTAGTTGTCGAGGGCCGTGTTAATCATAATCCGCCTCACCCAGCCCTTAAAAGGCTTCTCCGGTTTATACTTGTCCAGCCGCGTAAAAACTTTCAGAAACCCATCGTTGAGCACCTCTTTTGCCTCTTCTGCATTTTTGGAGTAGCGCAGACAGATGCTCATGGCATAGCCGAAGAAAAGCTTATAAAGCTTTCTTTGAGCGTCGCGGTTTTGCTGTACACATCCACGAAGAAGCTCCTCAACCTCTTTGCTTTCTGTATCCGTCACTCGGTCTGAATTAATATGTCCATCACGCCCCCATTTTCGGAATGGTTGCCTTGCTGCAAAAAAATATTTGGGGCAATAGAACGTCTGTAGGTGCTACAAATTTTATGCAACATGCCGAACTGCCACCAGCAGCCTAACAGGGAGTAACTGACCTAATCAGTAGAGGGGAGTGTTTCAGTGATTTGTAAATAGCAATGGCAATATTGGGTGTCAGGGCCCTGCTGCTACGCCAAAATAAGTTAAAGAATTTAACTGCCCTTGCGTGCAGGAGTTGAAACGCTTGGTGCAGGTACTGTGGCTACTGATGCAGCTGCTATATGGCAGATAACATTTGTCAGCCACTGCCTCTGTCAGCAGCATTGATAAAAGCAGGTTATAAGGTTAAAAACGCGCCACTTACTGTTGCTACAGCCTTAGGGGTTAAGTTTAACGGCCTGCCTTGCCAGCAATTGCCACTTGCCGCGGTGCTTTTGCCATACCAGCAGCACATGCATATTAATTTTTTCTACGGTTTCGGCACTCCGGAGCTCGCCAATAAACCTGTGGCGCACAATGGCCGTTTTACCAGAGACCTGTATGCTTTGATCTGTTAGTTGCACCATATCCCAATTGGTGTTGCCGCTAACCAGTTTTTCGATAACAGTAGTTTTTCCTTCTACATTTCCGCTCGAATGCCCAAAGCTCAACTCCTCCGACAGCACATTTTCCAGCACCACCTTATCTGGATTCACCAGCACAGTCCGGAAAATTTCTACGGCAGCGGCCACACGTTTCTCATTTCTTGTTTGTGCCTGAACCGCCAGTTGCCAGAACAGGCAGATAGCCAGCAAGCTTATAACTCTTCTCATTTCCTGTTGATCACTTCACCATGCCTTAGCCCCACCTCACAAGGCAAAATATATTTCTAACCAAATGCCGGGACAGGATCAAGCTATTAAATTATTTAGAAAAAACATAACAGAAGCTAAAATAATAAACCCTTTCTTCACCAGATATAAAATAAGAAATTATATAGAATGCGCCTTTTCGCTCCTAACTACTTTACCAAGATTTCGGCCGGTTTTGATACTCTTTAGCAGTCAAAAGAACGCTCCAGCAATAAACAGAGAGGAGCACTAGCACAATAGTAGTTCGTAAAGAAGCATTAGGCACTAAAAAGCCTCTGGAAGGAAATTTTCATTAGATTAATTTGCTGAAAGCTAATTATTAACAAGGTATTACGACAGCAAGCTATAGGGCGATTACTTCTGCCAGGTGCACAGATTGACAATTTTTTGTTTGAGCGTTCAGCGAGTTTAAAATTGTCTTGATTTTTTTGGTTCTTTTTGTATCAAGACAAAAAGAACAGGAAAGCAGGCAATGCAACAGCTTCATTTTATTAAAGCAATAGAAGCAGCTATGCGAACTTCGACTAAAAACCGCTGCTGATGCCTCTCCCCACAAGATCATTTTAAGATCCCAAAAGTAAGATGGTGGTTGAGCAACAAACTATGCTCAACCACGGCACAAATGAGCTAGAACAATTTGGCCTTGCCAGCTGCTGTGCCCTAGCCTTGCTGCTCCAGTTGCTGCTGAAAGGCATGTAATGTTTGCAGCTCATAGGGCGGGCAAGCGCCGTGGTGCATGGTTACAAAAGCAGCGAGAGTGGCGGCAAAGGCCAGCGCAGCTTCGGGTGGCTGCTGCCGGAGCTTCTTTGCCAGAAAGGCAGCCAGAAACGAATCTCCGCTGCCAATGGTATCGGCCACCTCAATCGCAAAAGCCTCTTGGTGAAAGTTTTCGTTAGGTGTGTAATAAGAAGCTCCTTTGCTGCCTTTGGTAAGAATGATTTCGTGTATGTTAAACTGGTTCTGCAATAGCGCTATGCGCTCCTGCTCTGTACTCAGGCTCTGATTGAAGTAACCGGTTACCAGCTCCAGCTCCTCTACATTCAGTTTAAGCAGGTTAGTGTGCGGCAGAAGTTGCGCCAGCTTTGCCGGGGTGTAGTACGGCTCCCGCAGGTTCACATCAAACACATTGTAAGAAGAAAGCTCGAGGAGCCTTAGCAAGGTCTGCTGCGATACATCGTGACGGGTAATCAGGCTGCCAAACACCAGGGCATCGGCCTGTTGTACCAGGGGTACATGTGCTTCCTCAAAAGAGACAAAATCCCAGGCAACAGGATACAGAATATCATAGGTTACATCTTTGTGCTCGTCCAGGCGCACCAGCACTTCGCTGGTTTTATGTTCCTGATCTGTCTGACAAAAGGCCGTAGACAAGCCCCAGTTTTGGAGGTGCTGCAGCAGTTGCTGGCCTTTCTCATCGGCACCTACTCTGCTTACTAAAGTGGCGTTTATGCCGAGCTGCTGCAGGTGGTAGGCTACATTCATGGGGGCGCCTCCCGGTGTGGCAGTGGAAGGAGATACGTCCCACAGCACTTCGCCAAAACAAATAACAGCTGGTTGCTCAGAAGATAAATTCATAGAAGACACAGGTTAGCTACAGATAACACGACAAAGATGTACAAATTAACTACATATGTTACGCAGAAACGAGTGTTTAAGCACAAAAGCATTTCGAAACCAAACTATATAGCCTGCTCCTTTTGGCAGCCAGGTTCCTCGTGCACACGATGGTGCTGATAATTGAAATAGCTGTTTTTGCCTTGTAGAAGCTTAGCAAGAGCTCTTCACCACCAGCGTTGCCTCCAGGTTGAGCTGGGTACGGGCTTGGTTTCCGTCTATTAGCTGAAGCAGGGCCTGCACAGCCTTTCGTCCTATTTCTGCCATTGGTTGCCGGATGTGCGTTACGGGGCAGTAAAACAGGTCGTAAGCATCGGTCTGATCAAAACCAATAATTGCTACGTCTTCCGGCACCCGGAGCTTTTTCTCATTTATGAACTTGAGTCCGTTGATAGCAATTTTATTAGAGGCCAGAAACAGTGCCTCTACGGGCTGCTCTCCGTATAGCAACTCCTGCATGTGCCGGTCCATGTCCTCTTTCAGGCGATCTTCGTTTACTTCTATACACCAATCTGCCTCCAGGTTTATGTTGTAATCCTGAAGGGCCTGGCGGTAAGCTCGGGTTCTCTCCTGCAGGTGGTAAAGTCCCGAATTATAATTTATCATCCCGATCCTTTTGTAGCCCTTTTGGATAAGATGTTCCACTCCATCGTAAGCGGCCTTAAAATTATCGAGTGCTACATAGCTTACTTCTATATCAGGGTAATACCGGTCTATAAGAACAAACGGAATATGATGTTCCTGCAGGTACCGCACCTGTTCCTCGGCATGTTCTGTAAGGGCAATAATAAACCCATCGATCTGGCGGTTGAGCAAAACCTTGATAAGGTCCCAGGCTTTGTCGGCGTTTTCGTCGGAGCTGCCAAATACTACGTTGTACTTGTGCTGCTTGGCTTCGTCTTCTATAATGCGGGCAATGTTGGCCGAAAAAGGATTGGCAATATCGGCTACAATCAGGCCAATGGTATGTGTTTTACCGCTTTTCAGGCTTTTGGCAATCTGGTTGGGCTGGTAGTTGAGTTCTTTGGCGGCGGCTCTTATTTTTATGGCGACTTCCTCTCCTACCCGTTTCTCGCGTTCCTGCCCGTTTAGTACATAAGACACCAGCGCAGTAGATACTCCTACTTTCTGCGCAATATCCTTTAACGATACTTTCCTTTTCATGCCGACCCTGTTCTGTAGTTGATTCAGACTTAATATTAAATTTAAACGTTTAAACATACAAGCATTATCTTCATTTACTCCTAAGCCAGGACCAGGCAAGCGCTCTACTCCTGAACACAGGCTGCAAAAAAACTGACTGGAGTGGATAGAAGCTGCTCGTACGCCTACTCACCACGGCACATGCCGGAGCAGCAAATACCGGAAAAGGTAAGATTCTGAAAGAAGACAGAAAGCAGGTTTAGTTGTTTACCTCAGAGGATCGAAACTGTACTGGGCATTGCTCCAGAACTCGTCGAGGGCAATAATGCGCGGTTTAAAGAAAGAAATCAGGGCGGGCCAGTCATCTTTGTTGAACACATTTACACTGGGCAGCTCCTTGTAAATTCTGCTGATAATGCGGTTATGTTCGTCGGTGGTGTGCAAGGCCCACTCCCACTCCTCCCCCACTGTATCGTGCAGCATGGCGCGAAGTTCCTGGAACTGCTCGAAAAAAAGCAGCTGGATCTCAGGGTCCGGATGGGTAATCTCGATGGCAATAGAGGCCGACTTTTTATCGGCCTGCATTCTGAAGTAAACATGCTTGAGGCCGGTTTTATAATTTGCCCAATTGGTGCGCAACCCCTCGGCCGAAGGGTGCGGCGCTATATATTGTCCAAAGGCCGTCCAGAAAGCCTGGCGCAGCTGCGATGCTTGTTCTCGTGTATACATGCTTTAAAAATACGATTCTGATGGCTGGTAAGCAAAAGTGGTTTTAGCAGAGGAGCTGTATCTGTCACGTATTGCGCCTGTGGCTATTTAGGCTCACCACCTACACCTCCTGGCCCATTTGCTTTTGCCTCTTGCCTGCAAGATTCCAAAATTACTATGGTTACGACTATTAACAGCTGCTCCAATGTACCTCACCGCTGCAAAACCAGATTACTATAGCTAATTTGTGCGGTAGTAGCGAATTATTAGATAGTCCTTTATCATCCACCTTTTGTCATTTTGGAAGGAACTTGTGGGCGAGATCCAACAGCAGTCGCTATTAGCTTCCTGGTTAAAATTCCTCGCTAGTGCGAGCTTGTAGCTCGTACTTTCATGCCAACGGTTTCACTTTATAGCGTGGGCGAGATTCGTTAGCAGGCGCTATTAGCTTTTAGTCAAAGTTCGCATAGCCACTTTAGCAGTCGTTATTAGCTTTTAAGTCTAAGTTCACATAGCGGCTTTTCTTGCTGTGACAGCGGAATGAAGCTATTGCATAGCTGGCTTTCTTATTCTTTTTGTCTTGATACAAAAAGAACCAAAAAAATCAAGACGATTTTGAACTCGCTGAACGCTCAGACAAAAAATCGTCAGTAGCTGCACCAGGCAAAGTGTTCGCTCTGTAGCTTGCTGCCGCAAAATTTATTAAATGTCAAGGCAGCTTCTGCAAAACCAAATTATTCTAATGAAAAACCCCTTCCTGAGGCTATTTACGTTAACTGGCCTTAAGGGTAACTATAGTACCACAGAGGTATCTTCTTCTACCATTTGGCGGCTGGCGCGGTACCGTACGATCCGGGTGCTGGTCATCAAGATCAGCAGACCCACCAGCGCACACCCCAACATAATGCTCACCATTGGCATAGTGGTACCGTTGTGCAGAAAACTTACAATAGCAGACGCTAATCCGCCCATCGCCATTCTGAAACTTCCCATCAGGGCAGCGGCACTTCCTGTGTGTTTCGAGAATGGTGCCAACGACAAGGCTGTTGCATTCGGGTTTGTTAATCCCTGGCCAGTGAGGAATATAAAAATAATGGCTACCAGACTATACTTGCCATACCAGCCGTACCAGGTGCCAAGCACCATGAGCAGACCAATGGCCGTTTGGTAATACAAGGTTACTATAATAATCTGTTGGCTGGTAAAGCGTTTCAGCAGCACATGGTTGAGCTGTGTAGAACCAATCATGGCAAAAGCAATAGTGGCGAAAATCCACCCGTACTCCTGCTCGCTCACATTGTAAATGTTCATAAACACATCGGCGGAGCCGGCTATGTAGGCAAAAGGAGCCGCTGTGGCAATACCACCGGCCAGCATATAAATCAGGAATTGTGGCTGCCGGAGCACTGTCAGGAAGTTGTTGAGCACGGGTTTAGGCCGCAGCGAAATACTGGGATCTGCCACCTTGCCCACCGGCAGGAAAAAGTGTACTCCCGCCATAATAAGAGCAGTAATGGCCGCCAGCGCAATAAACACCGAGTGCCAGCCAAAAGCAGTTGTCATGTAACCTCCCACTGTAGGCGCAATCATAGGCGATACAGCTATCACCAGTGTAAGCAACGAGAAAGCCTGCGCTGTTTTATTAACCGGAAAAATATCGCGCACCAGCGCCTGTGCTGCCACCATACCCGCACAACCTCCTATGGCTTGTAAAAAACGCATTCCGATCAACGATTCGACAGAGTTGGTAAGGGCGCAACCCAATGAAGCGATGATGTAAATAACCAGGCCCATGTACAAAGGCATTTTACGTCCATACCTGTCGAGAAGTGGGCCGTAGAGCAGCTGACCTGCCGAAATACCAATTAGATAGCTGGTAAGAGAAAACTGAACCTGAGAAATAGTAGTGTTTAAATCTGCTGCAATGGCCGGAAAACCAGGCAGGTACATATCAATTGCAAAAGGACTAATGGTTGAAAGAGCACCCAGTATTAAAATAACTATAAAATATTGTCTACGTGTCATATATAAATTGAAAAAACATTCAAAGTTACAACATTAATTCCGGTTCTAAAAAAATTGCTGTTAAAAGAAGAGTTATACCGCTGGGAGCCAGAGTTGTTGCCCCAGCTGTTGCTATATTTAGTAATCATCGGCAGGAATTAAGGTAACAAAGGTACAGCAGCAGGTGCTGTGATAAATTATTTTTATGTTGCTCCAGTAACAAATAACCTACTAGCTACCAATGCCTTAACCACAGACCTATCAGAAATATACTATATCAAAATACTTAATTTATAATACAGGAAAAATATATCAGATTATTTATATACTATTGCGAGATAAATTATATTCTTTAAACCAATAGTATTTAATAAAGCTTATTCTGAAAATATAGTAGTAGGAACAAAACAGAGCGGCCGGCTCTTTATTCTAGTATGCAAACTACTAATGATAAAGAACCAAACCGCTCCGAATATTTACCCTTAACGAGTCT